>JAJYQP010000027.1 GCA_021794525.1 Pseudomonadota bacterium | reverse complement strand
GGCTCAGCTTCGCTTCCGACAGGCTCAGGATGAACGGATGTCCGGTCGTGGTATTTCCCGGCGGTGTCGGGGTCGAGTGAGGCAAGAACTGGTCGCGCCAGCGCAGCTCGAAGCGGGCATCAAGCCGCCTCCAGCCGCGGGATCGCATCCAGCGCGTCGCCGAGCTCGCGCTCGGCGATCGTGAGGTCGTAACGCTTCTGGAGGTTGAGCCAGATTTCGGGGCCGTTGCCGCACAGCTTGCCGATCCGCAGCGCCATTGCGGCGGTGACGGGCTGCCTCTCGCCGAGGATGTCGTAGAGCGTCTGGCGCGAGATGCCGAGCAGGCGGGCGATCTCCGTCTTGGGGCGGCCCAGCGCGGGCAACACGTCCTCGCGCAGAATCTCGCCGGGGTGGATGGGGCGGATCGCCCACGGGCGCGACTTGGCCATCAGTGATAATCCTCCAGATCGACATCGACGGCATCCTCGCCGTCCCACGCAAAGGTGATCCGCCAGTTGCCCGAGGCATCGACGGCGAAGCGGCCCTTGTCGCGCCCCTTCAGCCCGTGAAAACGCAGGCCCGGGCTGTTCATCTGCTCGGGCTCGGTGGCTTCGTCGAGTTGCGTCAGGATGCGCTCGACCCGGCCGACATTGGGCACGCTCAGCTTCGAGGCATCGCCCTGCTCGACGAACCGACGCAGGGTCTTGCTTCGATAAGAGCGGAGCACGGGTGTAAGCTAGCGGCTGACAGGATGCTTGTCAAGCACTCCCTTACACTCAATCGTGCTCCCGTCCACCCGCGCCCATATACAGTTCGCTCCCCGTCTCGCGGAACACGCGGCTCATGTCGGCCATGCCCGCCTCCGCTTCCTCCGCCGCGACGAAGGTCTCCGCGCCCGAGTTCTGCTTCGCCGCGAAGTCGCGCACCTCCTGTGTGATCTTCATCGAGCAGAAGTTGTCCTCGCTGCGCTCCTTCGCGTCGGCGGCGGTGCCGCCTCGGCCCGGGCCCGCACATCGAGCAGAAGTGCGCGGTCTTGGCGCCTTCCGTGGGTAGCGTCTGGTCGTGGAATTGCCCGGCGGTTTCACGCCGCCTTGCCGTCCGGCACGAAGCTCACGCGCAGTTTCGTGCCCGTGGCCTTTGCCAGCTTGGCCAGCGTGGTGGTCGAGGGGCGCGAGCGGCCGCTTTCGAGGCGGGCGATGGCGCTCTGGCTGGTGCCCATGCGCTCGGCCAGCTCCTCCTGCGTCAGCCCGGCGTGGGCGCGCGCGCCGATGAGCGCGCCGGCCAGCGCGAACTCCTCCTCCAGCGCGTCGTAAGCCTTCACATATTCGGGGTCCTTGCGCCATTCGGCGAAGACCTGTTCCGCCGGGATCGTCTTGCTCTTGGCCATCATTCAATCTCCTTTGCCCGAGCGAGCGCCAGAGCGATCTCCCGGCGCGGCGTCTTCTGCGTTTTCTTCACAAAGGTCCGCACCACCACCACCCGTTGTCCGGTCACCGTGACGTATAGGGAACGGGCGATCCCCGACTTCCCCTTCAGCCGCAGCTCCCACAGCTTGCCCTCGAGATGCTTCGCATAGGGCTCGCGCATGGCGGCGATCCCATACTCCCGGATCAAGTCGGCAAACCGTTCCAGCTTCGAGCGCAGATCGTTGGGAAGCGCAGCAGCCTCGTCGATCGCGACCTGACTCGCAAACTCAAAAGTCCAACTCATCTATATCTCTTTTTTGATATAATGCAAGGGACGTCTCAATCGTGCTCCCGTCCACCCGCACCCATGTAGAGCTCGCTCCCCGTCTCGCGGAACACGCGGCTCATGTCGGCCATTCCCGCCTCCGCTTCCTCCGCCGCGACGAAGCTCTCCACGCCCGCGTTCTGCTTCGCCGCGAAGTCGCGCACCTCCTGTGTGATCTTCATCGAGCAGAACTTCGGCCCGCACATCGAGCAGAAGTGCGCGGTCTTGGCGCCTTCCGCGGGGAGGGTCTGGTCGTGGTATTGCTCGGCGGTGTCGGGGTCCAAGGAGAGGTTGAACTGGTCGCGCCAGCGGAATTCGAAGCGGGCGCGGCTCAGCGCGTCGTCGCGGAGTTTCGCCGCCGGGTGGCCCTTGGCGAGGTCGGCGGCGTGGGCGGCGAGCTTGTAGGTGACCACGCCCACCTTCACGTCGTCGCGGTCTGGGAGGCCGAGGTGCTCCTTGGGCGTGACGTAGCAGAGCATCGCGGTGCCGAACCACCCGATCATTGCCGCGCCGATGCCGCTAGTGATGTGGTCGTAGCCCGGCGCGATGTCGGTGACGAGGGGGCCGAGGGTGTAGAACGGCGCCTCCCCGCAGGCGGCGAGCTGCTTGTCCATGTTCTCCTTGATCTTGTGCATCGGCACGTGGCCGGGGCCCTCGATCATCACCTGCACGTCCTGCGCCCAGGCCCGCTTGGTCAGCTCGCCCAGCGTGTAGAGCTCGGCGAACTGCGCCTCGTCATTGGCGTCGGCGATGCTGCCGGGGCGCAGGCCGTCGCCCAGCGAATAGGCGATGTCATAGGCCTTCATGATCTCGGTGATCTCGTCGAAGTGCTCGTAGAGGAAGCTCTCCTTGTGATGCGCCAGGCACCATTTGGCCATGATGCTGCCGCCGCGGCTGACGATGCCGGTGACGCGTTTCGCGGTCATCGGGATATAGGGCAGCCGCACCCCGGCGTGGATGGTGAAATAGTCGACCCCCTGCTCGGCCTGCTCGATCAGCGTGTCGCGGAAGATTTCCCACGTCAGCTCCTCGGCAATGCCGCCGACCTTTTCCAGCGCCTGATAGATCGGCACGGTGCCGATGGGCACGGGGCTGTTGCGGATGATCCATTCCCGCGTGTCGTGGATGTTGCGCCCCGTACTGAGGTCCATCACCGTGTCCGCGCCCCAGCGGATCGACCACACCATCTTGTCGACCTCGGATGCGACGTCGGATGCGACCGCGGAATTGCCGATATTGGCGTTGATCTTGACCAGGAAGTTGCGCCCGATCGCCATCGGCTCGGCTTCCGGGTGGTTGACGTTGGAGGGGATGATCGCACGGCCGCGCGCGACCTCGTCCCGGACGAATTCGGGCGTGACGAAGTCGGGGATCGCGGCGCCCCAGTCCTGCCCGTCGCGGGTATGCGCGATTTGCGCGCGGCCGAGATTCTCCCGCGCGGCGACATATTCCATCTCCGGCGTGATAATCCCGCGGCGGGCGTAGTGCATCTGGCTGAGGTTGGCGCCTGGCCTTGCTCTCAGCACCATTTTCGCGACATTGGGGAAGGCGGGGACGCCGCCCGAGCGGTCCGGACCGAGCTGGCCGTTGTCCTCGGGCCGGACCTCGCGGGCCGCATATTCCTCGACATCGCCGCGGGCGAGCTGCCATTCGCGCCGCAACTGCGGCAGCCCCTTTCGGATGTCGATCTGCGCCGCCGGATCGGTGTAGGGGCCGGAGGTGTCATAGACCCGGAGCGGCGGCTCGCCCGAGGACGGCTCGAGATCGATCTCGCGCATGGCGACCTTCAGAGAACCGACATGGACCTTGCGGCTGCCGCGGATCGGCCCGGTGGTCACTTCGATATTCTCTCCCGAGGGGGGGATGTCGAACTTGGAATCAAGGTCGGCCATGCGCTTCTCTCCTCACAGGCGGAGCACGGGCCGTCGACGAGCTCAGGCTGAGCGGGCCGGTTGCCACTCCCTCCGCCGATGTTAATCGGTTCAGGTTCGACGGGTCGGCGGACTTGAACCGCCCTCTCAGCCTCATGGCTCCCCGGGGATGCTTGCGATTGTAACCGGGCGGCCCCTCACAGTCCAGCGATGACCGTGCGGCACCGCTGCCCTAGCGTGCCGCCGCCGCGCCGGATGTCAGCCGCCGCCAGCCGCGATCCAGCGGTCGATCTTGGCCTCCAGCACCGGCATCGGCAGCGATCCGGTGTTCAGCACCTGCGCGTGGAACTTGCGGATGTCGAAGCGCTCGCCCAGCGCGTCTTCCGCCTTCTTGCGCAGCCGCTGGATGGTCAGCGCGCCGACCTTGTAGGCGAGCGCCTGGCTGGGGATCGCGATGTAACGCTCGACCTCGGCGGTCGCGTCGGTGCGGCCCATCGCGCTGTTGGCGAGCATGTATTCGATCGCCTGGTCGCGGGTCCAGCCCTTGGCGTGGAGGCCGGTATCGACCACCAGCCGCATCGCGCGCAGCATCTCGTCGTCGAGGGTGCCCTGCCGCTGGTAGGGATCGTCGAACAGCCCCATCGGATAGCCCAGCGTCTCGGCATAGAGCGCCCAGCCCTCGGCATAGGCGGTGTTGCCGCCGAAGCGCATGAAGGCGGGCAGCTTGTCGTTCTCGCGCGCCAGGCTGATCTGGAAGTGGTGACCCGGCGCCCCTTCGTGAAGGTAGAGCGTGGTCATCCCCGGCGTGGTCCGGCTGGGAAGGTCGTAGGCGTTGAAGTAGAAGATGCCCGGACGGCTGCCGTCGGGGGTGCCGGCATTGTAGCTGCCGCCGGCCTCGAACTTTTCGCGGAACGGTTCGTAGGGCCGGATCTCGAGCGGGGTCTTGGGGACCAGCGAGAAGAACTTCGGCACCAGCGCATCGACCTTCTTCCCTATGTCGTAATAGCCCTGGGTCAGCGCCTCGCGGCTCTTCGGCTTGAACTTGGGATCGGTGCGGATGTAGTCGAAAAACTGCGCCAGCGTGCCCTTGAAGCCGACCTCGTTTTTCACCTGCTCCATGCCCTGGCGGATTCGCGCGACTTCGCTGAGGCCGAGATTGTGGAGGTAATCGGCGGTCAGCGGCAGGGTGGTCGAATTCTCGATCAGAGCGGCGTAAAGCTCCGCCCCGCCCTTCATCTGGCTGAGCCCGACCGTGGTGCGCGCCTTGGGCAGATATTCGGTCTTGAGGAAATCGCGCAGGCGGGTGTTGGCGGCATAGACCTCTGCCAGCGCAGTGCGATGCTCCGCAGTCAGCCGTCCCTTGTCGGCCTCGCTGAAATCGGCGGGGAAGGCGGCAAGAGGTCCCCAGAAGGGCGACTGTTCCACCGGCAGCGCAATCTGCGCGTCGAGCTGCTGGATGACATTGCCGATGGTGAGGCTGGTTTCGAGTACCCCGGTCGACAGGCCCTCGCGGAACTTGCCGATCGCGCGGTCGATGTATTTCGCATATTCGCGGTGGCGGGCTGCGGCGTCCTCGTAGTCCTTGACCGTCTTGAACGGCGCGCCGCCCTTGCCGCTGGAGAAGGTCGGATAACCGGTGTGAAGGCCGAAGAAATGGTTGATTGGCCGCACCTCGGTCAGCGCGAGGCGCTCCGGGGTCAGCGCTTTCAACGCCTGCTGCTGGTTCCAGCGGAACACGTCCCAGGCAATCTGGTCGGTTTCGGACAGGCTCGCACGGTCGATGGCCTCCAGCGCCGCAAGATTGCTCTGGGCATTGGCCTTGAGCGCGGCGGTGTACTCGGGGGTCAGCGCATCGGTCAGCCGGTTGGCATAGCGCAAGTCGCCGCGACTGATGGCAGCGAGCGGGTTGAGCTTCAGGCTCGCCTCGTCGGCGGCGGCGAACAGTGCGAAGAGGCGATCGTGTGATTTCTCTGCATCGACCGCGGCAATATCCGCGTTTGCATCGGCATCCATGGCCGCTGCTGCGACATTGCGCGCGGCAATGTCGGCGCGTTCGGAGGCGGTGGTTGCACAGGCGGCAAGCGGCAGCGCACTGGCGGCGAGCAGCGCGAAACGGATGGCGGTCATCTGGAATCTCCCCTGGACTTGTGGGGAGGACGCTGGGTCCGGCGTCCCTTGCGCGCGCCCATCGCTCGACGAACCGCACACGCGCGCCGACGAAGGGCGATCAGTGGATCACCCGGCCGCGCGCCATCACCCAGTCGACCTTTTCAAGGACTGTCACGTCCTTCGTCGGATCGCCCTCGACCGCGACGATATCCGCCGAGTAGCCCGGCGCGATGCGGCCGATCTCGCTTTCCATGCCGAGCACCCTGGCCGCGGCGGTGGTGGCGCTGGCCAGCGCCTGCCGGTCGGTCATGCCCTGCGCGCGCATCAGCCTGAATTCGCCCGCGTTGCGGCCGTGCTCGAACACGCCCGCATCGGTGCCGAAGGCGATCGGCACGCCCCATTTCATCGCTTGCCCCATGAAAACCCGCGCCTTTTCGGCGACCGCGCGCACCTTCGTTTCGACCGTGGGGGTGTAAATACCCTTGCCGAGCCGCTCCGAAATCCCCTGGAACGCCATCAGCGTGGGCACCAGGACGGTGCCCCGCTCTTTCATCGCGCGCGCCGCCGGCTCGTCGATGTAGGTGCCGTGCTCGATCGTATCGATGCCGGCGCGCGCCGCCGCCTCGATCCCGCGCGCGCCATGAGCGTGGGCCATGACCTTGAGCCCGAGCGAATGGGCTGTGTCGGCGATGGCCTTCATCTCGTCGGAGGTGAAATGCGCCTCCAGCCCGCGGCCCTGCTGGCTCAGCACGCCGCCGGTGGCGGTGATCTTGATGACGTCGGCGCCGTTCTGGCTCGCGCGGCGCACCTTGGCCGCGCATTCGACTGCGCCGGTGCAGGTGAATCCGCTGGAGAGCAGCGCATTGATCTCGGGCCGGAAGCCGTTGACATCGCCATGTCCCCCGATGATTGCCAGCGGCGGTCCGGCGGCGACGATACGCGGTCCCGGAATTAAGCCTTCCGCCGTGCCGCGCCGCAGGGCAAACGCGCTCGCGCCCTCGCTCCCCGCCTCGCGCACTGTGGTGAAGCCCGCTTTCGCGGTGAGCAGCGCGTTCTTTGCGCCGACAACGACGCCCCAGTCCTCGGGCTCGACGGCTTCTTTCCAGAAATCGCCGCCCGGATCGCCGGTGAGGTGAACGTGGAGGTCGGTGAGGCCGGGTACCAGCGTCTTGCCCGCGAGATGGACCATCTCCGCCCCTGCGGGCACCTCCGACCAGCCATCCTCGATGGCGGTGATCCGCCCGTCGGTGACGATGACGGTGGACTTGCCGCGTACCGGGCTGTCGGCGTCGGTGATGACGGCGTCGGCATGGATCACGGTAGTCCCGGCGAGCGCGGGCGTAGCCGCTCCCAGCGCGAGGGCTATGGCGAACACGGTCTTGCGGTGCATGATGTCTCTCCCCTGGCCGCCGGGTGATGCCCGCACGGCAGGGGGAGCGCAAGCGCCTAGAAGGTGTAGCCGATCCCGGCGCTGAGGAACCACTGGTCGGCGCTGCCCCGGATCGAGGTGAAAGGCGTGCGCGCCCCGTCGCCCTGCATCCGCGAGTAGCCGGCGAGCACGAAACCGGCGAGGCCGCCATTGGTGACGTCGCCGTCGAAATCGAAGCCGGCAAGCAGGTTTGCGCCGATCTTGTCGAAGCCACCGCTTGCGGTGAACGCGGGCAGCGTGTCGGCGGGGGCAAGCGTCGCGATCACCGGCACGCTGTAGTAATAGGCCGCGTAATCGTCATCGACATGGCGCGCCGAGAGCGACAGGCTGACCACCGCGCCGCGGCTCAAGGGCGTGAAATAGGTGATCGACGGGGTGACCGTCATCCCCTTGTGGGCACCGTTCACGTCCCACAGCGCATCGACGCCCAGCGAGAGGCTGTCGTACTGGTTGAGGACACCGTTCAAACTCAGTCCGGCTGTCGGCCCGACCTCGATCGCTGTTTTCAGCTTGCCGTAGGCGACGACGACCGGGTCCTTTATCTGCGTCACCCGGTTGCGATTGACGCGTCCGGCAACGCCGAGCGAGACGGAAACCGGCTCGCCCGCCGTGTCGTCGATGAAATCGAGCGCGATGCCGGCTGGCCGCGGATTGATCGCGACCCCGCCGAGCTTGCCTTGCAGAAAGGGCAGCGGCGTGACCACGTAATCGTCCGAGCCGTCGTAGGATGCGTTGTAGGCGAGGCCGGCGCCGATGGTGAACCAGTCGCCGTCGAACACAGAGGGCGGCGCACCAGTGGGCGGGGCGGGGCTTTCGGGCGCGGGCGTGTCGTTGCCCGGATCCTGCGCGGCAAGCGGCTGGACAATGCCCAGCGCGAGCATCGCGGCCGAAAGGGCGAGAAAACTTCGGTACATTG
The DNA here is from genome assembly GCA_021794525.1 of Pseudomonadota bacterium. Taxonomy (GTDB): domain Bacteria; phylum Pseudomonadota; class Alphaproteobacteria; order Sphingomonadales; family Sphingomonadaceae; genus Qipengyuania. The sequence continues at coordinate 19,327 of JAJYQP010000027.1, read as the reverse complement.
CCGGATTCCCCTTGTTCCAGCCCGAACGGTGCTTGCGCCCGCTGGTTCCTTCGGCCTAGCGCCTGGGATCGTGGCGAACGGGCCTTTCGACATGGTGATCGCGGGCGGAGGGCTCGCCGGCGGGCTGATTGCGCTCGCGGTTCACCGCGCCCAGCCGAGGCTGTCGCTCGCGCTGGTCGAGGCGGGGGAGACCTTCGGTGGCAACCACCGCTGGAGCTGGTTCGAAGGCGACCTGGCGGGCGAGGCGGCGACGCTGCTTGGCTGTTTCGCGCACACAAGCTGGAGCGGCGGGCACGCCGTGCGCTTTCCTGGTTTCGAGCGGCGGCTGGCGGCCGATTATCGCTCGCTCGCCAGCCGCGACTTCGATGCCGCGCTGCGCCGCCTGCTGCCGCAAGAGGCGATCCGGACGGGCTCGCGCATTTCCGCAATCGACGCCGGCGGCGTCACGCTCGAGAGCGGCGAGCGGATCGCGGCGCGCAGCGTCATCGACTGCCGCGACTTTTCGCCCAGCCATCATCTGCGCGGCGGCTGGCAGGTCTTCGCCGGGCAGGCGATCCGCTGCACTGCGCCGCACGGGCTCGCCGCCCCGCTCATCATGGACGCCGACCTGCCGCAGCACGGCGCCTATCGCTTCGTCTATGCGCTGCCGCTTTCGGAGACCGAGGTCTTCGTCGAGGATACCTATTACGCCGACAGCCCGGTGCTCGACCGCGCGCTGCTGGAGGACCGGATCGCCGCCTATTGCGCGGCGCAGGGCTGGGCGGGCGAGGTCGTCGAACGCGAGGCGGGGGTGCTGTCCGTCGTCACCGGGGGCGATGCGGCGGCGCATCGCGCGCTGTTCGCCACCCCCGGCGTGGCGCTGGCGGGCGGGCGCGGGCTCTTCACGCACCCGCTCACCAGCTACACCCTGCCCTTCGCGGCCGAGACCGCGCTCGCCATCGCGCGCGTGGCGACGCTGGAAGGGCCGGAGATCGCCGCCATGCTCGATACGCGCGCCGCAGAACATTGGCGCGCGACCGGTTTCTATCGCGATCTTGGTCGGATGCTGTTCCAGGCCGCCGAGCCGGAGCAGCGCTGGCGTATCTTCGCGCATTTCTACCGCTTGCCCGACCCGCTGATCGCACGCTTCTACGCCGGACGCGCGACGGCGCTCGACAAGCTGCGCGTGCTGACGGGAAAGCCCCCGGTTCCGATCGGCCGCGCGGTGTCGGCGCTGCTTGGCAAAGGGGCACCGCTCGTCCAATAGCTTCGGCGTGACTTCGACACTGACCCCCGAGATCGCCGCCAGCCCCTACCTTCCCCAGCCGACCGGCAAGACCGCCTGCGTCATCGGCGCGGGGTTCGGCGGGCTCGCCCTCGCCATCCGCCTGCAAAGCGCCGGCGTCGCCACCACTCTGGTCGAAGGGCGCGACAAGCCCGGCGGGCGCGGCTATTTCTGGGAGCGGGACGGCTTCACCTTCGACGCTGGCCCGACCGTCATTACCGATCCCGATTGCCTGCGCGAGCTGTGGCAACTGACCGGCCATGACATGACCGCCGATATCGAACTGATGCCCGTCAGCCCGTTCTACCGCCTCCACTGGCCCGAAGGGACGCAGTTCGACTATTCGAACGACGAGGCGGCGCTGAACGCGGAGATCGCGCGACTCAATCCGGTCGATGTCGAGGGCTATCGCCGCTTCCTCGCCTATTCGGCGGAGGTTTACCGCGAGGGCTATCTGAAGCTCGGCACGGTACCGTTTCTCGATTTCGCGAGCATGATCAAGGCCGCCCCCGCGCTCGCCAAGAACCAGGCGTGGCGCAGCGTCTATTCGATGGTCAGCCATTTCGTCGAGGACGAGCGGCTGCGCCAGGCCTTGAGCTTCCACACCCTGCTGGTCGGCGGCAACCCGATGACCGCCAGCGCGATCTATGCCCTGATCCACAAGCTGGAGAAGGACGGCGGCGTGTGGTGGGCGAAGGGCGGCACCAACCGCCTCGTCGCCGCGATGGTTACCCATTTCGAGCGGCTCGGCGGCACGGTCCGCCTCGCCGACCCGGCGGTGCAGGTTCACACCTTCGGCACCCGCGCGAGCGAGGTCGAGACGGCGAGCGGGTGGAAGCAGCGCTTCGACGCGGTCGCCAGCAATGCCGATATCGTGCACAGCTACAAGGCGCTGCTCTCGGGCTCCAAGCGCGGCCAGTCCTATGGCGGCAAGCTCGCCAGAAAGCGGTTCTCGCCCAGCCTTTTCGTGGTGCATTTCGGGGTCGAGGGGACATGGCCCGGTATCCCGCACCATATGATCCTGTTCGGCCCGCGCTATGCCGGTTTGCTGGAGGACATCTACGACCACGGCGTGTTGCCCGCGGACTTTTCGATCTATCTCCACCATCCCAGCGTCACCGACCCGGACATGGCGCCGGAGGGCAAGAGCACGTTCTATGCGCTGGTGCCGGTGGCGCATCTCGGCAAGCTCGCGATCGACTGGGAGCAGATGGGCCCGGTGCTCGAAAAGCGCATCCTCGACGAGATCCAGCACCGCCTGATCCCCCATTTGCACGACCGGATCGTGACCAAGTTCCATTACAGCCCGCGCGACTTCGCGACCGACCTCAATGCCCATGTCGGCAGCGCCTTCAGCCTCGAGCCGATCCTGACCCAGAGCGCCTGGTTCCGCGGCCACAACCGCGACGACGTGATTTCGAACTTCTACCTCGTGGGCGCGGGCACGCATCCGGGCGCGGGCATTCCAGGCGTCGTCGGCAGCGCCAAGGCGACCGCAGGGCTGATGATCGAGGACCTGAAAGCGTGAAGCGTCTCGCCGTCTATTGCGGGTCGGCAACGCCGGCCGATCCGCGCTACATGAACTGCGCGCGCGAGGTCGGGCGCACCCTGGCGGAACGCGGGATCGGGGTCGTCTATGGCGGCGGCAGGCTCGGGCTGATGGGGGCGGTCGCCTCCAGCGCGCTCGAGGCAGGCGGCGAGGTGATCGGGGTGATCCCCGAGGCGCTCGCCAATTCCGAAGTCGCCAACCACGACTGCACCGAGCTTCACACGGTTAGCGGGATGCACGAGCGCAAGCTGCGCTTCACCGAGCTTTCCGATGGCTTCGTCACCATCCCCGGCGGGGTCGGCACAATGGACGAGCTGTGGGAGGCGATGAGCTGGGCGCAGCTCGGCTATCACGCCAAGCCGGTGGGTCTGCTCAACGCCTTCGGTTTCTACGACGATCTCATCGCCTTCAACCGTCACATGGCGACGGTCGGTTTTGTGCGACCCGCCCACCAGGGCATCCTGATTGCCGAGGATACGTTAAGCGCGCTTCTTGACGCGATGGCGAACTATGTGCCCCATCGCCCGATCTTCGAGATGAAGGCCGACGATCTCTGAGGACCGACCGCCGTGGCGCGCATGGAAGTGACCGATACCCCGGAAGAGCATGACCGGATGCTCGCGCCGTCGCGGATCATGCGCCCGGCGGAAACCCGCGCGGGGGGCGGCCGCGACCGCGAGGAGCTGATCGCCGAAGCGCGCGAAACCATCCGCCTCGGTTCGAAGAGCTTCTACGCCGCCAGCCGCCTGTTCGACCGTCCCACGCGCGAGAAGGCCTGGCTGCTCTACGCCTGGTGCCGGCGCTGCGACGACATTGCCGACGGGCAGGACCTCGGCGGAAATCTCGTCGACCCGCCCGAGAACCGGCAGGAGGCGGAGGATCGCCTGCAGGGCATCCGCGTCCTCACCCGCCGCGCCTTCGCCCGCCAGCCGACCGCCGATCCGGCCTTCGACGGGCTCGGCCAGCTGGCGATGGAGGTCGGCATTACCCAGGACATGGCCGACGACGTGATCGCAGGCTTCGCGCTCGACGCCGCCGAATGGCGCCCGCGCACCGAGGCGGACCTCTTGCGCTATTGCTACCATGTCGCCGGTGCCGTCGGCGTGATGATGGCCAAGGTCATGGGGGTATCCTCCGAGGACGGTGAGACGCTCGACCGCGCCTGCGACCAGGGGCTGGCCTTCCAGCTCGCCAATATCGTGCGCGACCTCAGGGAGGATGACGCCGCCGACCGCTGCTACATCCCCGTCGAGTGGCTGGTCGAGGAAGACATCGAGCCCGGCCAGCAGATGAAGCCGCATCACCGGCGGGAGATGGCGGACATCGCCAGGCGCCTCGTCGCGCTGATGGAAAAACATGAGCGGGCGGCGCGCTGGGGCACGCGCACCCTGCCGTTCCGCAGCCGCTGGGCCGTGCTGGCGGCGGCGGAGATCTACGGCGCGATCGGGCGCGAGGTGGTCGCGCGAGGGGTTCATGCGTGGGACGAGCGGGTGGTGATCGGGCGCTGGGCGAAGCTGAAGATGATCGTGCGCGCCTGGCGCGACGCGCTCGACAACAAGCCCGCCGATCCGGGGCTCATCACCTGGAGCCGCCACGATTTCCGTCCTGTCGAGGGCTGGTAGCCCGCGCGGCGCGATCAGTGAAACTCGTGCGCACCGTAAAAGCGGCGCCGGTCGTGCGGGCGCCGGAACAGCTTGCCGCGCTCGCTGAACAGCACCAGCAGCAGGCTCAGGCAGCTGCACACGAATAGCGACAGCGCCAGCGGGCGCGCGCTGCCGTCGTAATTCTGGCCGATCACCGTACCGATTCCCGCGCCGAGGAGCATCCGCACGAAGCTTTGCGCGCTGGAGGCGGCGCCTGCGGTTGCGCTGAAGGGCTGCATCGCGATCGAGCCGAAATTCGCGCCCATGAAGCCGAGCAGGCACAGGTTTGCGCTCATCAGCGGGGCGAACAGCCAAAGGTTGTCGCCGTCGAGGAAGGCCGCCGCGACCTGTAGCGCGGACACCGCGATAAAGCTGAGCAGCGCGGTGTGCGATACCCGCCGCGCGCCGAACCGCTCGACGATCCGCGAATTGGCGAAGCTCGACACTGCCAGGGTGGAGGCGGTGGCGCCGAAGACGATCGCGAACATATCACCCGCGCCGAAATGCTCGCCGACCAGTTGCTGGGCTGAATTGATGTAGCCGAACATCGCCCCGAAGGTGAGACCCGCACCGAGGACATAGCCAACCGCCGACCGGGTCGTGAAGGTCAGCGGGAGGTTGTGCGCGACGCTCTTCAGGTCGAGCGGCTGGCGATCCTCCGGCGCGAGCGTTTCGGGCAGGCGTGCCCAGGCCCACACGAACACCGCTGCGCCGAGCAGCGCCACGGCCACGAAAACCCAGCGCCACGGCGCGACCACGAGCACCGCCTGCCCGACGCTCGGCGCCAACACCGGCACGACCATGAAGACGATGAAGATGGTGCTCATCAGCCGCGCCATCGCGTCGCCTTCGAAGCGGTCGCGGATGATCGCCCCGGGCAGCACGCCGAGGCCCGCCGACAGCACGCCCATAAGCGCGCGCGCGGCGAGGAGATAATCGAAGCTAGCGGCGACCGCGCAGAGCAGGGCGGTGAGCACATAGGCGCCCAGCGCGAGGAACAGGATGCGCCGCCGCCCGAAGCGATCGGCGAGCGAGCCCGGCACGAGGCACCCCACCGCGCTGCCGATGAGATAGATGCCGACCACGAGCTGGCGCTGGTTGGGATCGGTGACGCCGAAGTTCGCGGCAATGGCGTCGAGCGCGGGCAGCATGGCGTCGATCGCCAGCGCGCCGAGGCTCATGATTGCCGCCATCAGGGCGACGAACTCCGCGCGGCCGAGCACCTTGCCGCTGCCATCGCTGGCGCGGAGTAAGGTGGACGAGGGATCGGCGCGGTTCATCCACGGCTCTTGGCTGCTGCGCTGCAACATGGGAAGCCTAATCGTCGCGAGCGGGGGGCGGTTCCGGCTTCGGGTGCAAGGCTCGCCGCTCGACAGCGCTGCGGCCGCGGCCTAGATTTGCCCCGGCATGGCTTCCAGCGATCGCGACGAGGATGAGGGCGAGGCGGCGCTCGGCCTGCGCAAGATCATCCATGTCGACATGGACGCCTTCTTCGCCAGCGTCGAACAGCGCGACAATCCCGAGCTCAAGGGCAAGCCGGTGGCGGTGGGCGGATCGAGCGGGCGCGGTGTGGTCGCGGCGGCGAGCTACGAGGCGCGCAGCTTCGGCGTACGCTCGGCCATGCCATCGGTGACGGCGAAGCGGCTGTGCCCCGACCTCGTCTTCGTGAAGAGCCGCTTCGATGCCTATCGCGAGGTGAGCCAGCAGATCCGCGCGATTTTCCGCCATCATACCGATCTCGTCGAGCCGCTGAGCCTCGACGAGGCCTATCTCGACGTCACCGAGGACAAGCTCGGCATAGGCAGCGCCACCCGCATCGCCGAGCTGATCCGGCAGGAAATTCGTGCCAAAACCAGGCTCACCGCCAGCGCCGGGGTCAGCTACAACAAGTTCCTCGCCAAGATCGCGAGCGACCAGAACAAGCCCGACGGGCTCTGCGTCATACGCCCCGGCGAGGGCGCGGATTTCGTCGCGGCCTTGCCGGTCCGGCGCTTTCACGGCGTCGGCCCGCGCGGCGCGGAGAAGATGGCGCGGCTGGGCATCGAGACCGGCGCCGACCTCGCGGAGAAGGATCTCGCCTGGCTGCGGGTGCATTTCGGCAGCTTCGCCGACTATCTCTATCGCGCCGCGCGGGGGATCGACCTGCGGCCGGTGCGCTCAAGCCGCATCCGTAAGTCGGTAGGCGGGGAGCGGACATTTTCGGAGGACATCTCCAGCGGACCTGCCCTGCGCGAGACGCTGGAGGACATCATCGAGATCGTATGGGGCTATATCGAGCGGGCGGAAGCGCGCGGGCGGACGCTGACGCTCAAGCTCAAATACGCCGATTTCCAGATCATGAGCCGGGCGCGGACAGTCGATTCGCCGATCGCCGACAAGGCGCGCTTCGCCGCGCTCTCCCGCGAGTTGCTCGACGAGGTGCTGCCGCTGCGGCTGCCGATCCGGCTGATGGGGCTGACGCTGTCGAAGCTGGAGGGAGCGGACGCCGCCGCGCAGCCGCCGCGCCCGGATGCGCAGCTCAGCCTGTTGTGACGCCGCGCTGGGCCGCCCGCCACAGCGCCAGTCGCGCCTGTGTGCGGGCAGTCATCGGATGCGGCAGCGAGTGGGCGGGGTAGAACCGAGCCTCGATCACTTCGCGCCCATCGGGCACAGGCGCGTCCTCGGTCATGCAGGTGAAGACATGGGCGGTGTGCGGGCTGCCCGAGATGACCTCGGCCAGTTCCCCGACCGGTTTCACCGCCAGCGCCTTGCAGCCGGTCTCCTCGGCGAGCTCGCGCACGGCAGCGTCCCGCCAGCTCTCGCCGCGGTTCGCCCCGCCGCCCGGCAGGCTCCAGCCGGCGTCGGCATAGCTCAGCCTTACCAGCAGGACGCGCCCGTCGAGGTCGCAGGCGATCATGCTGACCCCTGCCAGCGGCACCTTGCGCCAGACCCGCCAGTGGTGGCGCAGCCGGTGAGCCGCGCGCAGGGCCGCGCGGTGCAGCGCCGCGATCATGCGAAGCAGGTGACCGGCTGGGTGCTCGCACGCAGCAGCCGCGCGACGGGGAGGTTGTTTTCGCCGCGCACCGCCGCGTCGAACACGGCGCGCTTGTCGGCGCCGCGGATAACGAAGACGATTTCGTCGCTCGCGAGCAGCGAGGGTATGGTCAGGCTGATCCGGTCGAAGGGAGCCTCGGGCGGCAGCGGATCGGGTGTCAGCCGCACCACCGGATGCGGCGTGTCGGCCTGCGGGTCGGTGTTGGGGAACAGCGAGGCGATGTGCCCGTCCGCTCCCATGCCCAGCCAGGCGAGCGCGAAGCGCGGGATTGCTTCCATCTCGCTCAGCGTCACCACTTCAACGCCCTTGGGATCGAAGAGCGCGCGCAGCTTTCCGGTGTTGGAGGCCGGGTGATCTTCCGGCACCGCCCGGTCGTCGTTCGGCCAGACGGCGAGCCGCTGCCACGGCAGGTCGCGTTCCAGCAACAGCTCGATGATCGGGAACGGCGTCGATCCGCCGGGGACGGTTATCGCGAGCGGGCGGTGGGTGGCACCGAGGCCGGCGCGAAGCCGCTCCGCCACCCAGCCCGCGATCGCGGAATCGTCCGCGCCTTCGATGATCGTCACCGCTGCCATCGCTGCCCGCATAAAGCGTGTCGCGCGGCGCGCAATCCTTCGTCACCGTCCGAGGGGCGAGGGGGATGAGGTCCGGGGGCTGCGCGAAGCGGGTTCCGCTCCATTGCGCAGCCCGAATCGCAAGGTTTATGCGAAGACGTCCATCAGGCGGCCCTGCGACCATCGCCTCGGGCGCTTGGGCGGGAAGACGGCGCCCGCCGCGCCTATGCCGCCCGTACGGTAACCGGATTGGGGGTTTTGCCGGTCGAGGGAGAGCAGTCGATGACCTTGTTCCTGCCTTCCTTCTTGGCGCGGTACAGCGCGCGGTCGGCGTCTGCAAACAAGCTCGCGCCCGACGAGGTGTCGGGACTGGTCCCCACACCAATCGACGCGCTGACGGGAATCCGGTGGGTGCTCGAAAGCCTTTCGATCCGCTCTCGCAGCTCTTCGGCCCGGCTACGGGCGGAACTGGGCGAGCAATCGGGCAGAAGGATCGCGAATTCCTCCCCGCCGTAACGGCAGGCGATGTCGCAGGGCCGCAGACCCTGAGCGATGGCCGTGCCCACGCTGGCCAACACCGCATCGCCCATGGCATGCCCGTGGTTGTCGTTGATGGCTTTGAAGTGGTCCAAATCGATCATGATGAGCGAAAGGGCGGACCCGTCGCGCTCCGCCTGAGCCAGATGGCGCTCGAAGGCTTCTTCCAGATGGCGTCGGTTATAGAGCCCGGTCAGCGGGTCGCGGAGGGCCTGCGCGCGCAAACGGTCGCGCAAGGCGAGGTTGGCCAGCGACAAGGACATCGCCTCGGCCAAGGCGCCCGCTAGATCCCGGATACGGACTTGTTCCTCCGCCGACGAGGCCGCGTCCTCCTCCACTACCAGCAAGCCGTAAACCTCGCCGCGTGCCATCATCGGGATTTCAATCGTTGCCGGCCCGTCCGGGTCGTGATGGTCGCAGCACACCCCGTGCTGGCCGGGCGCGTTCACATGGAACTTGCCGCGCTTGAGCGCCCAGCATGACGAAGGCGAGATGGTTTCCGCCAGTTGGCTGCGATCCGGCCAGCTCCACGATGTCGATAGCTCGAGCCGGTCGCCCGAATTGTTGAAGATGTAGAGCGCTCCCCCGCGTCCGGGCAACAGATCGGTGGCCGTCGAGCGCAGGACGGTATTGGCATCGGCATGGCCGAGCGCGCTCTGGAGCATTTCGGTCATCTGAAACAGCAGGTTGATATTTTCCCGCGAGTCATGGGCTTTCTTCGCTCCGAGCCTTCTCCGCGACAGCTCACTGATCAAAAGCGGCGCGGCGGCGCACACGAGAGCCAGCAGGATGACCTGCATGACCATCTCGACATCGGAAGCGAGTGCATCGAGCCGTGGTGGCAGGAAACCGAGGCGGTTGAGGGTCTCGTGCGCCAGCTGGGTCGCCGAAAAGACGGCGATGAGAATGAACAGGAGGGAAAACCTCCATTCCGCTTTGTTCAAGACCTTGGCGTGCTTCGTCATGCGTGCACAATAAGCCAAACCAGTAAAGCGACGGGGGCGCTGCACTAGGTAGTTTTGCGGAGCTATGGGCCGCTCGGGCGCCTGCTGCCGGTGGCGGACGAGCGGATCTCGCGAAACTGGAGCGGGTAGCGGGAATCGAACCCGCGCGTTCAGCATGGGAAGCTGACAGGCTACCATTACATCATACCCGCAGCCCGGATGCGCGCATTTGCCGGAGCGGAGCGCGGCGGTCAACCGGTCTTAGAGCGCTCTATCGCGGCGCGATGCCGCCCGGCTCCCAGGCGAAACCTGCGGCGCTCAGCCCGTCGCACAGTGCGCGCGAGCATTCCGCCAGTGCCGCCGCATCGGTCGAGCGGATGACGAAATTGGCGCCGACGCGGCCGTCCTTGAAGAAGGGATAGCTGCCGATCTGGCAGTCCGGATGCGCCTTCTCGGTGTCGCGCAGCAGGCCCGCGACCTCGCTTTCGGGAATGAAGCCGCCGATGGTTTCGGACAGCAGCGGCGCGCCGCCCTCGAGCTGGCCGGTGAGCGCGTCGAGCATGCCCGCGGTGATATGCGGCACCCCCGCCATCAGGAAGATGTTGCCGAGGCGGATGCCGGGCGCGCCCGACATGCGATTCGGGATCAGCTCACCCCCCTCGGGCACCCGCGCCATCCGCAGCCGCCCTTCGTTGAGGCCGCCCTTGTCGGCATAATAGCGTTCGAGGATCGCCCGCGCCTCGGGATGGACGACGACCGCCACGCCCAGCGCCTCTGCCACCGCGTCCACGGTGATGTCGTCATGGGTGGGACCGATCCCGCCGGTGGTGAAAAGGTAATCGTTCTCGGCCCTCAGCGCGTTGACGGCCGCCACGATCCTGGCGGTGACGTCGGGCACCACCCGCACCTCGGCAAGCCGGATGCCCTGCACCTGAAGCCAGCTCGCCACCTGCGCGATGTTCTTGTCGTGGGTACGGCCCGAGAGGATCTCGTCGCCGATCACGACGAGCCCGGCGGTGAAGATGCGTGTCGTCATCCGCCCCGCATAGTCATTCCGCGGCCTGGAGCAACTCGCCGCGCCCGCTCGTATCGGCCTTGGCGCGGCGCAGCGCGAGGATGCCGTCCTCCACCGGCTCCACCTTCATCCGTTTGCGATCGACGAGATATTCCTGATTGAGCCGCCAGGGATAGGCGACCGCGTTCTTCGGCATGATGTGCTTCGAGCGCTGGATGTAGCCGCTCGAGAAATCGAAGATATCGTCTTCCTCCAGCGCGTGGTCATCGGCGAGCACGGGGATGGCGAGGTCGGCGCCCTTGGCGCGCATCGCGTTCAGCACGCGGCAGACATAGTCGGAGTTGATGTCGGCGCGCAGGGTCCAGCTGGCGTTCAGATAGCCGAACACCACTGCGAGGTTCGGCACGTTCGAGAACATGCAGCCCTTGTAATAGAAGCGTTCCGCGAAATCGACCGCCGCGCCGTCGACGCTGATCGCGATCTTGCCCGCGACCGCGAGCTTGAGGCCGGTCGCCGTGACCACGATATCGGCCAACAGGTGGCTCCCGTCCTCGAGCCTGACGCCGCCCTTCTCGAAGGCCGCGATCCGGCCGGTGACGACATCCGCCTTGCCTTGTTTGATCGCGGCGAAGAGGTCGTCGTCCGGCACCAGGCACAGCCGCTGTTCCCACGGGTTATAGGGCGGGGTGAAAGGGGCGAGGTCGTAGTCCGGGCCCATTATCCGGCGCAGCTTGCGATGCAGGAACGCCTTTACCTTCTCGGGCTTCTCGCGCGCGCGGCGGAAGCCGAAGGCCTGCAGCCTGACGTTCTTCCAGCGAGTGATCCGGTAGGCCAGATCCTCGGGCAGCCAGCGCCGGAGGAAATTGGCGAAGCGGTCCTTTGCCGGGCGGCAGAACATCCAGGTCGGCGTGCGCTGGAGCATGGTCACATGGCCGGCCTTCGCGGCCATCGCCGGAACGATGGTCACCGCCGTCGCTCCGCTTCCGATGACCACCACGCGCTTGCCGGTGTAGTCCAGATCCTCGGGCCAGAACTGCGGGTGGATCACCTGCCCCTCGAACCCGCCGAAGGCGAATCCGGGGTCATGGGGCTCGTCGTAATCGTAATAACCCGAGCCGAGGTAGAGCCAGTTGGCGGTCAGGCGCTTCTTCTCGCCTTCGCCGGTCTCGACCGTCACCGTCCAGCGGGCCGTGGCGGAATCGAATTCGGCGGTGAGCACCTTGTGGCCGAAACGGATGTGGCGGCGGATGTCGCGCTCGTCCACGATCCGGTCGAGGTAACCGAGGATCGCGGGCGCATCCGCGATCGATTTCTCGTGCTTCCACGGCTCGAAATCGAAGCCGAGCGTGTGCATGTCGGAATCCGAACGGATGCCGGGATAGCGGAACAGGTCCCAGGTTCCGCCGAGGTTTGCGCGCCGTTCCACGATCGCGAAGCTGTGGCGGGGGCATTTCATCCGCATATGCGCGGCCATGCCGATGCCCGAGATGCCGGCGCCCACGATCAGGACGTCATAATCGGGTGCGCTGTCGGTCATCGAGTCTCTCTCCCAGACTCGCAAGCTTACCTAAACGGAAACCGGCGCGCCAGCTTTCGTTGCAAGTCGCAACCGAGTTCGCTTAGCCGAAGGCACCGAACTCGTTGGCGATGGCCGTGGAACTGCGCAGGACCAGCGCGTGCGCGCGCTCGATGGGGTCGAAAAAAGCGCGGTGCAGCGCGGCGTAGCCCTGCGTCTCGCCGCTCGGATAATCCGCCGCCTCATCCATGGTGAAGTCAGCAAGGCCGGGAAAATGCGTCGGGAAGGCGCGGCGGAGCTGCGCCAGCGCATCGTCGACGCGGAGGCTGAAGATCATCTCCAGCACGTCGTCGCGGCTGATGTCGTTGGCGCGGCTGAAGGCGGGGATGCTGACGGCTTTGAGGAGCATGTGCATCAACAGCGCGAGGCGGACCGCCTGAAGCACGCCGATGACGCGGCGGGTGTGCTCACGATCGGGCATGGGATTGTCGTCGGGCACCAGCGCGAGCAGGCGGTGGAGCTTCAGTGCATCTACCCTGAGCCGGGCGGCCAGTCGCCGGAACACGCCTGCCCGGTCGTCGGCGGTGAGATAGTCGGCCAGCGCCTCGCAGGCCCGCGCGATGCCGTCCTCGGTCCCGCGATACGGGCGGCTAGCCCAGTAGGCGGCATTGAACAGCTCGCCGAACGCCGCGACTGTCTTGATGCTGCCGCGGGCATTGGCGGCACGCACCAGGCGCATGATCTGTCGCCCGCGCGCGCTTTGGGAGAGAAGCGCGCCGAGCTCCTCGAACTGCCCATCCGCCGCGCTCCCGACGCCCGCGATCACGTTCAGTGGATAGCCGAGCTGCTGGAGGATCGCATTGTGCGGGATGGCGCGGATCTGGCGCAGGTTCATGTCGCGGTCGGCGGCAAGGTCCGACTGGCGCCGCGCCTTGCGGCTGCCGGTGACGGGCACGAGGCCCAGCCCGAAGGCGGTTACCGCGCGGGCATAGGTGCGGCTGGCGAGATAGCGGCGCTGGTCGTCCTTGATCGCCCGGTAGAAATCGAGGCTGAGCTCGGTGCGGCGGTAGAACGGGTCGTCCGCGCCGTCGCCGTCGCGACCCGACAGCGCGGCGATCCGCGACAGGGTGCGATACGCGATCTCGGGCGTCGCGAACCAGACATAGCCGTCGCCGCCCTGGAAGCTCGCCTCGGGCTCCAGCGCGATGCCGGCGCTCGCGAAGCGTCCCCGCGCCCAAGGGGAAAGCGGCCATTCGAGCCGGTCGGCGAACGAAGCGGGATGGGCGCCCCGCCCCATGCTCTCGCCATGGGTGTCGAAGACCAGCGCGGCGACATCGGTGAGGCCGTTCTTCGCCATCGCCTCGGCGAGACGCCCCTGCAGCCGCTCGATCGCGAGTGCGGCGGGAATCTGGCCGAGAAAGCGCCCGGCATCGGAAAAGCCCGTCTGGATCGCCACCCGGCCGCGGACGCGCGCATAGGCGCGATAGACGTCCTCCCTCAGCAGCGCGTCCAGCAGACGTCCGCCCTGTTCCAGCGCTTCTTCGGTTTCGAACAGGGGCGAGATGTCGACCTTGCCGGCGATACCGAACAATTGCGCGAAATAGAGCGCGATCAGCACCGTCGCGGGCTGTTCGCATTCGGCGATCAACATCCGGATCGGCGCGTCGGAATCCACGTGCTTGAGGATTTCCGCCATCGCGAGGAACTGGCGGATCGCGGTCGAGCTCTCGATGGCCAGTGCGGCGAAATTGGCGCGGCGCGGCCCTGTTTCGGCGAGCAGGCGGCGCAGCGCAGTGATCGCGCCCTTGGTCGCCATGTCCAGATCGGGACGGTCGGGCAGGTGCTGGCGCAGCGCGTTGTGGAGCTGGGTCGCGTTGACGCGGAAATGCACCCAGCCCATGCCGAGCCCGTCGGCGCGCATGGCTGCGGCCAGCGTCTTCAAAGCGCAGGCACGCTCTTCCGCAGCCTCGTTTGCCTCCGCTTCCAGCCGGTCGATCAGCGGGGCGAGCGAGAGCAGCTTCGCCGGATCCTTGGCAGTGAGGCGATTGGCGGCCGCCGACAGCGCGGCGGGATCCGACAGGTACAGGTCGGCGGCGAAGTCTGCGGCGCGCGCCTGCGCATAGCCATGCGCCGCACGTAGCTCGGCGACCAGCGGATGAGCATCGTCGATGGCGGCGAGGCTTTCGGCATAGCGCGCCAGTCGTTCGGCCTTCTCGGCAAGTCGAAACCCGATCGAAGTGTGCCACTTGATGTCGGTTCGCCCGTCCATGTCGTAGCCGACCCAGGTGGCGAAGCGGAACGGTAACGGTTCGAAGCCGCGCCATTCGTCGGGCCAGCGCCGCCGCGCTTCGGCGCACAGCTCGCCGACGATGCGGTCGCGGGCGTCCTGCGCATTGGCGATCGCCGCCATGGCACGGCCATGCTCGTAGGCGAGCGTGATTTCGGGCGGTGCGTCGCCTGCGCTTGCGGCCTTCTCGCCGAGCGCGCGGCGGGCAATGGTCTCGTATTCGCCATCGGAGAGCAGGAAGGTGGGGTGGGCAGTGAAGACCGCGTGGAGCGTGGGCCGTTCCCAGCGGGCGCGAAAGGCGGCGAAGTCGGGCTCGGCCGCGGCTCGATCCTCGCCGCCCAGCAGGTGCGCGAGCCGCGCGGCCCGGCTGTCGAGGCTGTCGGCATAGAGCGCCTCGATCCAGCCCTCCACCGTATCGAGCCCGATCGCACCCGATTCCAGCTTGCGGCTGATCTCGTGGGATAGCTGGAAGACCGGGTTGTAGAGCGGCGTCTCCGCGGTCCGCTGCGCCAGTTCGCGCAGGCGCTGGAGCAGCTCGTCGACGATCATTCCCGCATCTCCCCGCTTCTGGACGGCCGGCACCTTAAGCGCGGTTCTTGTGCAGTGCAGCAAGAAATTCTTTGGGCGGCTATTCCTCCATCACCGCCGGGGCGCTTGTGGCGCTGGCAGTCGCGAGAAGCCGATAGCCATTGGCCGGCACGGTAATGCTGTCCCCCGGCTTGATCGTCACGGCCGCGCCGGTGCGGAACTCCTTGTAGCTGCCGGCAGCAAGGGCATCGGACGGCGTCACCGTCACCGGCGCAGCGGTGAAGTTGAACAGGCCGACGACCTTGTTCCCGTCCTTCTGCCGCGCCCAGGCGAAGATCTGCTCCGGCTTGTCGGTCTCCACCTTTACCATCCGCGCGCCCCATTGTCCGTTGGCGAGCGCCGGGTTGGCCTTGCGGAAGGCGATCAGGTCCTTGAGCAGCACGCCGTAGTCGCAGCCGTATGCCTTCCTCCAGTCGATCGGGTCTTTTTCGAAGAACTCGAGGCGCTTGGTGTTGCAGGCCTCCATCCCGTTGTAGACCAGCGGAATGCCCTCGCCGGTGAAGCTCAGAACGGTCATCGGCACGAGGTTGGCGCCGAAGTTTTCCGCGACCGTGCCTTCCCAGGCATTGCTGTCATGGTTCTCGATATAGGTCATGCGCATGGCCTCGCGCGGCCACAGGCTCTCGTTCTCGGCGTAATAGCCGTAGAAGGCGGTGGGGTTTGCTTCGCCCTTGGCGACACGCTTGGCGGTATTGTGCCAGTCCCAGGCATAGGTCGCATCGAAGGCGGCGAAGTGGAACGCGGTCTGCTGGACCTCGCCGAGCATGAACACCGGGCGGATGGCTTCGAGGCGCCCGCGCATCGTCTCCCAGAAATCGAGCGGGATGTAGCCTGCGACATCCGCGCGGAAGCCGTCGACGCCGAAGTCGCGGACCCATTTCTCCATCGCCCCGCCGACGTGCTCGCGCACGCCCGGCTTCGACCAGTCGAGATCGATGATATCCGACCAGTCCCACCACGGGGTGGGGCGGAACTTGCCGTCCCAGGTCTTTTCGTACCAGTCGGGATGGTCCTTCGCGAGCTTGTTGTCCCAGGCGGTGTGGTTGGCGACGAGGTCGAGGATCACCTTGAACCCCTGCGCGTGGGCGGCATCGACGAAGGCCTTGAAATCCGCCTCGGTCCCGAATTCGGGATTTACGGCATAATAGTCCTGAACCGAATAAGGGCTGCCGAGCGTGCCCTTGCGGTTTTCCTTGCCGATGGGATGGATCGGCATGAGCCAGAGGATGTCGACGCCGAGCGCCTTCAACCGGGGCAGTCCCTTCTGCGCGGCGGCGAAGGTGCCTTCGGGCGTGAACTGGCGGGTGTTGATCTGGTAGAGGACCGCGTCCTTCGTCCAGTCGGCGTGGGTGAGCGTCACCTTGTTGCGCGGGGTCCAGGGCGAGTTCGCGGCGGCCCGATCGTCCGGTCCGTTCGACATCGCATAGGCTCCGCCCGCGACCAGCGCCATCGCGGCGAGCCCGGCCAGAATGCGTCCCGTGGTCATGCTTTTCGTCTCCGTTCGCGCCTTACAGCGCCGTCTTAACCCGCTGCATCGCCAGCGCCGCCACCACCCAGCTCGCTGCGGCGAACAGCATCGTCCAAATCGGCTCGCCGGGGAAGAAGGCCTGCATGATGCTGCCCATCACCGTCGCCACCAGCAGCTGTGGCACGACGATGAAGACATTGAACAGCCCCATGAAGATGCCGAGCTTTGCCTGCGGCAGATTGCTGGCGAGGATTGCGTAGGGGGTGGCGAGGATGCTTGCCCAGGCGATGCCGATGCCCACTTCCGCCAACAGCAGCGCCTGCGCGTCGCGGACAAGGAAGAACATCAGGAACCCCGCCGCGCCAAGCAGCAGGCAGATCGAATGCGTCATCACCGCGCCGACCTTGCGCGTCAGCCACGGCAGCAGCGCCAGCGCCGCGACCGCTGCCACCCCGTTGTAAACCGTGAAGAGCACGTTCACCCAGTTTGCACCCTCGTTGTAGGCGGCGCTGGCGGTATCGCTCGACCCGAAGACGTACTGGGTGACGACCGGCGTGGTGTTGATCCACATGATGAACAGCGCCGACCAGCTGAAGAACTGCACCAGTGCCAGCCGTTTCATCACCGGCGGCATCCCGGAGAAATCGCCGACGATGCTGGACAGCATATTGGCCGCGCGTCCCTGCTTGGCCATGGAAATGGCGATCGCGCTGAGAATGCCGTAGAGCGCCAGCAGCCCGCCGAGGAGGTAGATTTCCTTCTGCAGACCCAGCGGCCCGACCGCGGCTGCGACCGCCACGCCCGCGCCCAGCCACAGCGCGCAGGAGCCATAGGATTTCGCGGCCAGGGCGCGGAGTGGCTGGGCGGTGTCGTGCGACTCGTTGCCTCCGAAGGCGCGCATCTCGTCCGGGCTGTATTCGCGCGTGGTCGCGACGGTCCACAGCACGGCCGCGAACAGCGCCGCGCCGCCGGCCCAGAAACTCCACTTCACCGTGTCGGGCAGCGTCCCGGCCGGGGCGATATTGCTGACGCCGAGATGTTCGAGGAACCAGGGGAAGATCGAGCCGACCACCGCGCCCGCGCCGATGAAGGCGGTCTGGACGGCATAGCCCGCGGCGTGCTGGTCGCTCCGCAGCATGTCACCCACGAAGGCGCGGAACGGCTCCATCGAGATGTTGAGGCTGGCATCCAGCACCCACAGCATGGCCGCGGCGAACAGCAGCGGTGCGGCGAAGCCGGGGGCAAGGGGCATCAGGAACAGCGCCAGCGCGGAAAGGATCGCGCCGGTCAGGAAATAGGGGCGACGGCGGCCCAGGCGGTTCCACGTCCGGTCGGACAGGTGCCCGATGATCGGCTGGACCAGCAGCCCGGTCAGTGGTGCCGCGACCCACAGCGCGGGGAGATCGTCGAGCGAGGAGCCGAGCGTCTGGAAGACCCGGCTCATGTTCGAATTCTGCAGCGCGAAGCCGATCTGGATGCCGAAGAAGCCGAAACTGATGTTCCACAGCCCGGCAAAGCCCTGGCGCGGTTTTTCGCGCATTGCGCCCGCAGTCATGGTCCGGTCCATTGGCAACCCTCTCTCCCTTGTCGCCGACTATCTGCCGGTCCTGCGGCGAGTGGTCGCACGCCGGACGGCGCGCGGCAAGGCGCATACGAATGTCCTTGCGCCTCAAGCGGGGGCGCTGCTGCCGCGCACGATCAGGCGGGTGGGCAGGTGCCGCTCTGGCGGGTCGCGGCCTTCGATCTGGGCGAGCACCGTCTCGACGAGGCATTCGCCCGCCCCGGCAAGGTCCTGCTGGATCGTGGTGAGCGGCGGCGTCGTCAGGCTCGCGGCGGGGATATTGTCGAAGCCGACCACCGCCACGTCGCCCGGGATGGTCCGTCCGGCGCCCGCGAGCGCGCGCATCGCGCCGATGGCGATGAGGTCGCTGGCGGCGAAGATGGCGTCGAAGGGCGTGCCGCTGGCGATCAAGGCGCTCGCCGCGCGGTAGCCCGCGTCCTCGTGCGTCAGGGCGTCGAACTGCAAGGCAGGGTCGGGCGCGATCCCCGCATCGCGCAGGGCATCGCACAGCCCGTCGTAGCGATGGGCGAATTCCGGGTAATGTTCGTCGGCATGACCCAGGAAGGCGATGTTGCGCCGCCCGCAGGCGAGGAGGTGTTCGCCCGCCGTGCGCCCCGCGCCGAGATTGTCGGAGCCTACCGTCGCCCCGCTGCGGTCCGACCGGATCGACCCCCACCGCGCGAAATGCGTGCCCTGCTCGACAAGCTGCTCGATCCGTGCAGAGTAGAGCGCGTAGTCGCCGTAACCGAGCAGGATCAGACCGTCGGCGCGCTTCGCATCCTGGTAGCGCATGTGCCAGTCGTCCTCCATGCGCTGGAAGCTGATCAGCAAGTCGAGCCCGTGGTTGGCGCAGGCGCGCGTGATCGAGCCCAGCATGGCGAGGAAGAAGGGGTTGATGAGGTTCTCGTCGGTCCCGTCCTCGAAGAACAGCAGCGCGATGGTGTGCGTGCGCTGGCTGCGGAGCGAGCTCGCGTTCTTGTCGACGGTATAGTTGATGTCGCGGGCGATGCGCTGGATGCGCTCGCGCGTCGCTTCGCTGACCGACTTGTCGCCGCGGAGCGCGCGGCTGACGGTCGGCTGCGACACCCCCGCCAGATAGGCGATATCGAAGCTGGTCGGTCGTCCGGTGGGTGCTCGGCCCAAAATCGCCTCCGCTCGTGTGACAGCGCTAGGGAGTGCGGCCCGGCTTGGCAATCGTGAGCGCGCCGCAGCGACCGCACCTGTAACATTTTTGCAACCGGTTGCCGGAAGCCGGGCCAGCATACGTATGCGATCTTCCGCGCCCGGCCTGCCAACCGATAGAGGGCGGCTGGGAGAAGGAAGGCCGAATGTCGGCCATCCTCCATGCGACGTCCGGATCGGGCCGC
>JAJYQP010000081.1 GCA_021794525.1 Pseudomonadota bacterium | reverse complement strand
TTCCGATCTCCCGCGCCATAACGAGCTGGAGGGCGAGGTTGTCGAACATCGCGCCGACGTGCGCCACCACTGCGTCGTTCACAAGCGAACGCTTCGGCGCGCCCAGCAAATGGCGGAGCGCCGGGGCGCTGCGGTCCACGAGCCGGTCCCCCCGCGCGAGAGCCACACGCAGGGGATGGGCGGCGGAGTCCGCCGGGGTCGGGGCGCGCGGGCCAGTCATCGTGAAGATGTCTAGCATCCAGCGGTTAATCCGCAGTTAGGGCGTCCCGGGGTCTGCGTGCCTCCCACAACAGGTAGAGCAGTGTGGCGGCGGCAATCGCGGTCACCGTGGGTGTAGTCATGCCCGCATAGGAAGCTGGCACCAGGATCAGCAGGAGAGTGATCCGGTCAGCGAACAGCGTCCGCCGCCCGTCATCCTTGCTGCTTTCACCCAGGCGCAGCAAACCGATCAGCAGCATCGGCACCGCGACTCCGAGCCAGCCCGGAACGACCAGCACCAGCGACGACAGGGCCAGAACGAGCAGGCCATCGGCAATCCAGCGCGCGGCCGGGAACAGCAGGTCGCGCTTGGCAGGCTTCGCGCCCAGCGCCTCGACCCGCTCGAAAACCGAAGCGATGGCGAGCGCGGTCATCCCCGCGAGCAACAGCCCCAGGGCAGCGACCGGCCATCCGGCGTACCAGCCAGCCAGCGAACCTGCTCCCGAAAGCCCCGCAAGCAGATGCGGTGCCCGCGCCCAGCGCCCCCCGCCAATGTCGCGGGCCCAGCGCAGGCCGACCCGCTCAGCCATCGCGAGGCCCGGTGCGATGAAGCGGGCGAGGCGCACCTGGCGCGTGATCCAGCGACGCTCGCTCTCCTCTAGCCCCTGCCGTTCGACCCGACGCTGCCATGTCCCCTCAAGGATGGGGCGGGCATCGAGCTCGACGATGCGCGTTCCCGATTGCAGTGCAGTCCGCAGCAGCGAGGATGCCATGTCGCAGTCGGGCGGCAGGTCGCCGAGCCGCGCGACGCTCTCGCCGCGGGTCCGTAGCGCGCCGCTCCAGGCGCGGGTCGCGTCGAGCCGCTCGAACCCCTGCGCCACAGCCGGGTCTTCGGGAAACGCCAGAACCGCGCGCCGTTCCCCGAGGGCGGCGACAAGCTCGGCACGGTCGGGGAGGATGCCGTCGGCAAGGCACATCACCTCGTCGTCGGCCGTCACCTGTGCCGCGACATGAACGATGGTGTCGACGGAATCGAACTTCAGCGCATTGCGCTCGGCATAGGACTTGGCGGCCGCAAGATCGGGCCCGCGGCGGGGTGCGAGGCAGAGGATACGATCACACCCCAGCAGCGCCGCGCAGTCGATCTGGTGGGCGAGGACGCTCTTTCCCGCAAACCGCCGGAAGGCAGGCCGCTCGCCCATGCTCGCGGACGGGTCTGCGAGAGCGGAGAGCAGGGCAAGTCGCAAGTGCGGATCCGAAGGCGGCTTTGGGGAAGAGCAATTCTACCCCGCACCCCCGCCGCGCTCAAACCCGTGTGCGGTCAGACCGCGATCTGTCCCCCGATTTCGTCGAGGTGCATGCCGATGCGGCGGACGACCGAGGGATCGCCGGGCGCGCCCGACACGGCCTCGCGCGCGAGCACCGACAGATCCTCGTCATGGAAGCTCGACGCGATGCCTTGCAGGCGCAGCGCGGCGGTCTGCCAGTTTGCGTCGCAACGCGAGCGACGCAACAGGTCGAGTTGACGCGAGGCGCTTTCGAGATAAGCGAGGCGCAGTTCCCTGAAGAGCGCGTAATCCTCGCCCGCGGCGGCGGCCAAGGCAGTTTCGAACGATCCGGATTCGTAAGCCATTGCCGTCGCATAAGGCCGCAAGGGTTAAAGCGGGTTTAACCTTCGGCCCGGCGCGACTATGCTGGCACCATGACAAAAGGCAGACAGATCCGTGCCATCGACGACGCCGCGGCCGACACCGCCGCCGAGGATACGGGCGCGACGATCGAAACCGAGGCGGTCGAGGCAGCGGATACGCCTGCCGGTGAGTGGGCCGACTATGCGGACGAGCCGGTGTCGCAGCGGCGGATCTGGCCGGTTCTGCTGGGGGTGCTCGCCATCGCGCTGGTTCTCGGCTGGACCGGGTTCTTCGCCTGGGTCAACCGCGGCATGCTGGCCGACGGCGTAGCGCCTGCGCAGGTCGTGGCGCTGATCGGTCAGTGGGCGGTGCCCGTGCTACTGGTCGCGGTGGCGTGGCTGATTGCGATGCGCAGTTCAACGCGAGAGGCGAGCCGCTTCGGTGACGCGGCGCAGATGCTGGCGCGGGAATCGGCGCTGCTCGAACAGCGCCTCGTCCATGTGAACCGCGAGCTGAGCCTTGCACGCGAGTTCCTCGCCGCGCAGTCGCGCGAACTCGACTACGTCGGCCGCTCGGCGTCCGAGCGTATCGCCGAACACGCCGGCAAGCTGCAGGCGCTGGTCGCGGACAACGGAGCGCAGGTAGATGCTATCGCGAGCGTCGCCGTCACCGCGCTCGAAAACATGTCGCAGTTGCGCGACAACCTGCCGGTCATCGCCAATTCGGCGCGCGACGTCAGCAACCAGATCGGCGGCGCCGGGCGGACCGCGAAGTCGCAACTGGCCGAGCTGGTAACGGGCTTCGAACGCCTCAACGAGTTCGGGCAGGCGAGCGAGCGGCAGGTCGCATCGCTGCGCGAGCGGATCGACGCGGCGCTGGAAGATCTCAACGCCTTCGTCGAGACGATGGACGCCAACAACACTGCCCGGATCGAGGCGCTGCGGTCCGAAACCGAAGGCCTGCGGAGCGACCTGGAGGCCCGCGAGGAAGAAGTCCTCGCCGCGATCCGCCAGCGGTGCGAAACGCTGCGTGCCGAGCTGGTCGCCGCCCATGACGCGCGCCAGCTCGAGGAGGCCGCCGCGCTGGCCTCCATGCGTGGGCGGATTTCGGCGTTCACGCAGGAAGCGCATGAGGCCGCCGCTGCAGTCAGGGCGGGCGAGCGAGCTGCGCTGGAAGCGTGGGAAAACCAAGTCCAGGTCCTGCGCACCCGGCTGGAAGAGGCGCTGGCCGAGGTGGAAGAACTGGATCGCAAGGCACTCGACACCGCCCGCGAGAAGCTCGCCGCGCTCACCAAGGAGGCCGAGGACGTCGATGCCCGCCTGATCCAGCGCGACCGCGAGTTCGAAGCCCGGGTCGCCAAGCGGCAGGAAGATTTCGACAGTGCCGAGACGCTCGCCTTTGCCCGGCTGGGCGAGCGCACCGAAGCACTCGACCGCGATCTCGCCGCGCGCCACGAAGCGCAGATCGCCCATGCCGACCTGATCAGCAAGCACAGCGAGGCGATGGCAGCGCGGATCGCCGAGATCGAAACGCAGATCGCCAGCGTCGTCGAGCGCAGTGGCGAGGCCGAACAGGTTCTCGCCCGCAGTGCAGAGCACTTTTCGAACACGGTCGCCGGCAACGCCAGCGAGCTCGCCGATACCCAGACCGCCCTCGCCCGGCTAACCGATTCCAGCGTTCGCCTGCTCGAGCTGATCCAGGGCGCCGCCCAGCACAGCCGGACTGAGCTGCCCGCCGCGATCGAAGGGTTCGAGGGTAGGCTGGAGGCCGTCCGCGCGCACAGCACGGAGATTCGCGAGACGCTGGAAACCGCGCGGACGCTGGGCGATGAGCTGGGCGAGAGGCTCGCGACCATCCAGGGGACGGGCGAGGCTGCAGTCGGCGACCTCGATGCCTTGCGCTCGCGCCTCACGGGCACGGTCGAGGAACAGCGTGCGGCGCTCGCCCTGCTGCGTGACGATCTCACTGCGACGAACGAGCAGAACCGCACGCTCACCGAAAGCGTCGCGAGCGATCTTGCCGCGGCGATCGAACAGCTCAAGACAACCAGCCAGTCGCTGCTCGACGACCTGAACGCAGGCCAGAGCGCGCGGATCGCGGCCATCGCGACACGTATCGGCGATGAAAGCGCGGCGGCGATCGACCGGGCCATCGAAGCCCGCACCGAGGAAACCGTCGCCAGACTCGACGAGGCGACCACCCGCTCCGCCGAAGCCTCGCGCGAGGCCGTGGCACAGCTGCGCGACCAACTCGCCCGCGTCCATGAGCTGACGTCCAATCTCGAAACCCGCGCTGCCCGTGCGCGCGAGCAGGTGGAGGAGCAGGTCGACAACGATTTCGCGCGGCGCATGGCGCTCATCACCGAGAGCCTGAATTCGCACAGCATCGACATCGCCAAGGCGCTTTCGACCGAGGTGACGGACACCGCCTGGGCCTCCTACCTCAAGGGCGATCGCGGCGTGTTCACCCGGCGCGCGGTCCGGCTGGTGGACAGCGGCGAGGCGCGCGAGATTTCGCAGCTCTACGAGGACGACCACGAGTTCCGCGAACACGTCAGCCGTTACATCCACGATTTCGAGGCAATGCTGCGGACGATGCTGTCCACGCGCGATGGCCATGCGCTGGGCGTCACCCTGCTCTCCAGCGACATGGGCAAGCTCTATGTGGCGCTTGCGCAGGCGATCCAGCGTTTTCGGCAGTAAATCAGCCGAACCAGCGGGTTACGTCGAGAACCTCGACGCCGATCCAGCCCTGAGTGTAATTGAGCACATAGAGTGCGGTCAGCGCGGCTGCGATTACCGTCGCGCGGATTGCCAGCCTGCCGGGGCGGAAATTTGCCGGAGCGCTGTCTGCCTGTCCGGGCGTCCTTGCGACCCCCATCTCCTCGTGCGTGCGCACGCCGAAGGGCAGCATGACAAAAGCGGTCATCACCCAGAACAGGAAATAGATCGCGAAGATCGAGGTCCATTTCATCGCGTTATCGCCTGCTCGGGGATGATGACACGGACCTGCGGCTTCTTGCCCGACCAGCGCTGCGCCGCGCGGCGGGCGACGAGGCGCGCGGTTTCCATGATCTCCACCCGGTCGCTGCGCGCGGTACCCTTGAGCTTGGCAAAGGCCTTGGCGATATCCACCTGCGCCTCGGCGACGAAATCGTCGTAATCCTCGTCGAGCGGGAGGCCGATGCCCTCGACATGGGCTGCGCCACCCTTCCCGAGCACCACGATCACCACCCCGTCGCGCGCCATGCGGCGGCGCATGGTGACCGCATCCCCGTCAGCCGGGACGATCACGTCGCCATCGAGCACGAGGCGCCCTGCCCGCACTTCGGCGATCTTGCCCGGCGCGCCGGGCGCAAGGCGGCACAGGTCGCCGTTCGCCTGCACCACCGTATCCGGGATACCTGCGCCGAGGCCGAGGCGCGCCTGCTCCTGCATATGTCGCATCTCGCCATGCACCGGCACGAGGATTTCGGGCCGGAGCCATTCATAGAGGGCCTCCAGCTCCGGCCGCCCGGGATGACCGGAGACGTGGATCTCGCTCTGCCGGTCGGTGACCATGGTGATCCCGCGCGCGGCGAGGCGGTTCTGGACGGCGCCGATGGCCAATTCATTGCCCGGGATTTGGCGGCTGGAGAACAGCACCACGTCGCCGCTCGATAGCTCGATGGGATGATTGCCCTCCGCCACTCGCGCGAGCGCCGCGCGCGGTTCGCCCTGCCCGCCGGTGGCGAGGATCAGCACCTCGCCGCGCGGCAGGCGCATGGCGGTGTCGAAATCGACCGGCTCGGGGAAATCGGCAAGGTAGCCGTTGTCCTGCGCGACCTCGATGATGCGGTCGAGCGAGCGGCCCGCGATGCACAGCTGGCGCCCGGTTTCCTTCGCGATCTCGCCCAGCGTCTGAAGGCGGGCGACATTGCTGGCGAATGTGGTGACGAGCACGCGCTTGCCGGTGTGGCGCTGCACCTCTTCCAGCAAACCGCGATAGACCGCCCCTTCCGAGCCGCTGGGCAGCGGGTTGAACACATTGGTGCTGTCGCAGACCAGCGCCAGCACGCCCTCGTCACCGATGGCGCGCAGCTCTTCCTCGGTGGTCGGCTCGCCGATGATCGGGTCCTCGTCGAGCTTCCAGTCGCCGGTGTGGAAAACCCGGCCGAACGGCGTTTCGATCAGCAAGGCGTTCCCTTCCGCGATCGAATGCGCGAGCGGAAGATAGGTGATCGTGAAAGGTCCGACGGTCAGCTTGCCGTGATCTTCCTCGATCACTTTCAGCTCAATCTCGTCGGTCAGCCCGGCTTCCGCCAGCTTGCGCGCCACGAGATCGGCAGTGAAAGGCGTCGCATAGAGCGGCACGCCGAGCTCGGCAGCGAAATAGGGGACCGCACCGATATGGTCCTCGTGCGCGTGGGTGAGGACGATCCCATCGAGCGTGTCGGCGCGCTCCTCGATGAATTCGAGGTCGGCGAAGACGAGGTCGACGCCGGGATATTCGTTGCCGCTGAAGGTCATGCCGAGATCGACCATCAGCCAGCGCCCGCGGCATCCGTAGAGGTTGACGTTCATGCCGATCTCGCCCGAGCCGCCGAGAGCCAGGAATAGCAGCTCGTCTTCGGGCGTGAAGTCGTTCGTCACGTGGCGAGCGCCCTGCGACCAGCGCGTGCCGCGAGGATGGCGAGACCGTCGAGCGTCAGATCGCTGTCCACGTGGTCGAACAGCTCGGTGTGCTCGTTGAACAGGATCGCGAGGCCGCCGGTGGCCACGACCTGCGCCTGGCGGCCGATCTCGGTCTTCATCTTGGCGGTCAGCCCTTCCATCATCGCGACATAGCCCCAGAACACCCCGATCAACATCTGGTCCTCGGTATTGGTGCCGATGACGCTGCCCGAGCGAGGCGCCTCGATGGCGATGCGTGGCAGCTTGGCGGTGTTGCCGACCAGCGCGTCCAAGGACAGGTTGATGCCCGGCGCGATGATGCCGCCCTTGTAGGCGCCGTTGAAATCGACCGCGTCGAAGGTGGTGGCGGTGCCGAAGTCGATGACGATGAGGTCGCCGCCGAACTTCGCATGCGCGGCGATGGCGTTGAGCGCGCGGTCCGCGCCGAGCGAGCGTGGTTCGTCGACGTCCACGGCGATTCCCCACTCGGCCGCGCCCTGTCCGGCGATCAGGGGTTCGACGCCAAAATATTTCTGCGCCAGCACGGTGAGGTTGTGCAGCGCCCGCGGCACCACCGTCCCGATGATGATCTCGGTCACGTCCTGGCGCCGGTAGCCCTCTATGGCGAGCAGTTGCAGCAACCAGACGGCATATTCGTCGCCGGTGCGGCGCGGATCGGTCGCAATGCGCCAGCGGGTCTTGATCGTCCGGTCGTCATAGAGCGCGAAGACGACGTTGGTGTTGCCGACATCGGCGACGAGCAGCATGGTCAGGTCCTCTCGGTACTTGGCCGCGGGGCGAAGAATACATCGCCGGCGTGCATGACACGCATGGTGCCATCCGCCAAGCGAAGCCGGAGCGCGCCTTCTTCCGTTAGGCCCTCGAAGATGCCCGAGACCTGGGTCTCGCCCGGCGGGGCGATGGTAAGTGGGGTGCCAGGAGGATGCGCGGCGGCTTGCCAGTGGCGGGTCATGGGGCCGAGGCCATAACTGCGCCAGCGTTCGAGCTCGAGCGCGAAGGTCGCGGCGAGCGCGGTCGCGAACAGGTCGCGGTCGGGCGCGGGGCCCAGCGCCGCTAGCGCGATGGTCGCACGTCCCTCGATCGCGGGCGCCCTGGCGAGATTGACGCCGATCCCCACTACCAGCGCCTCCCCCTCGCGTTCAAGCAGGATGCCGGCAAGCTTGGCCTCGGCAAAGGTCAAATCGTTGGGCCATTTGAGCTGCAAGGATGCCGGGTCGGCGAGAAGCGGAACGACCGCCTCGTAGACCGCGAGTCCGGCAGCGAGCGCGAGGCTGGGTGCGGGCGGATCGCCGGGCGCGAGGCGGACGACGGTCGAGCCCATGAAATTGCCCGCCCCGTCGAACCATTCGCGCCCCTGCCGCCCCCGCCCGGCCGTCTGCCGGTCGGCGACCAGCCAGTCACCCTCCGCCACGCGATCGCCACCGAGAAGGGCCGCGAGCAGGTCCGCGTTGGTCGAGCCGGTTTCCGGGACGGTCCTAATCAAGCCACCCTCCGGTTCGTATCGAGCGGAGGCGATTCAGCGCCGAAGTCGAGATACCGTGCGCGGCGTGGGCGTGTCTCGACTTCGCTCGACACGAACGGACGTCAGGCGATCGCGAAAAGCGCAGCCGCCGCGCTGTTCGCCACGCCGCTCAGCCACGGGGTCGCGAAATAGCCGAGCGGAGAGATCGCGAGCACGCAGACCGCCAGCACCGCCCAATGCCCGGCTGGGCTACCCGCCTCGGGCGCGCGGCCGCTCTCGTCGAAGAACATCACCTTGATGAACTTCAGGTAGTAGAACGCGCCGATGACGCTCGCTGCGATACCGATGGCGGCAAGCGGCACGAGGTCAGCCTGAACCGCCGCCTGGAACACCACGAACTTGGCCCAGAAGCCGAACAGCGGCGGGATGCCGGCAAGGCTGAACATCAGCAGCATCAGGCACCACGCGAGCGCCGGGCGAGTGACTGCCAAGCCCGAGATGTCGGCGAAGGTCTCGAGCGGCTTGCCCTCCGCATCGCGCAGCATCAGCAGCGCAATGAAACTGCCCACGGTCATGGGCACGTAGATCGCGAGATAGGTCACCACCCCCGCCGCGCCGGCCGGGGTAGCGGCGGCGAGGCCGACCAGAAGGAAGCCGATGTTGTTGATCGAGCTATAGGCGAGCAGGCGCTTCAGGTTCTGCTGGCCGATCGCCCCCAGTGCGCCGACCACGATCGAGGCGAGCGAGGCGAAAATCACGATCTGGCGCCAGGCTTCCGCCTCACCGCCGAAGGGTCCGAGCGCCATGCGCATCAGCATCCCCACAGCGGCGACCTTGGGCGCGCTGGCGAAGAAGGCGGTGACCGGTGTCGGCGCGCCTTCATAGACGTCGGGCGTCCACATGTGGAACGGCACGGCAGCGATCTTGAAGGCGAGACCGGTGAGGACGAACACCATGCCGAACAGTGCGCCCATCGGGAAGCTGCTATCGAAGGCGGCGCGGATCTGGCCGTAGTCGGTCGAGCCCGAAAAGCCATAGACCAGGCTCATGCCGTAGAGGATGATGCCCGAGGCGAGCGCGCCGAGGATGAAATACTTGAGGCCCGCCTCGTTCGAGCGCCAGTCGCCCTTGAGGAAGCTGGCGAACACGTAGCTCGACAGGCTCGACATCTCGAGCCCGATGTAGAGCGTCATCAGATCGGTGGCCGAAACCATCATGCCCGCGCCGACCGCGCTGAACAGCATCAGCACCGGATATTCGCCGCGATAGGCGCCGCTTTCCTCGAAGAAGCGGGGCGTGACGATCAGGCAGGCGATGGTGGCGAGGTAGATCAGCACTTTGGCGAAGCTGCCGAAAGCGTCGACCCGGTAGAGCCCGCCGAACGCGTCGCCCGCCGGGCTGGTCTGCCACAGCTCCACCCCGGTGAAGACAACCGCGCCGAACAGCGCCGCGACCGACAGGATGGTGATGAGGCGAGCGCTCGAATGACTTGTCCAGGCGACAACGAGAAGGAGCACAAGGCCCGCCAGCGACAGCCCGACTTCGGCACCCGTGAACCAGAGGGAGGACGCAAAGCCCATCAGTGTGCCTCCAGATCGCGGGTGGCCGAAGCCGCGTCACCGCTTTCATGGTGCACGGCATTCGCCGGATAGGCGTGCGGCTTGCCCTCCTTCGGCTTCGCGTCGCCAGCGGGTGCCACCTTGGCGAGCCGGATATCGAGGGTCGCGATGTCCTTTCGCATCGGGGCGAGGAAGCTTTCCGGGTAGACCCCCATCCACAGCACCGCTGCGGCAATCGGGGCGAGCATCGCCCACTCGCGGGCATTGAGGTCGCGCATGGCGGCAGCGTCGGCGTTCTTCTGCACCCCGAAGGCGATGCGACAATAGAGGTAGAGCATGTAGGCAGCGCCCAGGATGATGCCGGTGGTCAGCACCAGCGTGGCGAGGCTCGAGGCCTGATAGACGCCCGCGAGGCTCACGAATTCGGCGACGAAGCCGCTGGTCCCCGGCAGGCCGATGCTTGCCATGGTGAAGAGCATAAAGAACAGCGCGTATTTGGGCATGTTGATGGAAAGCCCGCCGTAGCGGTCGATCTCGCGGGTGTGGAGCCGGTCGTAGATCACGCCCACGCACAGGAACAGCGCGCCCGAAACGAGGCCGTGCGACAGCATCATCACCATCGCGCCTTCGAGCCCCTGCACGTTGAACGCGAACAGGCCCGCGGTCACGATCGCCATATGCGCGACCGAGGAATAGGCGATCAGTTTCTTCATGTCGTGCTGGACCAGCGCGATCAGGCTGGTGATGACCACCGCCGCCATGCTGAGCCCGAGGATCAGCCACATGAACTGCGCGCTCGCATCGGGGAACATCGGCAGGCTGAAGCGGATGAAGCCATAGCCGCCCATCTTGAGCAGGACACCTGCCAGGATCACCGAGCCCGCGGTCGGTGCCTGCACGTGCGCGTCGGGCAGCCAGGTGTGGACCGGCCACATCGGCATCTTCACCGCGAAGCTGGCAAAGAAGGCGAGCCACAGCCAGGTCTGCGCCTCGGGCGCGAAGTCGTAGGTCATCAGCGCCGGGATGCTGGTGGTGCCCGCGACATTCACCATCCACAGCATCGCGATCAACATCAGCACCGAGCCGAGCAGCGTGTAGAGGAAGAACTTGTAGCTGGCGTAGATCCGGTTCGCGCCGCCCCACACCCCGATGATGAGATACATCGGGATAAGGCCGGCCTCGAACATGATGTAGAACAGGAACAAATCCTGCGCGCAGAACACGCCGATCATCAGCGTTTCCATCAGCAGGAAGGCGGCCATGTATTCGCCGACCCGCTTGTCGATCGATTCCCAGCTCGCAAGGATGCAGATCGGCATCAGGAACACGCTGAGCACGATGAGCATCAGCGCGATGCCGTCGATGCCGAGCGCGTACTGGAAGCCCGCGAACAGGTTTGCCCGCTCGGTGAACTGCCACTGCGCGCCGCCGACGTCGTAGTTCGCCCAGAGGACGATGCCGAGCGCGAGATCGGCCAGCGTCGCCGCCAGCGCCACCATTCGCGCCGCGGGCGCCTTGAGAAACAGGCATAGCACCGCCGCCGCTAATGGCACTGCGAGCATGACCGAAAGGATCGGGAAGCCGATCTGGAAGCCCATCAGAACAGCACCCAGGTAATGGCGGCCACGAGGCCGAGCAGCATGATCAGCGCGTAGCTGGTGACGTAACCGGACTGAAACCGCTTCGCGCCGACTGCGCCCTGCGCGACGACCCAGGCGGCGCCGTTCGGTCCGAAGCGGTCGATGATCCCCACGTCACCCTTCTGCCAGAACTGGCGGCCGAGCCAGAAGGCGGGCTTCACGAAGACGGCGTTGTAGAGCTCGTCGAAGTACCACTTGTTGAGGAAGAAGCGGTAGACCGGGCCCAGCTGCTCCGCGGCGCGTGCAGGCAGGCTGGTGTCCTTGATATAGGCGAGCCAGGCGGCGAACAGGCCGAGCAGCATCACCACCGTCGCGGTCAGCTTCACCCACAGCGGGACGCCGTGCATCGCGTGCATAAGCCCCTCGTTATAATAGATCGAACCGCCCCAGAACTCCCCGCTGTCGAGAAAGGCGTGACTGAATACCCAGCCCGCGAAGACCGCCCCTAGCGTCAGCACGCCGAGCGGGATGAGCATCGAGACCGGACTCTCGTGCGGGTGGTAACCCGCCGTACCGTCACTATGGTCCGGCGAGGGCACGTGATGCGCGACGTCATGGCCCGCGTGCTCATCGGACGGATGATCGTGACGATCGCCATGCACCGCGTGCTGGATATGCTCGCTCGCGGCCCAGCGGGGCTTGCCGAAGAAGGTGAGAAAGATGAGCCGCCAGCTGTAGAAGCTCGTCAGCAAGGCCGCGAAAGCACCCACGAAGAAGGCAAAGCTGCCGCTTTCGGTGCCGCGCGCAAACGCGGCCTCGAGAATCGCGTCCTTGGAGTGGAAGCCGGCAAAGCCCGCGTGCAGCCAGTAGATGCCGACCCCGGTGATCGCCAGCGTGCCCGCCATCATCGCCCAGAAGGTCAGCGGGATCTCCTTACGCAGGCCGCCGTAATAGCGCATGTCCTGCTCGTGGTGCATCGCGTGGATGACCGAGCCCGCACCCAGGAAGAGCAGCGCCTTGAAGAAGGCGTGGGTGAAGAGGTGGAACATGGCCGCGCCATAGGCGCCGACCCCGGCGGCGAAGAACATGTAGCCGAGCTGCGAGCAGGTCGAATAGGCGATGACGCGCTTGATGTCCCACTGCGTCGTACCGACGGTGGCGGCGAAGATGCAGGTCATCGCGCCGACGATCGTCACCATGCCGAGCGCGACCGGCGCGGTTTCAAACATTGGCGACAGGCGGCACACCATGAACACGCCCGCGGTCACCATGGTCGCGGCGTGGATCAGCGCGGAGACCGGCGTCGGACCCTCCATCGCGTCGGGGAGCCAGGTGTGGAGGCCAAGCTGCGCCGACTTCCCCATCGCGCCGATGAACAGGAGAATGCAGAGCAGGTCCATCGTCTGGACGCGGTAGCCGAGGAAGCCGATCGTCGCCCCGCTCATACCCGGTGCGGCCTCGAGGATTTCGGGGATCGAGGTCGTCTGGAACACCAGATAGGTCCCGAAAATGCCGAGCATGAAGCCGAGGTCGCCCACGCGGTTGACCACGAAAGCCTTGATCGCGGCGGCATTGGCGGAGGGCTTGCGGAACCAGAACCCGATCAGCAGGTAGCTCGCGAGGCCCACCCCTTCCCAGCCGAAGAACATCTGGACGAGGTTGTCCGCCGTCACCAGCATCAGCATCGCGAAGGTGAACAGGCTGAGGTAGGCGAAGAACCGCGGCTGGTCGGGATCCTCCTCCATGTAGCCCCAGCTGTAGAGGTGGACGAGCGCGGAGACGGTGGTGATGACCACCAGCATTACCGCGGTCAGCGTATCGACCCGCAGCGCCCAGTCGAAGGACAGCGTGCCCGACTGCACCCATTGCATCACCGGCACAACCGTCGCGTCCATGCTCCCGCCCAGGGAGCCGAGGAAGATCGGCCAGCTCAGCGCGCAACTCAGGAACAGCCCGCCGGTGGTAATCGACTTGACGATCGTGTTGCCCAGCGCGCGGTTGCCGAGGCCGCCGACGATGGCGGCCACAAGCGGCGCGAACACGATGACGAGGATCGGATTCATCGACTTACGACCCCATCATCATCCCCGCGAAGGCGGGGACCCACACGGTGCTGCGCGCGCCTGTCGTGCGCTGGATTCCCGCCTGCGCGGGAATGACGGATGAAGAAAAAGCCAAGGCCATTATCCCTTGAGCCGATCGACGCTGTCGACCGCGATGGTGCCGCGGCCGCGGAAGTAGATGACGAGGATGGCGAGCCCCACCGCCGCCTCGCCCGCCGCCACGGTCAGCACGAACATGGCGAAGATCTGGCCCGTCAGATCGACGAGGAAGGCGCTGAAGGCGACGAGGTTGAGGTTCACCGCCAGCAGAATCAGCTCGATCGCCATCAGGATGACGATGATGTTCTTGCGGTTGAGGAATATCCCCAGCACGCCCAGCACGAACAGGATTGCGCTGACGAAGACATAGTGTTCGATGCCGATCATGCCACGGCTCCGGCAGATAATGCCCTCTCCCCTTGCGGGAGAGGAGGGAGCCGCGAAGCGGCGGAAGGAGAGGGGGCGGCGGCGCAGGCCGCCGCTGGCGCGGCGGACCCCTCTCCCAACCCTCTCCCGCAAGGGGAGAGGGCCAAGCGCCGTGATGTCCGAACGACAATCACAGCTCGATCCCCTCGCCGATGGTGGGTTGGCGCATGACCGTCGCCTCGTCGGGATGACGCGCGTTCTGCCTTGAAATGTTCTGCTGCCCGCGCGGCGCGCGGCGGTCGCGGTGAGTGAGGACGATGGCGCCCACCATCGCGACCAGCAGGATCACGCCCGCAGCCTCGAACAGGAACAGGTAATCGCGATAGAGCACCGCGCCCAGGCTCTCGATATTGCTGCGGCCCGGGATGGCGGTGGCAAGACCGGTGGCGGTGCCGAGATCGAGCCCGCCGACCTGGTATGCGCCGATGCCGAGCACCAGCTCCGCCAGCAGCACCAGTGCTATGAGAAGCCCGAGCGGGAAGTTCCGCACGAAGCCCGCGCGCAGCTCGGCGAAATCGATGTCGAGCATCATCACCACGAACAGGAACAGCACCGCGACCGCGCCGACATAGACGATCACCAGCAGCATCGCGATGAACTCGGCCCCTACGAGCACCATCAGCCCGGCGCCGTTGAAGAAGGCGAGGATCAGCCACAGTACCGAATGCACCGGATTGCGCGCGGTGATCACGCACACCGCGCTCAGCACCAGCAGGAACGCGAAGAGGTAGAAGGCGATGGTCTGGATCACTTGCCTGTCCAAGCCCCGTTCGCTTCGAGCGAAGTCGAGAAGCGGTTGCGCCAGCGTGTCTCGACTGCGCTCGACACGAACGGATGTGAGGTGGCCCTCATTGCTGCGGCCCGTTAGCGATAGGGCGCATCGGCTTCAAGGTTCGCGGCGATCGCGCGCTCCCACTTGTCCCCGTTGGCCAGCAGTTTCGCCTTGTCGTAGAGCAGCTCCTCGCGCGTTTCGGTGGCGTATTCGAAGTTCGGCCCCTCGACGATGGCATCCACCGGGCAGGCTTCCTGGCAGAAGCCGCAGTAGATGCACTTGGTCATGTCGATATCGTAGCGGGTGGTGCGGCGGCTGCCGTCCTCGCGCGGCTCGGCCTCGATGGTGATAGCCTGCGCCGGACAGATCGCCTCGCACAGCTTGCAGGCGATGCAGCGCTCCTCGCCATTGGCATAGCGCCGCAGCGCGTGCTCGCCGCGGAAGCGCGGGCTGAGGGGGTTCTTCTCGAACGGATAGTTGATCGTCGCCTTGGGCTTGAAGAAATACTTCAGCGTGAGGGCGTG
This sequence comes from Pseudomonadota bacterium, assembly GCA_021794525.1. GTDB lineage: Bacteria > Pseudomonadota > Alphaproteobacteria > Sphingomonadales > Sphingomonadaceae > Qipengyuania. Next base: position 63,531 of record JAJYQP010000081.1, on the reverse strand, counting down.
CGCCTTGACGAACTCCCACAGGGTGAACGACTTGACGAGCTGGGCGACGGTCATGCGAAGCGCTCCAATCGGGACTTGCTCCAACAGTCACCCATCAAAACTGTGTCACCGTCTTCGAGAAATAGGATCGAGCTGGGACCATCTTCGTAAATCACGTCGGTAACGCCCATCCCCATCTTGATTCCGCGCTTCGGCGTGATCCAATCGAGGGAACCGCTACCGCCAAAGCCATTGCTTCGAGTTTGAGTAAACTTGAGCAGCCCGGCCAGCTGTTCGGGATATGTGATCTGAAGAGTGTCGTCAGAATTTGGTCTTGCCCAGTCCCGTTTGATGTACACGTTCAATGCGCGGCCCTCGACCTCATCTCCATACCGGGCAGGAGCGCGCATCTGACAAACGGATGTTGCATTGACCCGAGCTAGCATTGCCGGCGTAGGCTTCCCCGATGAGAAGCGGGAGGCGTCGTCATACCGCGTCGCCATCAGCCAGCCGCTGATCAGCACCACGAAGAACAGGCTCAGCGGCAGGAACACCTTCCAGCCGAGGCGCATGAGCTGGTCGTAGCGGTAGCGCGGCACGGTGGCCTTCACCCAGCTGAAGATGAAGAAGAACAACAGGATCTTGGCGAACAGCCAGAAGATCGCGGTCAGCCCCTCGGTGAAGAGGAAGGTGTAGAGGATCGGGATGTCGAGCGGAGGCAGCCAGCCGCCCCAGAACAGGATGGCGTTCAAGGCGCACATCAGGATGACGTTGGCGTATTCGCCTAGCCAGAACAGCGCGAAGCTCATCGATGAGTATTCGGTCTGGTAACCGGCGACGAGCTCGCTCTCCGCCTCGGTCAGGTCGAAGGGTGCGCGCGCGGTTTCGGCCAGGCTGCTGATCAGGAACATGACCCACAGCGGGAACAGCAGCGGGTTGGCGACGAAACCGTTGATGATTCCCAGCACGTGCCCCTGCTGCGCGGTGATGATGCCGTTCATGTTGAACGTGCCCGCCCACAGCACCACGCAGATGAGGATGAAGCCGATCGAGACTTCGTAGGAAATCATCTGAGCTGCGGCGCGCATGGCACTGAAGAACGGGTATTTCGAGTTGCTGGCCCAGCCGCTCATCACCACCCCGTAAACGCCCAGGCTGCTGATCGCGAGGATGTAGAGCAGGCCGACGTTGATGTCCGCCAGCACCGCACCGGGCCCGAACGGCACCACCGCCCAGGCCAGCAGCGCCACGGTGAAGGTGACGATGGGCGCGATCAGGAAGATGCCCTTGTTCGATGCGCTCGGGATGATGGTTTCCTGGAGGAACACCTTGAGCCCGTCGGCGAAGCTCTGGAGCAGACCGAAGGGTCCGACCACGTTGGGCCCCTTGCGCAGTGCCATCGCCGCCCAGATCTTGCGGTCGGCATAGATGATCATCGCAACCGCCAGCATCAGCGGCAGCGCGATGAGGAGGATGCCCGCGACAGTCGCGAGCGCCCACGACCATTCGTAGGTGAGGCCGAGATTGGTCTGGAAAAAGGCGGTCATGAGCGGACACCCTTTTCAAAGCCCCTTCCCTTCAGGGGAGGGGTTGGGGCGGAGCCTGTCGCTCGGGCGTGGCGCTTGCTCACAAGCCCCACCCCCGGCTCCTCCCCTGAAGGGGAGGGGTGAAGACATGCGAGCCCGCTCATTCCGCCGCCTCCAGCACCTGGCCGTGGACCAGCTCGGCACTGCACTCCTGCATCACCACGCTGGCGCGGGCGATGGCGTTGGTGAGGTAGAAATCCTTGATCGGATAGGCGATCCGGCCAGTTGCACGTTTCGGGGCCCTGCCCTTACCCGGCTTCGGCAGCGCACCGTAATTCGCCAGCCCTTCCTCGCCCAGCGCGGGCACCTCGGCGATCATCGCGGCCTGCAATTCGGCAAAGCTGTCGAAGCCGACCGAGACGCCCAGCGCATCGGCAAGCGCGCGCAGGATCGTCCAGTCCTCGCGCGCGTCGCCGGGCGCGAAGACGGCTTTCTCGGCGAACTGCACACGGCCCTCGGTGTTGACGTAGGTGCCGTCCTTTTCGCTGTAAGCCGCCGCGGGGAGGATTATGTCCGCCGCATGCGCGCCCTTATCGCCGTGGTGGCCGATATAGACCTTGAGGCTCCCTGCGAAGGCCGACCAGTCCACCTCGTCCGCGCCCAGCGCCAGCACCAGTTTCGGCGCGGCGTCGACGATATCCTTGATCCCGCCCTTCTGAGCATAGCCGAGCATCAGCCCGCCCATGCGCGATGCGGCCATGTGGAGGACGTTGAAGCCGTTCCAGCCCTCGCGCTGCACCGGCAGCGCCAGCGCGGCGTCGAGCGCACCCTTGGCAAGCCCCGCCCCGCCCACGATCACCGCCGGACGCCTAGCCTTAGCCAGTGCCTCCGTGACATGGCCTGGGAGATCGTGCAGCACAGCCGCATCGTCACCCAGGAACTCCGCCGGATAGGTCGTATCCCAGTGCGGACCGACCACGAACACCTTCGCGCCGGCCTTGGCGGCCTTGCGCAGGCGGACGTTGACCAGCGGCGCTTCCCAGCGGACATGGCTGCCCACGATCAGGATCGCATCGGCGGTCTCGATCCCCGCGAAAGTCGAATTGAAGTTCACCGCCGCGAGGTTCGTCGCCGGATAGCTCATTCCGGTCTGCCGCCCCTCGAGCAGCGTCGAACCCAGCGCGTTGACGAGGCGTTTGGCCGCGAACATCGTCTCGCAGTCGACCAGATCGCCCGCGATCGCGGCGATACTGCCCTGCGGCCCTGAACTCTTTTGGGCCTTGGCGATCGCCTTGAAGGCCTCCTCCCAGCTCGCGGGCTGCAGCTTGCCTTTCCGTCTGATCCACACCCGGTCGAGCCGTTTACGGGTCAGTCCGTCGACCATGTAGCGGCCCTTGTCGCTGAGCCACTCCTCGTTCACATCGTCGTTGATGCGGGGCAGCGCGCGCATGACCTCGCGCCCGCGGCTGTCGAGACGGATGTTCGCGCCCACCGCGTCGCTGACGTCAATCGAGAGCGTCTTCTTCAGCTCCCACGGCCTTGCCTCGAAGGCATAGGGGCGCGAAGTCAGCGCGCCGACCGGGCACAGGTCGATCACGTTGGCCGACAGCTCATGCTCCGCCGCCTGCTCGAGGTAGGTGGTGATCTGCATGTCCTCGCCGCGATAGAGCGCGCCGATCTCGTCCACGCCCGCGATCTCCTCGGAGAAGCGCACGCAGCGGGTGCAGTGAATGCAGCGCGTCATCACCGTCTTGATGAGCGGCCCCATGTACTTCTCGGTCACCGCGCGCTTGTTCTCGTGATAGCGCGAGCCGCCGCGGCCATAGGCGACCGACTGGTCCTGCAAGTCGCACTCGCCGCCCTGGTCGCAGATCGGGCAGTCGAGCGGGTGGTTGATGAGCAGGAACTCCATCACCCCCTCGCGCGCCGACTTGACCATCGGCGTGTCGGTGCGGATTTCCTGCCCCTCGGTCGCCGGCAGCGCGCAGCTTGCCTGCGGCTTGGGCGGTCCGGGCTTTACCTCGACCAGGCACATCCGGCAATTGCCGGCGATGCTGAGGCGTTCGTGATAGCAGAAGCGCGGGATCTCCTTGCCCGCAAGCTCGCACGCCTGGAGGACGGTCGCCCCGTTGGGAACCTCGATTTCCTGGCCGTCGACGGTGACTTTAGGCATCGGTCTTGCCTCCCTCGACGAGAAGCGATCGATAGGCCGCGAAGGCGAGGTGGGCGCGCAGGTCGGGAATGTTCATGGAATAGGAAATGTCGGTCGGCATGCAGTCTGACAGGGTCTCGCCATAGGCGACCACAGCGGCGCGCTCCGCAGGCGTACCGCGGGGGGCGCGCAGGAAGGCGGCGGTCTTGCCCGGCTCGGCAGCGAGAAGGCACTGCGAATAGGCGATCATGAACTGGCCATCGGAGAGGCCGGTACCCGGCCGTTGCGCTGCGCCCGTGCCGCGCGCGGCAATGGCGTCCAGCCGGGCGGGCGTCCTTTCGAGCATGGCACCCGCCAGCTCGCCGTAGAAGATGTCCCCGCGCACGGCGACGGCCAGCTTGGAATCAGGGAAACAAGAAAAGCGACCCTGTGCCAGTTGCTTGGCCTTTTCCAGCGATCCTTTTCGGCATCCAGCGCAAGCAGGTTCGCCGACATTGCGGGTGCCGTGCGCGCAAAGCAACCCGCCGCCTCGATCATCTGGTTCCGCTGGGAGACCATCTTGCTCGTCTCGGCCAGCGCCGGTGCGGTGACGGCCAGCGAGGTCGACAGGATAATCCCGACCCGCCTCATTCCGCCGCCTCCCGCATGGCGTCGTTCTGCGCGATCCGCCGCTCCAGTTCGGGGCGGAAGTGGCGGATGAGGCCCTGGATCGGCCATGCCGCAGCATCGCCCAGCGCGCAGATGGTGTGGCCTTCGACCTGCTTGGTGACCTGCTGGAGCATGTCGATCTCGTCGATGTGCGCGTCGCCGGTGCGCAGGCGCTGCATCACGCGCCACATCCAGCCGGTGCCCTCGCGGCAGGGGGTGCACTGGCCGCAGCTCTCGTGCTTGTAGAAATAGCTCAGCCGGCTGATCGCGCGGACGATGTCGGTCGACTTGTCCATCACGATGATGCCTGCGGTGCCGAGGCCGGACCCTGCGTCCTTGCAGCCGTCGAAGTCGAGCGGCATGTCGATGACGTCCTTCGCGGGCACGAGCGGTACCGAGCTGCCACCTGGAATCACCGCGAGGAGATTGTCCCAACCGCCGCGTATACCGCCGCAGTGCTTCTCGATCAGCTCGCGGAAGGGGATGCTCATCGCCTCCTCGACCACACAGGGCTTCTCGACATGGCCCGAAATCTGGAAGAGCTTGGTACCCTTGTTGTTCTCGCGCCCGAAGCTTGCGAACCAGCCCGCGCCGCGCCGCAGGATCGTGGGGGCGACCGCGATGCTCTCGACGTTGTTGACCGTGGTCGGGCAGCCGTAGAGGCCCGCACCGGCCGGGAACGGCGGCTTGAGGCGCGGCTGGCCCTTCTTGCCCTCCAGGCTCTCGATCATCGCGGTCTCTTCGCCGCAGATATAGGCGCCCGCGCCGCGATGGAGGAACACGTCGAAGTCGTAGCCCGAGCCGCTGGCGTTCTTGCCGATCAGCCCGGCGTCATAGGCCTCGTCGAGCGCCTTCTGGAACGTCTCGGCCTCGCGGATGTATTCGCCGCGAATGTACACATAGGCCGCGCGCGCCCGCATCGCGAAACCGGCGACCAGCGCGCCCTCGATCAGCTTGTGCGGATCGTGGCGGATGATCTCGCGGTCCTTGCACGAACCCGGCTCGCTCTCGTCGGCGTTGATGACCAGGAAGCTCGGGCGGCCGTCCCTGCTCTCCTTGGGCATGAAGGACCACTTGAGCCCGGTCGGGAACCCCGCCCCGCCGCGTCCGCGCAGGCCGGAAGTCTTGATTTCCTCGATAATCGCATCCTGCCCGCGCGCGAGCAGCGCCTTGGTTTCGTCCCAGTCGCCGCGCTTGCGGGCAGCTTCGAGGCTCCACGACTGGTAGCCGTAGAGATTGGTGAAGATGCGGTCCTTATCGGCGAGCATCACATTCCGCCCTGCGTGAGAAACCAGATCGCGGCGATAATCACCACCGCGATCAGGCCGAACTTGATGAGTCCGCTCAGCACCTTCCAGGCGATGAAGATCAGCACGAGCGCGACGATGACGGTGCCGACTTCCATTACAATTCTCCCTGAGCTTGCTCGGGGAGGGGGACCACCCGAAGGGTGGTGGAGGGGTATGCTACGGCGAGGCAAGGCGACCCCTCCACCATGCTTCGCATGGTCCCCCTCCCCCCGCTTCGCGCGGGGAGGATTACAGCGACCGCCATCACCATTCCCCCCGGTAGTCGTGGTTGGCGGTGACCATTTCCTTCAGCGTGGTCGGCCCGCCCACAGGTTCGCTGGTGTGCCGGCCCGGCTCCTGCGTGCCGGTCTTCGGCTGCTGCCCCGCGGCCAGCGCGTCGAGGATCGCGTCGAGGCGCTCGGGCGTCAAATCCTCGTAGTTATCGTCGTTGATCTGGACCATCGGCGCGGTGGCGCAATTGCCCATGCATTCGACCTCGGTCAGCGTCCACAGACCATCGTCCGAGACATGGCCCTTCACCATCCCGCGCTTCTTGCAGGCGGCGAACAGGTCGTCCGAGCCGCGCAGCATGCAGGGCGTGGTGCCGCAGACCTGCACGTGGAAACGGCCCACCGGGCGCAAATTGTACATGAAATAGAAGGTCGCGACCTCGAGCACGCGGATCACCGGCATGTCGAGATAATCGGCGACATATTCGATCACCGGCAGCGGCAGCCAGCCCTGCGTATTGGTTTCCTCGCCGACCTGCCGCTGGGCAAAGTCGAGCAGCGCCATCACCGCCGAGCGCTGACGCCCCTGCGGATAGCGCGCAATCGCCGCGTCCGCCTTCGCGGCCCACGCCTCAGAGAATTCGAACCCACCCCAGCGCTCGCGCAACTCGGGGGTATCGGGTGCGGGGGAGCGGTCAGCCATTCCAACCACCCTTGGGCTTCATCAGGCCAAACCAAACCGTAAACGCAAGGCCAGCCATGAAGGCGGATGAGATCAACGCGAGAAGAGTTCCATTCACGGTGATTGGCCCGAAGAAAGACATGGAAAAGAACGAGATGCAAAACACGAAGAGGAACTCAGCGAGGCCAATCCGCTTTGCGAGTTGGAAGCTGGTCCGCGCCCGTTTAAAAGCGAAGTAGGGCAGCAGCAGCAATCCAATCCCGAAAATCGTGCGGAGAGTCATTTCGAGGATGCTGGAGTTGGCCGCCTCGATCACCGGTCACACTCCCCGAACACCACGTCGATCGCGCCGAGGATGGCGGTCGCGTCGGGGAGCATGTGGCCCTTGCTCATGAAGTCCATCGCCTGGAGGTGGCTGAAGGCAGTGGGGCGGATCTTGCAGCGGTAGGGCTTGTTGCTGCCGTCGCTGACCAGATAGACGCCGAATTCGCCCTTCGGGCTTTCGGTCGCGACATAGACCTCGCCCGCGGGCACGTGGAAGCCTTCGGTGTAGAGCTTGAAGTGGTGGATCAGCGCTTCCATCGACTGCTTCATCTCGGCGCGCTTGGGGGGCACGATCTTGCGGTCGTCGCTGCACACCGGGCCTTCGGGCATCTGCGCCAGGCACTGCTTGATGATCTTCGCGCTTTCGTAGACTTCCTTCACGCGCACCATGAAACGGTCGTAGCAGTCCGAATTGGTGCCGACGGGGATGTCGAACTCCATCCGGTCGTAGACGTCGTAGGGCTGACTCTTGCGCAGATCCCACGGCAGCCCGGCGGCGCGGATCATCGGGCCGCTGAAGCCCCAGGCGATGGCGTCGTCCTTGCTCACCAGCGCGATGTCGACGTTGCGCTGCTTGAAGATGCGGTTGTCGATGACCAGGCTCATCGCGTCACCGAACAGTTCGGGCAGGCGCGTGTCGCACCAGTCGCCGATGTCGGTGAGCAGCTTCAGCGGCACGTCCTGGTGTACGCCGCCGGGGCGGAACCAGGCGGAGTGCATACGCGCGCCGCTCGCGCGTTCGAAGAAGTTGAGACAATCCTCGCGCAGCTCGAACACCCACAGGTTCGGCGTCATTGCGCCGACGTCCATGACGTGGCTGCCGATGTTGAGCATGTGGTTGCAGATGCGGCTCAGCTCCGCGAACAGCACGCGCAGGTACTGCCCGCGCAGCGGCACCTCGAGATTGAGCAGCTTCTCGATCGCGAGCACATAGCTGTGCTCCATGTTGAGCGGCGAGCAGTAATCGAGCCGGTCGAAATAGGGCAGCGCCTGGAGATAGGTCTTGTGCTCGATTAGCTTCTCGGTGCCGCGGTGGAGCAGGCCGACATGCGGATCGATCCGCTCGATGATCTCGCCGTCCAGCTCCATCACCATGCGCAGCACGCCGTGCGCCGCCGGGTGCTGGGGCCCGAAGTTGATCGTGTAGTTGCTGATGACCTCGTCGCCCATGGTGGGGGAGGTTTCGAGATGCAGTCCGGTGCTCATGCGCAGACCCAGTCGCCCGCTACGGTCTTCTGCTGACCTTCGATATTGGTGATCGTGATGGTGCCCTTGCCCGGCGCGGTCGGCGCCAGGCGGATGCTGAAGCCCTCGCCGTTGAAGTCGGTGCCTTCGCGGATGGCCGCGATCCCGCCCGGCGGCGTGTCCAGCTCGTAGAGCTTGCCGCCGACGCGAACCACGGCCTTGCCCGGCAGCGCCGGGTCGGCCGGCCCCGCGGCGATCAGCATCTCTGTACCGCCGGAAGAGAAGGTGCAGCCACCCGCACGCGGGCCGAGGTTCACCGCCGAGATATCGCCCAGCTTCTCAAGCGCGAACACGTTCCCGCCAGCGGCCGCCGGGGCCGCCTTGATCGCGCTGGTCGCGCCCGGGCCAGTCGGCGCGGCTGCCGGAGCATTGGTGCCGCCGGTGCCGATACGGCTGGCGAAATCATCGGCATTCGCGGCGTTTCGCTCCGGCTCGTTGCGCGAGCAGCCGGCGAGCAGGAGGGGGGCGGCGAGAAGGACGAGGCGGATCATGCATCACCTTTCGGCTTGGTTGTGCGCTTGCGCGGCGCAGTGGGCTTCTTCGCCTCGGCAGGCTCGGTCGCAGCGGCGGTGTCAGCGCTCTTCCCCTTGCGGGGTGCGCGCGCGGGGCGGCTCTCGGTCGGCTTGGGCGCACCGGCCGCCCTGGTGCGGGATTTGCGCGCCGGGCTGGGCTTCGCTGCCTTTGCATCGGCCTTCGCCCCCGCGCCGGTCTGCGCGGGCGTTTCGGTGGTCCTGGGCTTGTCGACCGTGGGCGGCGTGGGCGTTCCCGCCGCCTTCTCGTCGCCCGGCAGCACGTAATCGGCGCCTTCCCACGGGCTCATGAAGTCGAACTGCCGCAGGTCCTGCGCCAGCTCCACCGGCTCGTAGACCACGCGGCGCTCCGTCTGCGAATAGCGCAGCTCCTGGTAGCCGGTGAGCGGGAAGTCCTTGCGGAAGGGATGCCCTTCGAAGCCGTAGTCGGTGAGAATGCGGCGCAGGTCGGTGTTCCCGTCGAACACGACGCCATACATGTCGAACACCTCGCGCTCGAGCCAGCCAGCGTTGGGCCACAGCGTGGTGGCAGTCGGCACCGGCGTCGCCTCGCTGGCCCGAACCTTCACCATCACGCGATGGTTCCTGGTGAGGCTGAGGAGCATATAGACCACCTCGAACCGCCCACCATCACTATCTAGGCGGTCAGGATAGTCGGCGCCGGCGATCTCCATGAGCTGCTGGTAGGCGTGATCGTCGCGCAGAGTGCGGAGCGCGCCTTCCAGCGCCTCGCGCCTGACGCGGAAGATGAGCTCGCCGTGCTCCTCGTGCGCCTCCACCAGCGAATCGCCCAGCGCCGCAGACAGCGCCTCGCGCACGCCTTCGCTGGACGCGAACTTCGGAGCGGGATGCAGGACCGTCGCCATCTCAGCGCTCGATCGTCCCGACGCGGCGGATCTTCCGCTGCAATTGCATCACGCCGTAGAGCAGCGCCTCGGCGGTGGGAGGGCAGCCGGGGACGTAGATATCCACGGGCACGATCCGGTCGCAGCCGCGCACCACGCTGTAACTATAGTGGTAGTAACCGCCGCCGTTGGCGCAGCTGCCCATCGAGATGACGTATTTCGGGTCCGACATCTGGTCGTAGACCTTGCGCAGCGCCGGGGCCATCTTGTTGCAGAGCGTTCCGGCGACGATCATCACGTCCGACTGGCGCGGGGAGGCGCGCGGGGCGACGCCGAAGCGTTCCATGTCGTAGCGCGGCATGTTGACGTGGATCATCTCGACCGCGCAGCAGGCGAGCCCGAAGGTCATCCACCACAGGCTGCCGGTGCGGGCCCACTGGAACAGTTCCTCGGTGCTGGTCACGAGGAAGCCCTTGTCGCTCACCTCGGAGGACAGCGCGTTGTAGAAGTCGGCGTTCGGGGCGACTGTGGTTCCGGCGTTCGCCAGTACGTGGTCCAGATGCGGCTGGTTCATGTCATTCCCACTCCAGCGCGCCGATCTTCCACGCATAGGCGTAGCCGACGATCAGCTCGAACAGGAACACCATCATGGTGATCCAGCCCGGCCAGCCGGTGAGGTCGAGGCTGACCGCCCAGGGGAACAGGAACGCCGCCTCGAGATCGAAGATGATGAACAGGATCGCGATCAGGTAGAAGCGCACGTCGAACTGGCTGCGCGGGTCCTCGAACGCCGGGAAGCCGCATTCGTATTCGCTGAGCTTGTCGGCAGTGGGGTTATGCGCCCCCGTCAGCCGCGCCACGCCCATCGGCAGGAACACGAACAGCGCGGAGATGCCCACCGCGATGAACAGGAAGATGAGGATCGGCAGATATTGCTCGAGATCGACCACGTGTGATTCCCAGCGGGGGCTGATTTGCGTGCGCCTCTAGGCCGCGCGGGGAAGCGGCGCAAGGGCGCGAAGCGCGCGAAACGGGGTGTTATCCTGCAACCGGACGGTAACGCTTGCCAGCCTATGTCCGGTGATGAAACACCTCGGGGAGAAAACTATGCACAAGCTGCCGCTCACAGCCCTGGCCCTGCTCGCGTCGACGCTCGGCGCCCCGCTCGCCGCGAAGCCGGTCACCGCCGATGTCGCGCAGATCGTCGCTATCCTGCACAAGGAAGGCTATCAGGCCAAGCGCGTCGGCGAGGCGAGCGAGCCCCGGATCGACACCGCCATGGGCGGATACACGATGGCGATCTATTTCTACGGCTGCGACGACAACGGCCAGGCGTGCAAGTCGGTGCAATTCTACGCCGGTTTCAACCCCAAGACGAACCCGACGCTCCAGGCCATGAACGACTACGCCCGCGACAATCGCTGGGGCCGGGTCTATCTCGACAAGGACGGCGATCCGGTCATCGAGATGGACGTCGATCTCGAGGCGGGCGGGATGAGCGAGGAGCTGTTCATCGACAACATCGCCTACTGGGAGTCGATCCTCGCCAAATTCGCCGATTTCGCGCTGAAAGGTCAGTAATCCGGCGTCGTCGCGCGCGTCTCACTTCATCAGCGTCTTCGCCGCCTTCTCGCTCGCCTTGCCATAAGGCGGTTTGAAGCCGCCCAGCTTGGCGATGTCGATCTTCGGCTGGGTATAGACGCTGCGCGCGTGGCTGAATTCGCGGAAGCCTTCCACGCCGTGGTAGCTGCCCATGCCTGACGGTCCCACCCCGCCGAAGGGCAGGTCTTCCATCGAGACGTGGAAGACCACGTCGTTCACCGTCACGCCGCCGCTGATTGTCTTCGTCAGCACCTTCTCGCGCTCGGACGAGTCCTCGCCGAAGTAATACAACCCCAGCGGGCGGTCGTGCTGGTTCACGTAGTCGATCGCCTCCTCGATCCTACTGTAGGTCTTGACCGGCAGCACCGGGCCGAAGATTTCCTCCTGCATCGCCTTCATGTCTTCGGTCACGTTCCTGAGGATCGTGAGCGGCATCTTGCGCGCGTTGGTGCTGGAAAAGTCCTCGTCGCCCGGATTGACCTCGATCACCTCCGCACCCTTCTCTTTCGCATCGGCCACCAGCCCCTTGAGGCGGTCGAAATGCCGGTCGGAGACGACGCTGGCGTAATCCTCGTTCTCGAGCAGCGTGGGATACATCGCCGCCGTCCCCTGCCACACCCGGTGGACCGCCTCGTCGGCCTTGTCCTCGGGGACGTAGAGGTAGTCGGGCGCGAGGCATATCTGGCCTGCGTTCATCATCTTGCCGAGCGCGATCCGCTCGCCGGCTTTCGCGAAATCGGCGCTGCGGCCCATCACCACCGGGCTCTTGCCGCCAAGTTCCAGCGTGACGGGGACGAGGTTCTTCGCCGCCGCCTCCATCACCTTGCGCCCCGTGGCCGTGGAGCCGGTGAAGACGAGGTGATCGAAGGGCAGCTCGCTGAAGGCCTGCGCGACTTCCGGCGGGCCGGTGAACACACGGCATTCGTCCTGATCGAACATCCGCTCGACCAGCCGCGCCATCACCTCGCTGGTACGCTCGGTGAATTCGCTCGGCTTGATCATCGCGCGGTTGCCCGCGGCGAAAACCTGCATCAGCGGGCCGAAGGTCAGATTGACCGGGAAGTTCCACGGGCTGAGGATGCCGATCACGCCCTTCGGCTCGTAACGCAGTTCGGCCTTCGCGCCGAGCAGGCCGAGCGGAAACTGGACGTGGCGCCTTTCCGCCCTCGCCCATTTGTCCATGTTCTTGAGGCAGTATTTCCCGAAACTCACCGTGCCGGCGATGTCGGTAATCATCGACTGGATGGGGCTGCGGCTGCCGAAATCGGCGCTCATCGCGCGGTTCAATTCGTCGGCATTGGTCTTGAGCAGATCCATCGCACGGCGGATGCGGTCCTTGCGCCGGTCCATCGGTTCGGGTCGCGCGGCATGGTGCGCGTCGCGCTGCACCCTGATCACGCGCTCCATCTCGCTCTTCCGGTTGTCGGCCATCCCGCATCCTTTCCGTTCGCTTATGCAACCCGTTTTCGGCGCTCGCCCGCGGTTTGGCAAGCGCCGAACGACCTGCGCGGCGGCGAAGACCGTAGCGTTTGCCATCGGGCGAGTGGCGTCCTAGATGCCGGGCAACCCAGTTTCAGAAAGACCCGTCATGCCCCAGTTCAGCGCCGCCGACCCGATCGTCATCCTCTCCTATGCCCGCACCCCGATGGGCGGGATGCAAGGTGCGCTGGCCGAGGTTTCCGCGACTGATCTGGGCGCCACTGCGGTCAAGGCGGCGGTCGAGCGCTCGGGTGTGTCGGGCGAGGATATCGAGCGCATCTACATGGGCTGCGTGCTCCCCGCCGGCCTCGGCCAGGCCCCTGCCCGCCAGGCAGCGCTGAAGGCGGGCCTGCCCAAGTCGGTGCAGGCGACCACGGTCAACAAGGTCTGCGGCAGCGGCATGCAGACGGTCATCATGGCGTCCGAGGCGCTGGCGGCAGGCAGCATGGACCTCGCCATCGCGGGCGGCATGGAGAGTATGACGAACGCGCCCTATCTGCTCAAGAAGCACCGCAGCGGCGCGCGCATCGGGCACGACACCGCCTATGACCATATGTTCCTCGACGGGCTGGAGGACGCCTATGATGCGGGCCGCGCGATGGGCAGCTTCGCGCAGGACACCGCGAACGAATACCAGCTCACGCGCGAGAACATGGACGATTACTCGGTGGAATCGCTGCGTCGCGCGAACGAAGCGATCACCACCGGCGCCTTTGCCGACGAGGTGGTGCCGGTAACGGTCAGGACCCGCAAGGGCGAGGTCACCGTCGACACCGACGAGCAGCCGCCCAAGGGCAATCCCGAGAAGATCCGCGAGCTGCGTGCCGCTTTCGCCAAGGACGGCACGATCACTGCGGCGAGTTCCAGCTCGATCAGCGACGGCGCCGCCGCGGTGGTGCTGGCGCGCGAGAGCGCGGCCAGGGCCAAGGGCGCGCAGCCGGTTGCAAGGATCGTCGCCATGGCCGCCCACGCGCGCGAACCCAAGGATTTCACCATCGCCCCGGTGGGCGCGATCACGAAGGTGCTCGACAAGGCGGGCTGGACGGTGGGCGATGTGGACCTGTTCGAGGTCAACGAGGCCTTCGCCTGCGTCGCCATGTTCGCGATGCATGACCTCGGCATCCCGCACGACAAGGTGAACGTGAACGGCGGCGCGACCGCGCTCGGACACCCGATCGGGGCCAGCGGCACCCGCATCATCGTGACGCTTCTCAATGCCCTCAGGCAGAAGGGGCTCAAGAAGGGCGTCGCCTCGCTCTGCATCGGCGGTGGCGAGGCGACTGCGGTCGCGGTGGAACTGGTCTGACAGTCCGCGCATTGGTACGTTGACGCCGTGCAAGCCGCAGGGCGCAAGGGGAGTCCAATCATGATCAAGCCGATGCTGTTCGCCGCCGCCGCCGTGCTGGTCCTTTCGGGCTGCAACAAGACGGAAAAGACCACCGTGGAGACGCCGGTGGCGACCGACACCGCAATGGCGCCCGCTCCCGCCGTGACCGAGCCCGCAACCGGCAATATGGCCGGAACTTACGAGGTCACGCTGGCTGACGGGACCAAGGTGACCGAGACCGTCAAGTCCGACGGAACCTACGTCGATGTCGCCAATGGCAAGGAAACGAAGGGCACATGGCGGATGGATGGCGCCAAGAGCTGCTTCGATCCGGAGGGCACTGCTCCCGAGGTCTGCTACACCGCCAGTGTTCCCGCAGCTGACGGCAGCTTCCAGGTCACGGGTCCTGACGGCAAGGTCCACTCGACCGTCCGCAAGGTCGGCGCCTGATACGGTCGAACCGGGGGTGGCCTGCGCCGCCCCCGCGTCGCGCTCATGTTTCGGCAGCGCCCCACAAGCGATTCTGCTCGACCCAGCCTGAACGCTTGTCGACGCTGAAGCGGCACCATCCCGCCACGCACTCTCCCAAGCGACCGACCACGCCGGCCTCGACGAACCATTTCAGGTTCGCCTGCGCGCTGGCCCCGTCGCGCATAGCGGTTGGCCGGCCGCCTGTCACGATGGCGCCGCGATCCGGGCTCAGCAAGCGGGAGGCAACCCAGCCGCGCGTGCCGGACGGGTCCTCGATCAGCCGCCAGCTCTCGTGCACGCGCACCACCTTCACCGGCAGCCCCGGACGGCGGTAAACCCACGAGACGGGGTAGTCCGCACTTGGCCCGACCCGCATGTTGAGCTCGCTCGCGCTGCCGCGGATAGTCGCCCAATAGGGCACCTCCCGGTCCTGCGCATAGGCCGGGCCTGCCACAAGGATCGTCGCTGCGAGGAGAGTGACGGGCCGCTTCATCGTCTGCCTGCGGGGTAATGCGAAGACCCGTTAAATGCAACATGGTTACCGGCACTTGCCACCGCCGCGGCAGCCTTGCGGAGCGCGCGCCCCTTGACCACCCCCGCGCGTCTCACCTAGCGGTCGCAGCGATGCCCGCCGTCACCCAGCCACTCGGCCGCCGCCCGCGCGTGTTCGTCACCCGCCATCTCCTGCGGGAGGTCGAGGACCGGCTCGCCGAGCTGTTCGATGCGACGCTCAACCGCGAGGACCGGCCGCTCTCGCGCGAGGAACTGGTGGCGGCGATGCAGACCAGCGACGTGCTGGTGCCCACCGTCACCGACCGCATCGATGGCGCGCTGATTGCCGAGGCCGGGTCCGACCTCAAGCTGATCGCCAGCTTCGGCGCCGGGACCGACCACATCGACCTCAAGGCCGCCGCCGCGCGCCAGATAATCGTCACCAACACGCCGGGCGTCTTCACCGACGACACGGCGGACATCGCGATGGAGATGATCATCGGTCTGCCTCGGCGGGTTCGCGAGGGGATCGCGATGGTCCGGCGCGGCGAGTGGAGCGGCTGGACGCCGACGGCGCTGCTGGGCGTGAAGCTTGCCGGCAAGACGCTGGGCATCGTCGGCATGGGCCGCATCGGGCAGGCGGTGGCGCATCGCGCCCGCGCCTTCGGGCTGGAGATCGCCTATCACAACCGCAAGCGCCTGCCCGAGGCTATCGAGCGGATGCTGGGCGCCCGCCACGTCGAGACGCTGGACGAACTGGTGGCGCAGGCTGACGTCCTGACCCTCCATTGCCCCGCCAACGCCGACAGTCGCCACATGATCGACGCCGTGCGCATCGCCCTGATGAAACCAGACGCCTGCCTCATCAACACCGCCCGCGGCGACCTCATCGACCAGGAGGCGCTGATCGGCGCGCTGGAGGAAGGCCGCCTCGGCGGCGCCGGCCTCGACGTCTATCCCGACGAGCCGGATGTCGACCCCCGCCTCCTCAAGATCGCAAATGTCATGACGCTTCCACACATCGGCAGCGCCACGCGCGAAGGACGGGCGGAGTCCGGGCACAAGGTCATAGCCAACATCCGCGTCTGGGCCGACGGCCACCGCCCGCCAGATCAGGTCCTGAACGCGCTCTAGAGCACGGCGATTAGGTATCTTGCGTAGGTCCGGTAACACCGAATTCCAGTATTCCATTAACTAAGAGTGCGTTGACGAGAAGGGGCAACAGGATGGCCGATCAACGTGTTCGCACGGTGCTGTTCGGGAGCGCCTTCTTCGTCGTAATCTCGGCCACGATCCTCGCCAGCCGCCATCACGGCGGTCTCGCGCTGGTCTGGTTCGGGACGGCGATCGGCATCGGATGGCTGACCAGCATCGAGCGCAAGGAGTGGCCGGTCGCCCTCGTCGCCATGGCCGTTACCAGTGCATTGGCGACTTCGCTGTTCGGCTTCGGCCTGCACATGGCCCTGCCGTTCGCGGTCGTCAACGTGTTCGAGATCTCGTTCGCCGCGCTGCTGCTGCTGGCAGCGCGCCCCCAGCGCGACTGGCTCAACTCGATCGCGGGCCTGTCGGTGCTGATCCTCGTCTGCGGTGCTATCGCCCCGGCCACCGCGGGCCTTTTCGGCGCCCTTGCGGCGAACACCGCGGCACCGGGCGGCGTGCTGTATCACTTCGAGAGCTGGCTGACCGGCCACGCCCTCGGAACGCTGATCGGCTTTCCGATCGTTCACTTCGTCATCAACGCCCTGTCAAGCACCGGCGAGCGCGATACCCATCCCGCCCGCCCGACCGAATTCGTGCTGCACATGGCGGCAATACTTGTCGTGAGCTTCGTGGCACTCGATGTATACCGCCTGCCACTGCTGTTCCTGCCCATCGTGCCGCTAATGTTCGCCGCGCTTCGCTGCGGTCGCGCCGGAAGCGCGATCGGGATCGTGATCATCGGCACGGTCGCCGTCATTTCGCTGGACCGCGGCGCGTCGGACATCTCGAACCTGGCCTTCGACATGAGAGGCAAACTGTTCTTCCTCCAGTTCTACCTCGCAACGCTCACGCTGCTCGCGATTCCCTGTTCGGTCGCACTGCGTCAGTACCGGATGGTTCTCGAGGAACTTGCCTATCGCAAGGCAGTCAACCGGCTCATTACGGAGAACTCCGACGATGCGCTGGTGAACCTTGACGAGCAGGGGACGATCCGTTTCTCCTCGTGCGCGGGCGAGCGCTTCACCGGGATCAGCGAGCTGGAGGGCCACCACCTCGAAGTGTTTTTCGACCCGCTCGACGCTGCGCTCGTGCGCGAGGCGATCGAGGATGCGCGGATGAACCCCGTCGAGACGGTGGTGCTGGAACGCCCCGTGATGACTGCCGATGGGGATGAGCGCTGGTTGGAGGCCAAGCTGCGCACCGCTACTTCCAACAGCGACGGGCTTACCCTGCGTGGCTTCGCGGTCACGATCCGCGACGTCACCGAGCGTAAGCGGACCGAGCTCGATGCCATCGAGGCCTCTGAAACCGATGCGCTCACTGCCCTCCCCAACCGCCGCCTGCTGCTGCGCCAGCTAGACCGGGCGCTGGCGATCGCCGGCCAGCGCCCGCTGGCGTTCGCAATCGTCGATCTCGACCATTTCAAGGCGGTCAACGATGCCCATGGCCATGTCTTCGGCGACGACGTGCTGCGCGCGGTCGCCCGGGTGATGCGCGGCTACGTCACCCCGACGCGCAGCTTCGCGCGGCTCGGGGGCGAGGAGTTCGCGCTGATCGACATCCAGCCAGATTTCGCCAGCAGCGAGGCCTTGTGCGAGGAACTGCGCGGGGCCATCGCCGCGATCATGCCCCGCGCGCCCGACGGTGTGCCGCTGTCGATCACCGCCAGCATCGGCCTCAAGCGGATCGACAAGCCGATCGGCGTGACCGAGGCGATGCAGGCGACAGACGCCCTGCTCTACCGCGCCAAGCATAATGGCCGGAACCGGGTGGAGAGTTCGACCGCCGAAGGCGGCCAACAGACCGGGCGCCGGGCCGCCGCCTGAGCCTGCGTCGGGCAAGGCCCAGCGCCGAGAGGTGGTGAGGGTCTACTCCTCCCCCATCCTCAGCGCGGCGATAAACGCCTCCTGCGGGATGCTGACGTTCCCATATTCCCGCATCCGCGCCTTGCCCTTCTTCTGCTTCTCCAGCAGCTTCTTCTTGCGCGTGATATCCCCGCCATAGCACTTCGCGGTCACGTCCTTGCGCAGCGCGGCGATGGTTTCGCGGGCGATGACCTTGCCGCCGATCGCGGCCTGGATCGGGATCTTGAACAGGTGACGAGGGATGAGGTCCTTGAGGCGCTCGCACATGCCGCGGCCCCTCGCCTCGGCGTTGGCGCGGTGGACGATCAGGCTCAGCGCGTCGACCGGCTCGTTGTTGACGAGGATGTTCATCTTGACGAGGTCGCCTTCGCGCAGGCCGATCGGCTCGTAATCGAAGCTGGCGTAGCCGCGGCTGATGCTCTTCAGCCGGTCGTAGAAGTCGAACACCACCTCGTTCAGCGGCAACTCGTAGCTCACCTGGGCGCGGCCCCCCACGTATGTCAGCCCGGTCTGGATGCCGCGCCGGTCCTGGCACAGCTTGAGGATGGCACCGAGATATTCATCGGGCGTGTAGATCGTCGCCTTGATCCACGGCTCCTCCACGCTTTCGATCCGGTTCTGATCGGGCCAGTCGGCGGGGTTGTGGAGCATCATCTTGCGCGCGTCGTCGGTCCGGCTCTTGTTGAGCTGGAGCCGGTATTCGACTGATGGCGCGGTGGTGATGAGGTCGAGGTCGTATTCTCTGGAGAGGCGCTCCTGGATGATTTCCAGGTGCAGCAGGCCGAGGAAGCCGGCGCGGAAGCCGAAGCCCAGCGCGGCGGAGTTCTCCATCTCGTAGGAGAAGCTGGCGTCGTTCAGCCGCAGCTTGGCGATGCTCTCGCGCAGCTTCTCGAAATCGGCGGCGTCGACCGGGAACAGGCCGCAAAACACCACCGGCTGGACTTCCTTGTAGCCGGGGAGCGGCTGGGTGGCGCCGCCCTTGACCGTGGTGATGGTGTCGCCGACGCGCGCCTGCTCGACCTCCTTGATCTGCGCGGTGATGAAGCCGATCTCGCCCGCCGCGATCTCGGGCAGGTCCACGCGCTTGGGGGTGAAGGCGCCAACGCGGTCGATGAGATGCTCGGTGCCGCCCTGCATGAACTTGACGTGGAGGCCCTTGCGGATGACGCCGTCGATCACGCGCACGAGGATGACGACGCCGAGGTAGGGATCGTACCAGCTGTCGACGAGGCTCGCCTTGAGCGGCGCGTCGCGGTCGCCTTTCGGTGGCGGGATCTTCTGGACGACTGCCTCGAGCACGTCCTCGATACCGATTCCCGATTTCGCGCTGGTGAGCACGGCCTCGCTGGCGTCGATGCCGATGATGTCCTCGATCTCGGCGCGGACTTTCTCGGGCTCGGCGGCGGGGAGGTCGATCTTGTTGATAACGGGGACGATCTCGTGATCGTGCTCGATCGACTGGTAGACATTGGCGAGCGTCTGCGCCTCCACCCCCTGCGCGGCGTCGACCACCAGCAGCGCGCCTTCGCAGGCGGCGAGGCTCCGGCTGACCTCATAGGCGAAGTCGACGTGGCCGGGCGTGTCCATGAGGTTGAGCTCGTAGGTTTCGCCGTCGCGCGCGGTGTAGGTCAGGCGCACCGTCTGCGCCTTGATGGTTATCCCGCGCTCCTTCTCGATGTCCATGTTGTCGAGCACCTGCTCGGACATCTCGCGCTCGGTCAGGCCGCCCGTCTGCTGGATCAGGCGGTCGGCGAGCGTCGACTTGCCATGGTCGATGTGGGCAATGATGGAAAAGTTGCGGATCTTGGAAAGGTCGGTCATGTGGCGCGCCGCATAGCCGCGAGCGCCCGATGCGCCAAGCGGCTTAGGCGGCGACCGGGCTCTTCGGTGCGTTGGCCGAATATTTGAACTGACGGAACCCTTCCAGCTTCGTGTCCATGCCGGGGATGCCGGACTTACCCTCGCCGAGCGATTTCAGCGGCAGGCCCGCCGCCGCCAGCGCATAGGGGCTGACGCGGTTGCGGGTAACGAGACCGCCGGCGCCGTCATCGACCAGCTCCTGCTCGAATTCGACGCCCTGCGTGTCATCCATCACGCGCTTGACCGTGGCAACGGCGAGCTGCCCGCTGCCGAAATCGAGCACGAACTGGGTGCCGACCGGCACGTCCTCCAGCCCCTGGATCATCGCGCCCGAGCGGCTGAGGTTGCGCAGCGTCACCTCGTAATAACAGTCCACGTGAATCAGGCCGATCTTGCGGAACACGGTCCGGCGGCTGGCGCGCTGGTTGCCCGCATCGGTCGGCGCAATGGTCCAGTCGCCGCTGGTCAGCGCGACCTCCACCGCTTCGGGTGCCAGCGGCCCGGAGAACACGAAGCCCTGAATCGCATCCACCCCGGCAAGCTTAAGCCGGTCGAGGAGCGCCAGCGCATCGATCCCGGCGGCGGTGGTCTCCATGCCCAGCGTCCTGCCGAGCTGGACGATGGCGCCGATCATTTGCAGGTCGCCGAGATCGTCGCCCATCGTCGGCTCGAAGAAATTGGGCGCGACACGCAACGCGCTGAAGGGCGCACGGCGCAGATAGGAGAGCGAGGTAAAGCCGCTACCGAAATGGTCGAGCGTCAGTCGCACGCCCAGCTTGAACAGCGCCGCCAGCCCCTTATCGACGGCTGCGGCATCGCCCTGAATAATGGCCTCGCCGAGCTGGAGTTCCAGCCGTGCGGGATCGAGCTCGGTTTCCTCCAGCACCTCGGCCACGCGGTCGACGAATCCGCTGTCGAAGAACTGGACCGCCGAGACCGGCATCGCGACCCGGACCGATCCCGGCCAGTCACGCGCATCGCGGCACGCACGGCGCAGCGCCCATTCGCCGATCGGCACGATAAGCCGGCTGCCTTCCGCGACCGGCAGGAAGCTGTCGGCCACCACGCGTCCGCGCTCATGATCGTCCCAGCAATACTGGGCCTCGAGCGCGACCACGCGATTGTCGTCAAGCGACACGATCGGTTGATACTCAAGCGTGAAATCGCCCGCCTCGATGGCTTCGGCAAGATCGCTTTCCATGCGCTTGCGCAGATTGTCCTCGTGTTCGAGGTCGGCGGCGTAGAAGCGGAACTGGCCGCGCCCGTTGTTCTTGGACGCGTAGAGCGCAAGGTCGGCGGCGCGGGTCAACTCGTCACGCTCGACACCGTCATAGGGCGCGATCGCGATGCCGACGGAACAGCCGATCGAGCAGCGCCCCTCCTGCACCGAATAAGGCTGCGAGAGCATCGCGATGATCTTCCTGGCGATCTGCCCCAGCTCGCCACGGTCGTCGAGGTCGGGGATCAGCACCTGGAACTCGTCGCCGCCGAGCCGCCCAATCTCCCCTTTCCCGCCGACCGCACCCTGGAGCCGGTCCGCGACTTGCTGGAGGAGCTGGTCGCCGGCGGCATGGCCCAGCGTGTCATTCACCTGCTTGAATCGGTCGAGATCGAGCATCAGCAACGCGCAGGCGCGCTTCGAGGCGCGGAAGGCCGCGAGTGTCGCGTCGATCCGCTGGGTCATGCGGTGGCGGTTGGCGAGGCCGGTCAGCGAGTCGAACTGGGCGAGGCGCGAGGCTTCCTCTTCGCTGCGATGCTCTTCCGTGATATCGAGCGCGGCGCCGCGGAACCCGGTGAACTGGCCGGTGGAATCGAATTGCGGACGACCGCTCAGGCGAAGCACGAGCGGCGCACGCTGGTTGGCCGCGTTGGTTTCGACGACGAGGTTCGCGAAGCCCTTGCGCGTGCCGAGCTTGAGGCCGAGCGAGCGGCCGTCGCCCTCGCCGCTCACCGGGACCAGCAGGGACTGCAGCGCGAGGTCAGGGGCGGCACCCTCGGTAAATCCGCAAACCTCGGCGATCGCGCGGCTGAGATAGGTGATCCGGCCCTGCGCATCGGTTGCCCAGAACCAGCTCAGTCCGCTGCTTTCGAGATCGGCGAGAAGGACGGCCTTGTCGCCCTCGGCCAAGGGTGCCGCCGATTGCTGCTCAAGCCGCGGGGCGACCTCCGCCTCGGACGAGACTTTCCGCGATTTGAACAGATCGGAAAAGGGCATCGCCCCCATGGAATCATACCCGTCGGCTGGAATTGGCCTCTGACTCCGGAGTAACCGGCATTGGTTAGTTTTAAGCTAACACGGGCAGGTCAGCGATATCGGTATTCATACCCCAGCGCGGGATCGGCAACCCGGTTATCCTTGGTCACGACCTCGACGAAACTGGGCGTCGCCGCCGGGGCTGCGTGAAGCCGCGCATAGGCGTCGGGCGTCAGCGGGGCGAGCGGCTGGCCCGCCGCGGCGATGGCATAGGGCGAGACCCGGTGGCGGGTGCAAAGCCCGTCGGCGCCGTCGCTGATCAGCGGGCTTTCGAACTCGACGCCCAGGCTCGCCCTCTTCGAACGCCGCACGGTGCAGACTGCGAGCTGGCCGCCGCCGAGGTCGAGCACCAGCTGCGTGCCGACCGGCACATTGAGAAGCCCGTCCACCATGGCGCCCGTCTTCGACAGGTTTCTGAGCACCGCCTTGTAGCGGTAGTCGTCGTGGACGATGCCGATCTGGCGAAACAGCGTCTTGCGCTCGGCGCGGAACCGTGCCGGTCCCTGCGGCTGGAATTCGATCTGCTCGGCTTCCAGGCGCGACATCACCTCGTTCTGCGACAGCGCCTCGGAGAAGATGTGACCCTGGATATGGCTCGCACCGCGCTCCTTTACCAGCGTCAGTTCGTCGATAGTTTCGACGCCTTCCGCGACGGTTTCCATCTGCAACGCCTCGGCCAGGTTGACGATGGCGCTCAGGATCTGGGGATTGTTGTTCCCGGCGTCGGTCGCGCCCTGGACGAAGCTGCGATCGATCTTGATCTTGTCGAACGGAGCGCGTTGCAGATAGCTCAGCGAGGAATAGCCAGTCCCGAAATCGTCGAGCGCGAGCCGGACCCCCAGCCCTTTCAGCTCCATGAAGATATCCTGGATGCGGTCGGGATCGCCGACGAACACGCTTTCCGTAATCTCGAGCTCCAGCCGTGCAGGGTCCAGCCCGGTGCTCTTTAGCACCTGCGCCACCTGGGGCGGGAAATCGTCTCCGGTAAACTGTGCGGCAGAAACGTTGACCGCGACGCGCAAGGGTGATGGCCATCGCGCCGCGTCCTCGCAGGACCGACGCAGCACGAAGGCGCCAATCTCGCGGATCAGTCCCATTTCCTCGGCGATGGGAATGAAGATCGACGGCGGTACGAAGCCGCGCTCCGCATGGTTCCAGCGCAGCAGCGCCTCCATGCAGGTGACGCGGTTGGTCTTGCTGGCGACGATCGGCTGGTAATGCATCTCCAGCTGCCCTGCAGCGAGCGCGTCGCGCAGGTCTTCCTCGATCCGGCGGCGCATCTGCGCCCCGTCCTTGAGGTCGCTGGAGAAGAAGCGGTATCGCGCACGGCCCCCGCCCTTCGCGGCATAGAGTGCCATGTCGGCAGCGATGGTCAGGCTCTCTGCGTCGAGGCCGTCATAGGGCGCGGTAGCGATGCCGACCGAACAGCCGATGATCGCGCGTGAGCCGCTGAGCGAATAGGGCTGCGAGATCATCTGGATGATCCGCTGCGCCAGCTCGCCCAGCTCGCCGCGATCGTCCATGTCGGGCAGCATCACGACGAACTCGTCGCCGCCGAGGCGGGCCATCGTGCCGCGCTTGCCGATGACCGGGCCCAGCCGCGACGCGACCTGTTTGAGCAGGTCGTCGCCAGCCGGGTGGCCGAGCGTGTCGTTGACCTGCTTGAAGCGGTCGAGATCGAGCGCCATCAGCGCACAGCAGCGCTTGGCGTGGCGATAGGCGTCGAGCGTGCGCGACAGCAGCCCTTCGAAGTAGTGTCGGTTGGCAAGCCCGGTCAGCGAATCGCAGCGTGCCAGCGTCTCCGCCGCCTGTTGGCGATGCCGTGCCTCGGTTATGTCCTTGGCGCTGCCGCGATAGCCTTCGAACACGCCCTTGGCAGTGAAGCGCGGACTGCCCGACAGCTCCCACCAGCTCTCCGACCGGGCGCCGACGATGCGAACCGGCAGGCGCGAGATCTTGTTGCGTGCGCCGAGAAGGAAGCCGAGCGGGCGTTCCGGCCCGTCCTCGCCTTCGCGGGTGTCGGTTGTGACCAGCTCCACGAGCGGCATGCCGAACAGCTTGTCGCCGTCCAGCCCCAGCGCGGCCACCGCGGCATCGGAGAGATAGGTGATCTTGCCTTCGGCATCGGTCGCCCAGAAACAGCCGAGGCCCGCGCTCTCGTAGGTCTCGATCAGCTCGAGCTTGCGTGCGGTGGTATTGCGCAGGGCAAAGGACGCATTTCGGGCGTCGTCGCTTCCCGACCCTGCCCGCGCGAACAATCCCAATGCCTTGCTCCCTCGTTCTCGCCCGCTCCGACGGGTGCCAATCGCCCGGCGTCCATAACGATAACTGGTTGCCGAAAGCATAATCCGCGCGATGCTTGCCTAGCGCGTTAGCTTTCCGCATTAACCCACCAAAAGGAGAGGCCATGCCGAAGATCGCGGTCGTGGGTTCGGGTCCGGCCGGGTATTACGCGGCGGAAGCGGCGCTCAAGCAATGGGGTGATGATGCGCGGGTCGATGTCTTCGACCGTCTGCCGGTTCCCTATGGCCTCATCCGCACGGGGGTGGCTCCCGACCACCAGTCGATCAAGGCGGTGTCGCGCCGGTATGAGGCCACCGCGCTGACCGACCAGGTCCGCTTCGTGGGCAATGTCACGATCGGCCCCGATGTCACGATTGCCGAGCTGATGGCGCTCTACGATGCCGTGATCCTCGCCACCGGCGCGCCGAACGACCGCCCGCTGGGGATCCCGGGCGACGATCTCGGCAATGTCTTCGGCAGCGCGGCCTTCGTCGGCTGGTACAACGGCCATCCCGATTTCGCGGCTCTCGCACCCGATCTTTCCGGCAGGCACGCGGTGGTCATCGGCATGGGTAATGTCGCGCTCGACGTCGCGCGCATCCTGTCGAAGACCGAGGCGGAATTCGCCGGGTCCGACATCGTCGCTCACGCGCTCGACGCGCTGCGCGGCAAGGGGCTGGAGCGCGTCACGATCCTCGGGCGGCGGGGCCCGCACCAGATCATGATGACGCCCAAGGAGCTGGGCGAGCTGGGCAGGCTGGAGGCAGCCGCCCCGATGGTCGACCGGGCGGACCTGCCCGACGTCGCCGACGACGCGCTGCTTGAACCGGGTCTGCGCAAGTCGGTGACGCATCTGCGCGATTTCGCGGCGCTGACGGCGCAAGAGGGCAAGCCCATCACCATCGCCTTCGATTTCTTCGCGAGCCCGCTGCGCCTGCTCGGCGAAGGTGGCCGGGTCACGGGTATCGAGGTCGAGCGCACCGCTGTCGAAGCGGGGCGCGCGGTCGGCACGGGCGAGACCTATGTCCTCCCCGCCGACCTGGTGGTCAGTTGCATCGGCTATCGCAGCAGCCCGATCGAAGGCGTTCCTTACGAAGAGCGCGCGGGCCGGTTCGCCAACGAAGGCGGGTTCATCCTGCCCGGCCTCTATTGCGTGGGCTGGGCGGGGCGGGGCCCGTCCGGCACGATCGGCACAAACCGCCCTGACGGCTTCGGCGTGATCGAGCGCATCGCCGCCGAGGTGAAGCCCGAACGCGGCAAGCAGGGCCGCGACGGATTCGATGCATTGGCCGCGACACGCGGGCTCGACGTGGTCACCTTCCGCGACTGGCGGAAGATCGAGGCCGCCGAGGCCGCCGCCGCGCGCGACGGCTCCCCGCGCGAGAAATTCACCGACATCGCCGCCATGATCGCGGCAAGGCACGGCTAGGGCCAGGCTCCCGGCCTTCCCTTCGCGTCAGCTTGAATCCGCCGCCGCGACCGCGCATTGAGATGGAAGGATCCCAAGGCGAAATACTACGTCCAGAAGAAACCCGGCAAGCTGCCTCCTACTGCCGAGGAGTGGCTGAAGGGCACCGAGGAAGTCGCGGTGCTGCGAGAGTTTCTGGACGCGGCGGAGACGGTGCGGGAAGCGAGACGCGCGGCTTAGCGCCCGGCAATACTCCGTTCGTATCGAGCGAAGTCGAGACACGCAGGCATAGCGGGCGGTATCTCGACTTCGCGCTACGCGCTCCCCTCGATACGAACGGATCGAGCGCGGAGATCATGCGTTGCCGACCACGAAGCAGGCCACCGCCACCAGCAGCCCGGTCGTGCGGTTGGCGCGGAAGCGGGCCAGCGGATTGGCCCCATCCACCGGATCGAGCGTCATGATCTGCCAAGCGAGATGCGCTGCGGCGGGCAGCAGCGTCAGCAGCGCCACCCAGTCGGGCCGCAGCCACCAGAAGCCGAGCGCCCAAAGGGCCACCGCCAAGCCATAGAACACGCCCACCCCGCCCTTCACCCGCCTGCCCATGCGCAGCGCGCTCGAGCGGATGCCGACCAGCGCATCGTCCTCGCGGTCCTGCAGGGCGTAGATCGTGTCGTAGCCGATAACCCAGCATACCGCGCCCGCGTACATCGCGGCGAGAACCTCCCAATGGTCCCAACGCAACGCGGTCCAGCCCACCGGCAGGCCCCAGGTGAACACGAGGCCAAGCCACGCCTGCGGCCACCAGGTGATCCGCTTCATGAAGGGGTAGGCGGCAACCAGCGCAAGGCTCGCCAGCGCCACGATCTGCGCTTCGGCACGGAGCTGGAGGAGCACGACGAGGCCCACGAGGCACAGCGCCAGCAGCCACGCCCAGGCGAGCTTGCGCGACACCCGTCCGCTCGCCACCGGGCGGCTCGCGGTGCGCGCCACCTGCCGGTCGAGATCGGCATCGACGATATCGTTGTAGACGCAGCCCGCCCCGCGCATCGCGATGGCGCCGACCAGCAGCCAGGCGACCAGCTCCAGCCGCAATCCCGCGCCCGTCAGCCAGACGCCCCAGGCGCAGGGCCAGAACAGCAGCCACCAGCCGATGGGGCGGTCAAAGCGCGCCAGCATGGCGAGGTCGCGGGGCAGCTGGGGGAGGCGGGCGATCAGGCCGCGATGCTCGCTGTCGGGGACGATGGGTTCCGAAGGTGCGGTCACGGGCTTGCTCCCTAATGGCCCGCGTGTCACCTGCCTAGCCATGCCCGCGACTCCAGCCTGGCCACCAAGGAGCGCCCCGCGCCTGTTCGTCGCGACTCCCATCGCCGCAGGTCAGCCGGTCGTGGTGGAGGGCAACCAGGCGCATTACCTTAGCAAGGTGATGCGGACCGCGCCGGGCGGGACCGTGATCCTTTGCGACGATGCGACCGGCGAATGGGTGTGCACCGTTGCCGAGGTCGGCAAGCGGCAGGTGACGCTCGACCCGCGCGAGAGGCTGCGCAAGCGCGAGCCGGTGCCCGATTTCTGGCTCTGCCTCGCCCTCCTCAAGAAGGACCGCTTCGACCTCGTCCTCGAAAAGGCGAGCGAGCTTGGAGTCGCCGAAATCCGCCCGGTCGTCACCCGCCGCTGTGTCGCCGACAGCCTCAACGCCGAACGCGCGCGCAGCATCGTGACCGAAGCCGCCGAGCAATGTGCGCGGACCGCGCTGCCGGTGCTCGCCGAGCCGGTGCCGCTGACAAGGCTGCTCGCCGAATGGCCCGCCGACCGCACGCTGTTCTTCGCCGACGAAATGGGCGGCGTTGCGGCGGCGGAAGCTTTTCGAGGCAGCGCGAAGGCCGCCCTCCTCACCGGCCCCGAAGGCGGCTTCGACGAGACCGAGCGCGCGGCGATCCGCGCCCTGCCGCAAGCGGTGCCGATCACGCTCGGCCCGCGCATCCTGCGTGGCGAGACCGCCGCCATCGCCGCCACCGCGCTGTGGATGGGGGTCGCGGGCGACTGGAACAATTCGCTGGCGCGCAAGGCATAGGTTTTCTAGCGCAACGCGCATGAGCACGCGCGAAACCTCTGCCGCCGAGGACCCGATCATCGAGAGCCGCGACCAGCTGGTCGCTCCCATGATCGCGGGCGAGAAACCGCCCGAGCGCTGGCGCATCGGCACCGAGCACGAAAAGCTCGTCTTCCGCGGCCCCGACCACCACGCACCCGCCTATTGCGAGGATGGCGGAATCTGCGACATCCTGATGGCGCTGCGCGAGTTCGGCTGGGAACCGGTGGAGGAAGGTGGCCAGGTCATCGCCATGCGAGGGGGCGACGGGACCGTCAGCCTCGAGCCTGCCGGCCAGCTCGAGCTGTCCGGTGCGCCCCTCGAGAACCTGCACCAGACCTGCGCCGAGACCGGCCGCCACCTGGCGCAGGTCAAGGAGATCGGCGAGCGGTTCGGAGTCGGCTTCCTCGGCCTCGGGATGTGGCCCGACAAGCGGCGCGACGAGCTGCCGATCATGCCCAAGGGCCGGTACGAGATCATGCTTCGGCATATGCCGCGGGTGGGTTCGCTCGGCCTCGACATGATGCTGCGGACCTGCACGATCCAGGTCAATCTCGACTATTCGTCCGAAGCGGACATGGCGCACAAGTTCCGCACTAGCCTCGCGCTCCAGCCGCTGGCGACCGCGCTGTTCGCGAATTCGCCGTTCACGGAAGGGAAACCGAATGGGTTCCTTTCCTACCGCAGCCATATCTGGTCCGACACCGATCCGCACCGCACCGGGATGCTGCCTTTCGTGTTCGAGGACGGCTTCGGCTACGAACGCTATGCCGATTACATGCTCGACGTGCCGATGTATTTCGTCTTCCGCGACGGCAAATATATCGACGCCGCCGGACAGAGCTTCCGTGATTTCCTGAGGGGCGAGCTCCCGGCCCTCCCCGGCGAGCGACCGCGCGCGAGCGACTGGATCGATCACCTCTCGACCGCTTTCCCGGAGGTGCGCCTCAAGAGCTTCCTCGAGATGCGCGGCGCCGACGGCGGGCCGTGGAGCCGCATCTGCGCCCTGCCCGCCTTCTGGGTCGGCCTGCTCTACAACCAGACCGCGCTCGATGCCGCCTGGGAGCTGGTCAGGGATTGGACGATGGAGGAGCGCGAGGCGCTGCGCAACGCGGTGCCGAAGCTGGCGCTCGACGCGCCGATCCCCGGCGGTCGCAAGCTTCTCGACCTCGCCCGCGAGGTGCTGCCGATCGCCCGCGCCGGGCTTGCCGCCCGCAACCGCCTCAACGCCAGCGGCGACAACGAAACCGGCTTTCTCGAGACGCTCGAGGAGATCGTGGCGAACGGCAAGGTGCCCGCGCAGCGCCTGCTGGATATGTATCACGGCGAATGGAACGGGGACGTCAGCCGAGTCTACAGATACAGCTTCTGACGCCTTGGCGGCGCAGACCCGATTACAGCTTCACGATGTCAAAGACAACCGGAACATAACCAAATAGGTTCACGAAGTCAAGCTAATTCGCGACGGGTGCCAGCGCCAGATCAACGAAAGGCGCTGATCCTGCCGCTGTCGTCGAGGATGTAGAGCGTCTGGTTGGCGACGACCGGCGCGAGGCTGATCGGCTTCTTGAGCGAGGTGAACAGGCTCGCCGTGCCGTCTGCGGGCGAGGCGCGCCACAGGTCGCCTTCCGAATTCACGACCCACAGCGAATTGCCCGCCAGCACCGGCCCCTGCCAGAAGATCGGGCCCTTCTTGTCCTCCTCGTCGCGATAGCGCGCGAGCTGCGAAATCCACCGCACCTTGCCGCTGGCCCGGGCAATCGCCAGCAGGCGCGCATCGTCGGTAAGGGTGAAGATCCAGTCGCCGGACAGCGCCGGGGTGGAAATGCCTGCGAGGTTCAGTTCCCAGATCCGCTGGCCGGTCACCAACTCGTAGGCGGCCATGCGCCCACCCTGGCCTAGCGCGTAGACGCGGCCGTTGTCGATGATCGGGTCGGCATCGATGTCGTTGAGCGAACCGACCTGGGTCGAGATATTGGTTCGCGCGAGAGCGTCGGCCCACAGGCTACGCCCGTTCTCGTAGCGGTAGGCGATCAGCTCGCCCGAGGAGTATCCGGCGATGACCGTGCCCTGCCCCGCAGCGGGCGCCGCGACGCCGAAAACGCCCGAATCGGTGGTCGAGGCCGATTCCTGCCACTGCAGCTTGCCGTCGGCCGCATCGAGCGCGATGATCTGGTTGTCCTGCGTCATCACATAGACGCTGCCGAAGTCGACCGTGGGCGAACCGCGCAGCGGCCCGGCGGGCTTGACCTTCCACAGCTGGCTGCCGGTCGCGGCATCGAGGGCAAAGACCTCGCCCGTGCCATTGGTCGCGTAGAGCCTGCCATCGGCATAGCTCGCGCCACCGCCGAACACCGCGGTGCGCAAATCCTTGCCGACGTCGGAGCCGTTCGCCCAGACGCGCGCACCGGTGGCGGCGTCGAAGGCGCTGATGGTGCCGTCGGTGCCGACCGCAAAGAGCTTGCCGCCGCCCACCACCGGGGCCGAGGCGAGCCGCATCCGGTTGGTCGAGCCGGCGATCTGCGCGGTCCAGGCCAGCGTCGGGGTCTCTGCCAGCGCAAGATGGTCGGTCGCCTTGCTCGCCGAACCGCCGGGCTGTGCCCAGTCGGCATTCACCACCGCCGCGGGCAGCGTCACCGGGATCGCCGCAAGCGCCGGATCGACCTTGGCCCCGGTCTCGATGCGCGAGAGGATCGGGGTGCGCTCACCCAGCGTCGGGGTCTTCTTCTTGCCGCCCCCGCCGCCGAAAAGTCCACCCGAGCAGGCCGCGAGGCTCAGGGCGAGCATCGCTGTCCCGGCGTAACGGAACAGGGTTCGGGTGCGAGTGGCCGTCATCGGGTGGGACATCCTCAAAGGTAAAGGTCAGGCAGCAGGCTGCGCGGCTGGCGCGGCCGATGCGGCAGACTGCTGCTGCCGGCGTTGCTGCTCCATGAACTGGTCGACATCGACGATGGCATCGACGCCGAGCACGCCCGCCATCTGGCGCGCGCGCGAGCGGATCGCGGTGGGCACGGTGGTGTTGCGGGCGATCTCGGAGAACAGGCGGCCGGCCTCGGCGCGCTTGCCCTGGTCGAGATAGGCCATCGCCAGCATCTCGCCCGCGCTGCCGAACCACGGGCTGTCGGGGCGGGCCAGCGGGCCGAGCAGCGACACGACCTTGCCCTTGTCCATCGTGTCATAGGCGATGGCAACCTGGCGAATGCGGGCGAGGTCGCGCATTTCCTGCGGCGCGGAGGCATCGTCCGCCAGCTCGCCCAGAAGCTTCGCCGCATCGGCGGGGCGGTTCTGCGCCATCGCCGCGCCTGCAGCCAGCATCCGGGCCGAGGCACGCGGCCCTTCCCCGCCGTCCTTCGCGATCGAGGCCGTGCTCTCGGTCGCGGCGGCGAAATTGCCGGCCTGCGCCTGGTCGAGCGCGGTCACCAGCGCTTCGGCCTGGGCTTCGCGCGCCGCTTCCTGGCGGCTTTCCCAGTACAGGTAGCCGCCGAAGGCGAGGACCAGGGCACCGATCCCCACGCCGAGCGTCCGGCCATAACGCTTGCCGAAGCTCGCCATGTCGTCGGCACGGACGGCATCGTCCACCTCGCGCAGCAGCGCCTCTTCCTCGGCCGCGCGGCGCTGGGCGAGGATTTCTTCGCGCGATTGCGGGGTGTTGGTCGGCAGGGCCACGGCTATCCGTCTATCCGTATGGTGAAAGTCGGGCGGGTCTTTAGGTCGGTGGCGGCGACAGTTCAATGGGCCGCACCGTCACAGTCCCCCATGGGGGACGGCAGGTCAGATCGCGTCGCGTTTCATCGCGCTCGCGTAAAGGCGGCGGTAGGCCGCGATCATCGCCGCATCGTCCCGCTCCGCCATAGCCCTTTCGCGGTTCGCGGCACCGAACCGGCGGCGTAGGAAATCGTCGCCCGCCAGCCGCTCCAGCGCCTCGGCGAGGGCGGCGGAGTCCGCCGGGGCCACCACACAACCGGCGTTATCCTCGGCGAGACTCGCGGCGAGCTCGCCCGTCTCGAACCCGGCGACCGCTTTCTCCGCCGCCATCGCCTCGATCGCGCGGAGCGGCAGCGGCTCCGTGCCGCCCGCGATCACGCAGATGTCCGCCAGCATCGTGAGCGTCACCGCCTGCGAGGCGTCGGGAAGCACATGGATGCGATGCTCCACTTCAAGTCCGGCGGCCCGTGCCCTCGCCTGTGCAACCTCCTCCGGGGAAGCAGCAAGGACCAGGTGCCAGCTCTCGTGGAGCCGCGGCAGGCAGGCGATGACGGCGGCGACACCAGCGTTCTCGCCAGCGCCGGCAACGCAGGCGATCCACCGCTCGCCCGCGCGCTTGGTCAGGCGCGGCAGCGCGTCGCGCTTCGGAGCCTTGGCGAATTTCGCCAGGTCGACACCGTCGCGGATAAGCTTCACCCGCCCCAGCGGCTGCTGCCAGTCGACCAGTGCGGCGGCCTCCATCGTCTCGGTCGGGACCACCAGCCCGGCGGCCTTGCCCAGCCCGATCCGCCGCGCCCACTTGCTGCGCGTGCCGGTGCGCCCCCGCGCCGTCTCGTCGCTGCCGTCCTCGTGATGGATCAGCGGCGGCAGCGACAGCACCTCGGAGAACATCGTGTGCGCCAGCGCCGCGTCGAGCGCGCCCCGGCCATAGGTCAGCACGAGGTGGTAATCGACCATCGCGCGGGCGATCTTCTGGAGGCGACCGGGCGTCGGCAGGCCGGAAAGCGGTGGAAACGTCCCCACCCGCTCGGCCGGGATGCCCTTCTCGAACAGCGCCATCGCGCCCGCATCGCCCGCGCCGTAAACGACGCTGTGCCGCAGCCGCCCTCCGAAGGCATTGGCGAGCCGCACCGCGCGGAGGGCCTGCGGATCGTCCGCGGCGAAGCGCCCGAATATATGCAGGACGCGCGGCGCCCCCGGAAGGCCGCTCATTCGGCCTGTTCCAGCATCGCGTCGATAGCGGTGCGGACCTCCGGCTCGTCGAGCGTGGGCGCGTGCCCGGTGTTCGCCACGATCACCTTGCGCGCGCCGGGCAGCGTCTGCGCCATCCGGTCGAGCGTTGCGGCGGAGAGGATCGTGGACAACGCCCCTCGCACCAGCACGGCGGGTCGGCCCGCCAGCGCCGCCAGCATGGGCCACAGGTCGACCGGCTCATCGGTGGTCACATTCAGGATCGGCTCGGCTATTTTCATGTCGTAGTCAAAAGCGATACGACCATTGCTGACCAGCACCATCGTGCGCTTGGCCATCTCCAGCCAGTCGGTGAGGTCGTAACCCGGATAGGTCTCGCCATGCACCTCCGCCAGGGCGCGCGCGGCGTGGACCCATGTCGGGAAGCTGCCGCCCTGGCCGACATAGTCCTTGATTCGCTCCAGGCCGGCCGGCTCCACCACCGGGCCGACATCGTTCAACACCACGCCCGCGATCCGCTCCGGCGCGAGCGCGGCGAGGCCCATGATGCTGAGCCCGCCCATCGAGGTGCCGATGGCGATGAAGCGCTCCACCCCCTCCTGCGCCAGCAGGGCCAGCGTGTCGGCGACATAGGTGGGCACGGCATAGGTCGAGGGGTCGGAGGCATAGCCGCTGCGCCCGCGCCCGCGCATCTCGGGCACGATCACGCGGCGCCCGGTGGCGGCAATATGCGGCGCCAGCGCCTCGAAATCGCGGGCGTTGCGGGTGAGGCCGTGGAGGCACAGCACCGGCAGGCGTGCATCGCCCCCCGCGTAATCGCGGAAATGCAGCGTGAGCCCGTCCGCGCTCTGCCAGTGCTTGTGGGTAAAGGGCGTGTCGGTCACGGCGGGAAGCGAAGTCTTGTCCTGTCGCGGGAAACGCCGCCCCTTGCGCCGCCGGTCCCGTGCTGCGCACTATCGCGACATGTGCGACGAACCGCAACCTGTCCCGAGCACGGTCGAAGGAACCGCGCATTATCGCGCCGACACGCCCATCGGGACGCTTGCGGCCTGGCTGGCCGACCCCGTCGCGTCGGCGTATTTTCCCGAAACGATCCTCCGCTTCCGGAACGACGGGGCGGCCTCCACGGTCGGGCTTGAGGCGCTCACCGATGCCGACTGGATCACGCATTTCGGCCGCTTCGAGCCCCTCCCCGACAATCTCGCCCAGCCGCTTGCCCTCCGCTATCACGGCCACCAGTTCCGCGTGTACAATCCCGAGATCGGCGATGGGCGCGGCTTCCTGTTCGCGCAAGTGCGCGACGGCGCTGGGCGGCTACTCGACCTGGGCACGAAAGGTTCGGGCCGTACGCCCTGGAGCCGCGACGGCGACGGGCGGCTAACGCTGAAGGGCGCGGTGCGCGAGGTCCTTGCCACCGAGATGCTCGAGGCGCTTGGGGTCAACACATCGAAGACCTTCAGCGTGATCGAAACGGGCGAGGCGCTGCACCGCGGCGACGAGCCCAGCCCCACCCGCTCCGCCGTGCTCACCCGCCTCAGTCACGGCCATATCCGTATCGGCACCTTCCAGCGCCTCCTCGCGCTGGAGGAGCCGGAGCATATGGCGCAGCTGGTCGACTATTGCCTCGCGCAATTCCCCGCCCCTCCGCCACCGCAGGATGCGCCGGGCCGCGACGAACCGGCGGTTCGGCTGATGCACCAGGTGGTCGAACGCCTCGCCGATCTTGCCGCGAGCTGGATGGTCGCGGGTTTCGTTCACGGGGTGCTCAACACCGACAACATGAACATCTCGGGCGAAAGCTTCGACTATGGCCCTTGGCGGTTCCTGCCGCGCTGGGACCCCGGATTTACCGCCGCCTATTTCGATCACGCCGGGCTCTATGCCTTCGGTCGCCAGCCCGAGGCGCTGCACTGGAACTGCGGGCAGCTTGCAGTTGCGTTGCGACTGCTGTGCGACGCACCGCCGCTGATCACCGCCATGGAGCGGTTCGGACCGCTCTACATGGCGGCGATCGGGCGGCGCTGGTGCTGGCGGCTGGGCATGGAAAGCCGCGGCGCAGAGGCGGACGGCGCGCTGGTCGCCGCGTCCGAGCGGTTCCTTGTCGAGAGCGGGATGCAACCCGACGCCTTCTTCTTCCGGCATCGCGGCGGTCGCGGCGTGGAGGAGCCGCTCGCAGACGCCTTTGCGGATTACGAGCCAGCGCCGGGCGATCATCCCTACTGGACCGAGGGCTCGCCGCAGTCGATGCTCATCGACGAGGTCGAGGCGATCTGGGCCGCCATTGCCGAGCGTGACGACTGGACCCCACTCGAGGCAAAGGTCGCGGCGATCCGCCGCATGGGCGCTGCGCATGGAGTTCCGCCGGTGCCACAAGGGCACGCCACGAATTGACGCCCCGCGTCCAAGCCGCCACAGCACGCGCGGGTAAGGCGTAGAGAAGACGGGACAGCGTGGCCGAAGAGATCGTTTCCATCGAGCCCGCGACCGGGAAGGAGCTCTGGCGGCGCCAGACCGGCGATGTCGCCGAGGCCGTCGCGAAAGCGCGCGCCGCTTTTCCCAAGTGGGGCAGCGAATCGCACACGCGGCGGATCGAGCTGGTCCGCCGCTTCGCGAACCAGGTCCGAAAGCAGGCGGAACCCTTCGCCGAACTCATTGCGCGCGAGACCGGCAAGCCCTTGTGGGAAGCCCGTACCGAGGTCGAAGCGGTGATCGGCAAGGTCGAGATTTCGGTCCGCGCCTACCAGGAACGGACCGGAGCGAAGAAGCTCGACAGTGCGCTGCAGGGCAGCGCGGCGCTACGCCACAAGCCGCATGGTGTCATGGCGGTGCTCGGCCCGTATAATTTCCCCGCGCACCTTCCCAACGGACACATCGTACCCGCGCTGATCGCGGGCAACACGGTGATCTTCAAGCCCAGCGAAAAGACTCCGGCGGTGGGCGACTTTCTGGTCAAATGCTTCCACGCCGCCAAGATTCCCGATGGCGTCATCCAGTGCCTCGTCGGCGGTCCTGCCGAGGGCAAGTCGCTGGTCGAGCACCCGGAGGTGGACGGCGTGCTGTTCACCGGCTCGGCGCGCGCAGGGATAGCTATCAACCGGCGGCTGGCGGACAATCCGGGCAAGATCCTCGCGCTGGAAATGGGCGGCAACAACCCGCTAGTCGTGCTCGACACCCCGAAGGTCGAGGACGCGGCGGCGCTGGTGATCCAGTCGGCCTTCACCACCGCCGGGCAGCGCTGCACCGCGGCGCGGCGGCTGATCGTGGTCGACAGCATATTCGATACGCTGATCCCCGCCGTGAAGGCGCTGGCCGAGCGGCTGATCGTGGGCGATCCATTTGCCGACCCCCAGCCCTTCATGGGTCCGGTGATCGACAACGACACCGCCGACCTGCTGATGGAGAGCTTCGTCGCGCTGATGAGCCGCGGCGGCGTGCCGCTGCTGCCGATGCGGCGGCCGGACGATGCGTTGCCGTTCCTCACTCCCTCGCTCCTCGACGCGACCGAGATGGCGGAACGACCCGACATCGAGCTGTTCGGCCCGCTCCTCCAGGTCGTCCGCGTGCCCGACTTCGACACCGCGATCGCAGAGGCGAACGCCACCCGCTATGGCCTTTCCGCGTCGCTGGTCGGAGGCACGCCCAAGGATTACGACAGGTTCTGGGCGGAAATTCGCGCCGGCATCATCAACTGGAACAGGCCGACCAACGGCGCGTCTTCCGCAGCGCCGTTTGGCGGCATCGGCCTCTCCGGCAACCACCGGCCTGCCGCTTATTACGCGGCGGACTACTGCGCCTATCCCGTCGCCTCGACCTCTGTCGATCAACCGCGCGCGAGCATGGGGGTCGGTCTTGCCGAAATGGAGGCGGAGGACGCCAAGCTCTGGCTCAAGACCCCGCCCAAGGTTACGGCCAGGCAACCTCCATCCTGAGCTGACGACCGTCGGAAAAAAGGCGCCGTCCCCAAACCGATTGGGGACGACGCCTTCGCGACCCGGTGGGAGCCGCGCTGCCGGCCGTGGGTGGGCACGACCGGAAGCTCAGAAAGGTTGAATCAGTTGCAGCGGACCTTGCTGTCGAGGCTCTTGCCGAGCAGCGCACCGCCCGCGGCACCCAGGATCGCGCCGAGCGTCCGATCGCCGCGGCCCGCAACCTCGCGGCCCAGCAGCGCGCCGACCGCGCCGCCGATCAGCAGGCCCGTGGTGCCGTCCGACTTGCGGCAATAATA
This sequence comes from Pseudomonadota bacterium, assembly GCA_021794525.1. Lineage (GTDB taxonomy): Bacteria > Pseudomonadota > Alphaproteobacteria > Sphingomonadales > Sphingomonadaceae > Qipengyuania. The sequence continues at coordinate 26,630 of JAJYQP010000081.1, read as the reverse complement.
GCGCCCGTCGTTGCCCTGCCACACGCGGGTGTTGCGATAGACCGGCTCGCCGTAATTGGCGGGATAGTTGTTGTAGTAGCCGCGCGGCGCATAGGTGTTGTAGCTGCGGTAACGGTAATCGTCGTCCTCGTCCCGCTCCCAACGGTGCTTTCCCTTGTGATGACCGCGCCCGTGCTCGTAGGTCAGGTCGCCATAAGCCGGGGCGGCATCGGCGTGGGAGCCGGCGGGCACCGCGAGCTGCGGCAGGGCCGATGCCGGCGCCGCCAGCGTCAGGCCTGCGACCGCGAGCGCCAGGGAAACGGTGCGAATCGATGCTTGGGTCATCGGTAAGGTCCTTTCGTTTTGATCGGCCAAGGCCCCACCAGCCCTCGTCAGATGTTCATCCTTACGCCCGCTTCTCTGAACGGTATGCAACGTGCCTGTCAGATTCGAATATTTTCGCGGGATGGATTGCCGACGACTCGGAGGGGTCGATTGCGTCCGCCAGCGACGGCACCTAGCGCGCGGCATGGTAAGCAAAACTAACGGCAAGTCTGGTCTGGCACCGGCGATCGGCGCCTATCTGATCTGGGGCTTCCTGCCACTCTACCTGCTGCTGGTGAAAGCCGTGCCGGCGTTCGAATTCGTCGCCTGGCGAATCATCTGGACGCTGCCGCTCTGCCTGCTGATCGTCGCCGCCCGCCGCCAGGGGCAGGAGCTGCGCGCCGCCATTGCCAATCCCCAAACCCTCGCGTGGCTTTGCCTCAGCGCCGCGCTGATCGCGGTGAACTGGCTGGTCTACATCTGGGCAATCCAGCACGGCGAGGTCTATGCGGCCAGCCTGGGCTATTACATCAACCCGCTGGTGAACGTGCTGCTGGGAACATTGCTCCTCGGGGAGCGGCTGACGCGGGCGCAATGGGTGGCGGTCGCCATCGCGGCGGTCGGCGTGGGCCTGCTCGCGGAAGGGGCGGTCACCACCTTGTGGATCAGCCTGACGCTGGCTCTCAGCTTCGGGAGCTATGGCCTCGTCCGCAAGCGGGTACCGGTCGGGTCGCTACCCGGGTTGACGATCGAATCGGGTCTGCTGCTCGTTCCCTCGCTCGCGCTGGCTGGCTGGTATGGCACCACGCGTGGATCGTCCTTCCTCGTCTCGCCCGGTCTCAGTGCGGCGATCCTGCTGGGCGGCGTGGTGACGGCAGTCCCGCTGCTGATGTTCGCGGTGGCGGCGCGCCGGATGCCCTATTCCACGCTGGGCTTCATCCAGTTCCTCGCACCGAGCATCGTCTTCGTGCTCGGGCTGACCGTTTTCGCGCAGCCGCTCCAGCCGATGCAGGCGGCGTGCTTCGCCTGTATCTGGGTCGCGGCGGCGATCTTCGTGTGGGATCTCGTCAGGCGTCAGCGGGCGACGGCACGAGCCGCCAGCTGAGCGTCTCGCCGGCGTGGAACGGCACGATGGCCGCCTCCCCGCCGTCCACCTCCGCCGGAACTGCGACCGGCGCCTTTTCCAGCGTCACACTGCCTGCATTGAGAGCGAGGCCGTAGAAGCGGGCGCCATGCTCGCTGGCGAAGCCTTCGAACCGGTCGAGCGCCCCCTCGTCCTCGAACACCTGGAGATAGCTTTCGAGCGCGTAGGGTGCGTTGAAGATGCCCGCGCAGCCGCAATCCGATTCCTTCGCGTTGCGGTGGTGCGGCGCACTGTCGGTGCCGAGAAAGAACTTGGCGCTGCCCGAGGTCGCAGCTTGACGCAGGGCCAGCCGATGCGTTTCGCGCTTGGCGACCGGCAGGCAGTACATGTGCGGCCGGATGCCGCCCACCAGCATCGCATTGCGGTTGATGTGCAGATGCTGCGGCGTGACGGTAGCCGCGACATTGGCGCCAGCGCTCTTGACGAAATCGACCGCCTGCGAGGTCGTGACGTGCTCGAAGATCACCTTCAGCTCGGGCAGGCGCTCTACCAGTGGCGCCAGGATGCGGTCGATGAACACGGCCTCCCGGTCGAAGATGTCGATGTCGGCGCTGGTCACCTCGCCGTGGACGCATAGCGGCATTCCGATGGCCGCCATCCGCTCCAGCACGGGTTCGATACTGGCGATGTCGGTCACGCCGCTCGCCGAATTGGTGGTCGCGCCTGCCGGGTAGAGCTTGGCCGCGGTCAGCACGCCGTCGGCAAAACCGGCAACCAGATCGTCCGCATCGGTCGAATCGGTCAGGTAGGCAGTCATCAGCGGCGCGAAGGTCACACCCGCGGGCACGGCGGCGCGGATCCGCTCGCAATAGGCAGCGGCGAGCGCGCTGGTGGTCACCGGCGGGGCGAGATTGGGCATCACGATCGCGCGGGCGAATTGTCGCGCCGACCACGGCACGACCGCCCGCATCGTCGCTCCATCGCGGAAATGGAGGTGGAGGTCGTCCGGGCGGCGAATGGTGAGCGATTGGGTCATGCGCCGTTGCCTATGCCGCCGCGCTGCCTATCTGTCACCCATGCCCGCAACGCTCCTCGCCAACCGCGCCCTCGTCCGCCTGTCGCCGCGCGATGCCGAAGAAGACGTCGCCGGTTTCCTGCAAGGGCTCGTTACCAATGATGTGACCGGCAGGCTCCCGACGTATGCCGGACTGCTCACCCCGCAGGGAAAGGCGCTGTTCGATTTCATCGTCTGGCGAGAGGGCGATGACCTGCTGATCGACTGCGAGGCTGGCGCGGCTGATGCGCTGGCGAAGCGGCTGTCGCTTTACCGACTCCGGCGGCGCATCGGCATCGCGGTTGATCCGGGCTTGGCGGTGCACTGGTCGGCCGATGGCCCGCAAGGCTCTCCCGACCCGCGCCTTCCCTCGCTCGGCCACCGCTGGCTCGCCGCGGCGGGAGACGACAAGGAGGCCGATTCACGCTATCTCGCCCATCGTCTGGCGCTCGGCGTGCCGGAAGGGCAGGCCGAACTCGGCGACATCCTGTGGCTGGAAACCAACGCCGCCGAACTCAACGGCGTGTCGTTCTCCAAAGGCTGCTATGTCGGGCAGGAGAACACCGCGCGGATGAACTGGCGGCAGAAGATCAATCGCCGGCTGGTGGTGGTGCCGCTCGACCGCTCGGACGAGAAGCGTCGGAAAATCGCCTATCCTGATCTCGGGCTGGCCGTGGATCACCTCCGGACCGAGGACCTCGACCCGTCGCTTCTGCCCGGCTGGCTGACAGTCTAGCCAGTCCGTTCCAGCGCGCGTTCCAGCATCGTCTGTGCGCGGTCGCGCGCGGCGGTTTCGCTGAGGCCGAGGGATCGCGAAAGCGCCTTGCCGATCAGCGCATCGCCCATCGCCATCAGCACCAGCGCCAGCGTATCCTCGTGAACCGCCATGCCGCCGCGATGCGCGGCCTCGTCGATCGCGATCTCGTCCACCAGCGCGTGGATCGTCTCCACGATCGGGGTCAGCGCGTCCTCGTTGCCGGTGAGGATCATCCAGCTCGCGAGGGCGCCCGCCCCCTCCTTGTCGAAGGCGTCGAAGGCGAGATCGACCACCTTTCGCGGGGATCCCAGCCCGGCCCGGCTCGCCCGGACCGCCTCTGCAATCGTGCTGCACACCGTCTGCGCGAGATGTGCCGCAAGCTCCCGCTGGAGCCCGGCGGCGGAACCGAAATGATGCAGCAGATTGGCGTGGGTCCGGCCGATCCGGGCCGCGACCGCCTTCAGCGTCACGGCCTGGGGGCCCGCCTCGATCAGCAGGATGCGCGCCGCTTCCAGCGCAGCGAGGCGGGATTCTTCGGGTGGCAGGCGGCGCTTGATGCCAGACATCGGGCAAGGCTACCCACCAACGCGCTCGATGGAAAGCGGCATCGCAGATCTGTTGACAGGAGTGTCGGTTTCACTTACTTACATCGATGTCAGTAACACGGAGCCGTTCATGAACGCCCCCGCCCGTTTCGATTCCGAAAATGGGAAAACCGCCCCCACCCCGGCCGATCTCTCGATCACGATCCGGGACGAGCGGTTCAATCGCAGCAGCGAACCGGCCCGCTGGTGGGCCGGGGACGCCTTCGGCACGGCCTGGCACAACGCCCTTTCCGCCACCTTCCCGCGCGGCGAAGCCTTCTTCATAGAGGCGGTGAAAGCACACCGTGACGGTGTCGATCCCAAGCTGGCGGAGGAAATCCGCGCCTTCGTGCGGCAGGAAATCAACCACACCCGGGAACATGTCGCCTTCAACCGCCTCGCCGAGGCGCATGGCTACGACATCAAGACGATCGACAAGCGGGTCGAACAGATGCTCGCGCTGACCAGGGACCGCCCGGTCATCGTCAATCTCGCAGCGACAATGGCGCTGGAGCACTACACCGCGATGATGGCGGCCGAATTCCTCGGCAATCCGCAGCATTTCGCCAACGCCGACCCGGAAGTCCGCCGGATGTGGGAGTGGCATGCCACCGAGGAAATCGAGCACAAGGGCGTCGCCTTCGACACCTGGAACCACGCCACCCGCAACTGGAGCAAGTGGCGCCGCTGGAAGCTGCGCAGCCTGATGATGCTGATCGTCAGCTTCAACTTCTTCCGCAATCGCTGGGCCGATTCGATGGAATTGCTGGCGCAGGACGGGATCACCGGCTGGAAGGCGAAGTGGGGCATGTTCAGTTACCTCGCGTGGAAGCCCGGCGTGGTGCGCCGCATCTTTCCCGCCTGGCTCGCCTATTTCCGTCCGGGCTTCCACCCATGGGGCCACGACGACCGCGCCCTCATCGCGAAATACGAAGGCGAGTTCGCCGACGCCCTGCTGCCGGCCTGAGAAGCGGGTGTCCCCGCGAAGTCGGGAACCTCATTCGGCATGACGCTATACCTCGTGCGGCCCCCGCCTTCGCGGGAACCGACGATTTTATGTCAGGCCGCCTGGAGCGGCATCTCCGGTTCCTCTTCGCCCGTGAGATCCAGCGTGTAGAGCGCAGCGGCAGACGGCTCCGCCCGCCCGCAGGACTGAAGCATTCCCTTCCCGCCGGTCGGCACGAAGCCGAGCTTGCGCAGCACCCGGCCGGACGCCGGATTGTCGAGGAAGTGCCGCCCTTCGATCCGCGTGTGGCCGAGCAGGCGCGCAACCTCGAGCACGCCGCCTGCGCCCTCGGTGGCATAACCCTGCCCCCAGTAGGGTCGCGCGATCCAGTAGCCGAGTTCGACGCCACCGGACGTCTCCCCCAGTCCCGCGCAGCCGACCAGCCGCGCGCCCTGCTCCTGCGGCAGGGTGAGAAGGAAGGCCGGAAAGCGCGGGTCCTGCCGACGAGCAGCGGATTCCCGGGCGTGTTCGGGGAGATAGGGCCATGGCGCCCTGGCGAGATTGCGCACCACGCGCTCGTCGCCGATGCCCCGGAGGATCATTTCCCAATCCTCGGGCCAGGCGGGCCGCAGCAGCAGCCTTTCGGTACGGTGGAACATGGCTTTTCTCCCTTTGGAGCCAGATGGACCCACCTGGCTCTTTCCACGCCCCGGTTTCCTAGGCCGGCTACGTGACGATTGCGTGGTGGCGAAATCCAATTTCGCCAGACGGTGAGGGAGAAACGACAAGAGGGAGACGGGACAGGTCCCATCTCCCTCTTTGGCTGCCAGGTGCTAGACCCGACTGGGACCGTTCCGTCTGGACGATCCCGTCATCGGAGCGTCCGGTTTATTCGGCGGCTTGGGCCATCATGTCGATCGAAACGAACTTGCGACCGAGTTTGCCCTTGTGGAATCGGACCACACCGTCGGTCAGCGCGAACAGCGTATGGTCCTTGCCCATGCCCACATTGGTGCCCGGGTAGAACTTGGTGCCGCGCTGACGCACGATAATGTTGCCGGCGACCACGTCCTGGCTGCCGAACTTCTTCACGCCGAGGCGACGACCGGCCGAATCACGACCGTTACGCGACGAACCGCCTGCTTTCTTGTGTGCCATGGTTCGTGCTCCTTACTTGTCTTCGGTCTTCTTGGCGGCCGGCTTCTTGGCCGGAGCCTTCCTGGCGGCGGGCTTTTCGGCCTTCGCCTCGGTGGCGGCGGCCTTCAGCGGGGCGGCCTTCGTCGCCTTGGGCGAGGCCTTGACTTCCGAGGTGTCCTTCACCGGAGCGTCGGCCTTCGGCGCGGCTTCCTTCTTGGCCGCAGCCTTCTTCTCCGCCTTCGAATCGCCAACCGCCACGATCCGCAGCAGGGTCATCTGCTGGCGGTGGCCGTTCTTGCGGCGATAGTTGTGGCGGCGGCGCTTCTTGAAGACGAGAACCTTCTCGCTCTTGGCCTGCGCGATGATCTCGGCGGAGACGACGGTCTTCGCGGCGTCAGCCAGCTTGTCGCCGTCGCCGGCGAGCAGAACGTCGCCCAGTGTGATGGTGTCACCGGCTTCGCCAGCCAGCTTCTCCACCGCGATCTTGTCTCCGGCGGCAACCCGGTATTGCTTGCCGCCCGTGCGCACTACTGCGAACATGGTGCTCGTCTTTCGTTCAAATTGCTGTGTCGGACCCGATGGATCCGGCGTATCCGTCGGCCCACCCGCAGGCAGGCCCGGTAAGGACGCGTGCCGTTAGGGGAAAGGACCCGGGAAGTCAACGGCCCTCGCCCGCCAAAATTCTCATCCGCTCTGGCGCGGGCGGTCGGGCGTGATAAGAGCCGCCCCATGCCGCGCTCGCTCCTCGTCGTCGCCCTCCTGCCCTGGATCGCCGGATGCGCGACAACCGCCGACCGCTATCCCTCGCTGGCGATCCGCGATGTCGAGCGTGCGGAGGGGCAGTTCGAGCCGGCGCCTTCGACGCCGCTGGATGTGCCGGAAGTGACCCCGCTTGCAGGTGCGCCCCTTGCGGACCGGCTGGCTGCGCTGGGCGCCGATGCCGACGCGCATCACCGCGCCTTTCTCTCTGCGCAGCCCGCCGCCGCGCGCCTTGCCAAGGTGGCGGCGGGGTCGGCCATCGCCACACCGGCCTGGGCCAGCGCGCAGGTTGCGCTGGCCGACCTCGATTCGCTGCGCAGCCGCACCGCTGTCGTGCTCGCCGATCTCGACACGCTGATGGTGGCAGGCGCGGTGCAGGCCGAGAATGTGGCGGCGATCGAGAGCGTGCGCCAGCAGGTCATCGCGAAGGTCGCGGAGGAGGATGCCGTGCTGGCCCGGCTACGCGCCCAGCTGCGCTGACCGGTGGGCAAGCAAAGGCGGCGCCGGACACGCCCGGCACCGCCGTTTCGATTGCTCCCGCGGATCAGACCAGGGCGGTGATCACCAGCACCGCCGTCGCCCAGAGGACAATCAGCACCGGCAGCACCAGAACCTGCGCCACCGCGTCGCGGGCAGCGACCCGACCGGTCAACGTCATTATTCCCTCCCCGGCGAAGCGGCCCCAGGACAGCGGCAGGCTGGCGTCATCGGGGCCGATCCGGGTCCACAGCGCCGGGACGCCGAAGGCCGCGAGGACGAACAGCACGGAGATCGCGACAGGTATTGCCATCTCCGGGTTGCCGAAGCCGATGCCCAGCGTAAGCACGAAACCGAGGTAGAGCGCGACCGTCGCAGCATAGAGGCGGCGCGGCAGGCTGAAGGTCCGATCGACCACGGTCTCGTGGCCGCGCGCGGCGGTGACGATCTCGGCATGGGCGGCGAGCTGTTCGCGGGTGAACTGGCGGAACATGGGCTTCTCCGTTGTTGTGGAGCAAGCGTAACCGGCAGTCGGCAGAGGATCCTTGATCTGGATCAAGTCCAGCGGTCGAGAGCGGAAAAATCCTCGGCGCGCGGCTCGATCCAGTGCCAGCCGTCGGCGCGCCGCTCGCGCTTCCAGAACCACGCCGCGCTCTTGAGATGGTCCATGAGGTATTCGACGGCATCGAGAGCCTGACGTCGGTGCCGTGCCGCAGCGGCCGCCAGAACGATAGGGGAGGCGGGCCTGAGCATCCCGACGCGATGCCAGACGAGCAAGCCATCGAGCCCGAAGCGCTCCACCGCCGCAACCGCAAGATTCTCCATGCCGGGAAGCGTCAGCGGTGGGTAGTGCTGGAGCTCGAGCGCCAGCACGCCTTCGCTCCGCACGGTTCCTACATAGCTCGCGACACCGCCCGATTGCGGACAGGCGCGCGCAAGCCGGGCGAGCGGCGGGGCGGGAGAGAAGCCGCGATCGAGGAGCCGCACGTCGCGCACCGCTCACCCGCCGCTGACAGGGGGCAGGAGGGCGATCTCGTCACCGTCACGCACAACCACCGCCTCGCGATCGGCCACAACCGCACCATTGATTGCGAGCTTTACCCGGAGATCCCTGACCGCGTCGGCGAGCGCGGGAGTCACCTGGCTTTCGAGCACGGCGAGCAATTCCGGCCAGTCCAGATCGCCGGAGGCGGAAACGAATTCGCTTTCCCCCCGTCCCGCGAGATCGCGCAAGGGTCCAAGGAACAGCACCCGCACGCTCACGTTGCGCCTGCCCCCGTACCATCGCCTTCGAGATATTGCCCCGTCACCCCTGGGGCGGCGGCGAGATAGGCCTCCGTTACATCGAGCAGTAGTTCGCCCTCTCCGGCCACCACATTCACGCGCCGCGGCGCGTGCGCGCGGGCGAGCCCTGCCGCGATCGCGCGACGCCATTCGCGGTGGGTGTGGTCGGCGGGGGCGAGCGCGACCATGACGTTCGCCCCGCCCTCCAGAATCGCCTCGACACGGGGAAGCCAGTGCTGGTGGAAGACGCCGGCGGCCGCCAGCGGCTCTGGCGGCAGATCGTCCACCACCACCCGCTTCATCCACGCCTCTCGCGATGGAGCGTGATGCCGATCTGCTCGCCCGCCTCGGCAATGGCGAGCTTGACGATCTTGACCGTCACCGCCTCGATCCGCGCGTCCTGCACGAACAGCGTCTCGCAGACATGGTCGGCGACCGCCTCGATCAGCTTGAAATGCACACCCTCGGGCAGCGCTTCCGAGGCGGCGAACTTCAGGTCCATGTAGTTCTTCGAGGCATCGAGCGTCGTGTCCGGCGCATAATGGGCCAGCGGCTTCATCCGCGCGCGAATGGCGAAGCGCAGCGGCTGCGGCTTTCCGGTTTCTTCCGAATAGATGCCGGTGAGCACGTCATGCTCGAAATCGGCGACTTCCAGGTGCAGCGAATCGTCCATGCACGCAGCTCTTAGCCGGGATTGCTCCAGCGTGCGAAGATGGCGGTCGGGAGCAGGCGCCCGGCCTCTTCCTCGCATATCGCCAGATCGCCGTGCTCGATCGTGCCCGGCAGGCTGGCAAACGCCTCATCGAGCAGGCCCGCGAGGGCGAGGCTGCTCATCCTGACGGCATAGACCGTCAGGAACAGGAACCGGCTGCGCTCGTCCAGCAGCCGGCGGCAATCGGCAATGAGGCCGGGCAGACCTTCCTCCAGCCGCCACACCTCGCCATCGGGCCCGCGACCGAACTTGGGCGGGTCGAGGATGATCCCGTCGTAACGCCGCCCGCGCCGCACCTCGCGCGCGGCGAACTTGGCGGCATCGTCCACCAGCCAGCGGATCGGCGCCGCGGTGAGGCCCGACAGCGCGGCATTGTCGCGCGCCTGCGCCACCGACTTCTTGCTCGCATCGACATGGGTGACGCGTCCGAAGCGCGAGAGCGCAAGCGTCCCGACGCCGGTGTAGCCGAACAGGTTAAGCGTCGCCGCATCCTCGCGCTCCGCCAGCCGGTCGCCCATCCAGTCCCAGACGGGGCGCATATCGGGGAAGAAACCGAGATGGCGGAACGGGGTGCATTGCGCGGTGAAGCGCACCCGCTCGTCCAGCGCGAGCGGCCAGCCATCGCGCGGCACCGGCCTCGCGAACTGCCACCGCCCCCCGCCGTCCTCGTCGCTGCCCGGGACGAATTCCCCATGCGCATCCCAGTCGGCGAGCCGGGGCAACCACATCGCCTGCGGTTCGGGCCGGATGAAGCGGTATTGGCCATAGGCCTCGAACTTGCGGCCATGCCCGCTGTCGAGCAGGCGGAAGGCGTCCCAGCCCTCACCCGTCATCAACACCGGATCGGCGCGCAGCTCCGCCATCAGAGCGGCGTGGCGGCCTGAAGCACGAAGTCACGGACTGCGGCGTAATCGCCCGGCAGCGCCGTGCACTGCTCTGCCCGCCCGAACAGGTCGCCGACGCGCGCGGGCAGCCCGGGGCGGAAACCGGTCGCGCGCTCGACCGCGTCGCGGAACTTGGCCGGATGGGCGGTGGCGAGCGTCACCACGGGCACGTCCTCCGCCCACTCCCGACTTCGCGCCGCCTGTAACCCGATGGCGGTATGCGGATCTAGCACCTCAGCGCCACAGTCCTCCCAGGCCCAGCGCATCGCGCCCGCCATTCCGGCGGCATCGATCCGGGCGCTGGCGAACAGCGCCCTTGCGCCGTCAAGCTGCGGGGCGGTGAGGCGCATCGCCTTGTTTGCCTCGAATCCGGCCATCTGCGCCGCCATCGCCGCCCCATCGCGTCCGCCGAGGTCGAACAGGAGCCGCTCGAAATTCGAACTGACCTGGATGTCCATGCTAGGCGCTGCGGTCGGAATGACGGTCCCGGCCGAGTAATCCCCCTCGGACAGCGCACGGTGGAGGATGTCGTTCACATTGGTCGCAACCACCAGCCGCTCGACCGGCAGGCCCATCTGTGCTGCCACATAGCCGGCGAAAACATCGCCGAAATTGCCCGTGGGCACGCTGAAGGCGACCCGTCGCTCCGGCGCGCCGAGCTGGAGCGCGGCGGCGAAGTAGTAGACGACCTGCGCCATCAGCCGCGCCCAGTTGATCGAATTGACCGCGCCGATGCGGTGGCGCGCGGTCACGCTCTCGTCTGCGAAAATGCGTTTCACCATCGCCTGGCAATCGTCGAAGCTGGCGTTCTCTACCGCGATGTTGTGTACGTTGGGCGCAAGCACGGTGGTCATCTGGCGGCGCTGGACGTCGCTGACCCTGCCAGCGGGATGAAGCATGAAAATCTCGACCCGTTCGCGCCCCGCCACCGCGTCGATCGCGGCGGAGCCGGTGTCGCCGCTGGTCGCGCCCACGATGGTGAGCCGGCTCTGGTCGCGGGCGAGGAATTCCTCGAACAGCAGGCCGAGCAGCTGCAGCGCCACATCCTTGAAGGCGAGCGTCGGCCCGTGGAACAGTTCGAGCAGCCAGTGCCGCTCGTCGAGCTGGGTCAACGGCGTCACCGCCGCGTGGGCGAAGCGGCCATAGGCCTGCGCGGTCAGCTCGCGCAGGCGCTGGGGCGTCAGGCTGTCGCCGACGAAGGGCTGCATGACCCGCGCAGCGAGCTCGGTATAGGGCAGGCCGCGCAGGGCCGCGATCTCGGGCTCGGTGAAGCGGGGCCAGCTTTCGGGCACGTAAAGGCCCCCGTCGCTGGCGAGGCCCGCCAGCGTGACCTCGGCAAAATCGAGCGCCGGGGCGCGACCGCGGGTGGAGATGTATCGCATCGGCCAAGGCGGTTAGCCGCGGCCTCGCGGCACGGCAAGCAAGCCGGCCTTTAGGCCCGCGAAGCGGTGGCCCGCTTCTTGCGCAGCGCGAGCGCGTAAATGACCAGCGCCGTCGCAGCGAAGAGGAACCACTGCACAGCATAGGCGAGATGGTTGTTCGGGATGTCGGAGGGATCGGGCGGTGCGAGCTCCGCCAGCCCTGCCTGCGCGGGCGACGCGATCAGGCGAATGCCCTCGCCCCCCGGAGCGATGATGCCGCCGACCTCCCCTCCGGACCACTTGGGTATCCCGGGCCGGTCCGACCAGCCGAGCGCGACGGCGGCGGTCTGTTCTCCGCCGAGATTGCAATTCGCGACCGGGGCCCAGCCGGAACGGCCATCGCGCGAACGTCCGGCGATAGCAGACATCGATTCGACTTCGCGGCAGTCGATCCGCGTGTGGCGGTAAAGGACGTCGGGGTAATCCTCCCTGGCGCTCGGCCAGCGTACGTCGGCGCTCATCGTGGCCGCCCTGGCATAGCGGGCCAGCAGCGCCTCCTTCTGCTCCTTGCGCGCAAGCTGCCAGAAGCCGAGCGCGATCATGATTCCGGCGGCGACCAGCACGACCAGCGTGGGTGCGATGGGAACGCGGCGCGTCACAGCTCGCGGCTGCCCGTTTCGCGCGCGCTGTTGCGATACTCGCTCGCAACCAGCGCGGCCTTGGCGATGCGCAGCCCGCCAAGGGTCATGATTGCGGCAAGCGGTATCCACAGCACGGCATGGACCCAGAACGCCGGTTCGAACCGCAGCTGCACCCAGATGGCGAGGATCGTCACGACCGTTCCCACGATCAGGGTCAGGAACGCGGCGGGGCCGTCCCCGACATTGAAGCGGGAGAAATCCAGATCGCAGGCGCTGCATTTCGGCGCGAAGCGCGCCACGCCGGTGAACAGCGTCTTCGCACCGCAGTGCGGGCACAAACCGAAAAGGGCAGCCTCCGCTATGGAAGGCTGCCCTTTTTGTGTTTCCGGCCTGTCAGGCGGCATCAGTGGTAGGCTGCGCCCCAGCCGCCCCAGACGTAGACGACGACGAACAGGAACAGCCACACCACGTCGACGAAATGCCAGTACCACGCGGCGGCCTCGAAGCCGAAGTGCTGGCGCGGGGTGAAGTGGCCCTTGTAGGCGCGCACCAGGCATACGATCAGGAAGATCGTGCCAACGAGCACGTGGAAGCCATGGAAGCCCGTCGCCATGTAGAAGGCCGAGCTGTAGGTGTTGCCGCCGAAGCCGAACGGCGCGTGCATATATTCGTAAGCCTGCACCGATGTGAAGACCACGCCGAGCAGGATCGTCGCCCACAGCCCCTTCTTCAGCCCGTCGCGATCGCCGTGGATCAGGCTGTGGTGCGCCCAGGTGACGGTAGTGCCCGAGCACAGCAGGATCAGCGTGTTCAGCAGCGGCAGGGCGAAGGGATCCATGACCGCCTCGATCGCCTTCGGAGGCCACTGCCCGCCGACCACCTCTGCCAGCGTGCTTGGGAAGAGAGCGAAATCGAACCAGCTCCAGAACCAGCCGACGAAGAACATCACTTCCGAAGCGATGAACAGGATCATGCCGTAACGCAGGTGCAGCTGTACCACCGGGGTATGGTCGCCGGCGTGTGCCTCCTTCACGATGTTGGAAAACCACGAGAAGAACGTCGCGATCAGGCCCGCGATCCCGAGTCCGAGAACCAGCATATGGCTGGGCATGTCGTGCATGTAGAGCACCATGCCGCTGGTGAAGGTCAGCGCGGACAGCGCGCCGATCAGCGGCCAGATGTCGGGTGCGAGAATGTGGTAATCGTGGTTCTTGGCGCCGGCCATGGGTCGATCCTGCTGGTCTGATTGCCTCGCCCCTTAATACCGCCTCGCGCGGCGGTCCAGAGGCTAGGACGGGTCTTTTGCCTGGTGGAAGGTGTAGCTGAGCGTGATCTGCTCCACCCCCTTCATGTTGGGATCCTTCAGCGCCGCCGGATCGACGTAGTAAAGCACCGGCATACGCACCTCCTCGCCAGGCCTCAGGGTCTGCTCCGTGAAGCAGAAGCACTGGATCTTGTTGAAATATTTTCCGGCCTGTTCGGGCTCGACATTGAAGCTGGCCTGCCCGGTGATCGTGTGGTCGGAGGTGTTGCGGGCGGTGTAGAAGGCAAGGTTGCGCTGACCGATCGCCACCTGCTGGGTAGGTTGCGCGGCCGCGAATTTCCACGGCATTCCGCGGTCGATCGAGGCATCGAAACGGATCGAGATCGTCCCGGCGCCCGCGCTGCGCGCAAGCCGTTCGGCCAAGTCGGCGTCGCTTTCGGTCGCCCGCATCGTGGTCCCGCCGAAACCGGTCACCTGGCAGAAGATGCGGTAGAGCGGCACCGCCGCGAAGCCGAGCCCCAGCATCGCCAGCGCGAAAACCGCCGCTATCATGGCGGTGCGCACGTTGCGGTTCTGCGGGGCTACGCTCGCCATGATCACCCCATCCGGGCAATGGTGATGGCGTAGAAGAGCAGCACGAAGAAGGCGAGCAGCAGACCCAGCGCGACGTTGCGGCTCTTCTGCCGGCGTCGGATTTCGGCCTGTTCTTCAGGGGTCATGCAAGAACTCCGGAATACGCGAGCACGCGGTCGACCACGAGCACCGCGAACAGTGCGAAGAGATAGAGGATGCTGAACTTGAATAAACGCTTTTCTGGCAGCATCGCGTCACCCGGTGCGCTCGCCCTGCTTGCCACGGGAACCGCCAGCGAGAGGAAGGCCAGCGACAGCACCAGCGCGGTCACGCCGTAAAGCGCGCCCGCGCCGCCGACAAACCAGGGAGCGACCGCAATCGGCACCAGCAGGACGCTGTAGGCCAGGATCTGCTTGCGGGTGTGGCTCTCGCCCCGGACCACCGGCAGCATCGGGATGCCGGCATTGGCGTAATCGGTCTTCACGAACAGCGCGAGTGCCCAGAAATGCGGCGGCGTCCACATGAAGATGATAGCGAACAGGATCAGCGGCATCGTGGTGATCTCGCCCGTCACCGCAACCCAGCCGATCAGCGGCGGAAACGCACCCGCCCCGCCCCCGATGACGATGTTCTGCGGCGTGCGCGGCTTGAGCCACAGGGTGTAGAACACCGCATAATAGACGATCGAGAACGCCAGCAGCGCCGCTGCGAGCCAATGAACCGCAAGGCCCATGATCAGCACCGAGGCGACCGACAGCGCGACGCCGAAATCGCGCGCATCCTCGCGGCGAAGTCGTCCCGAGGGGATCGGGCGAGCGGCGGTGCGCTTCATCTTGGCGTCGATGTCGGATTCGAGCCACATGTTGAGCGCGCCCGACCCGCCCGCGCCCATCGCGATGCACAGGATCGCCGTGAAGCCCAGCACCGGGTTGATGTGGCCGGGGGCCGCCAGCAGGCCGCACAGGCCGGTGAAGATCACCAGGCTCATCACGCGCGGCTTGGTCAGGGCGAAGAAATCGCGCCATTCGGCAGGGAGCGGCAGGGCGGCGGAATCGGTCATGGAAACGGGGCGCATATAGGGACGCCGGCGCGATTAGGAAAGGCGCGCTAGAGCCTCCCGAGCCAATCGATCAGAAGGGTGTTGACCTCCTCCGGACGTTCCTGCTGGGTCCAGTGTCCGACACCGTCGAGGACATGGCCTTCAACTTTCGGCGCAAAGCCGCGCATCAGCCCGACCGGATCGGCGGTCGCCCCGAACAGGAAGGTTGCGGGATCGCGGCTGCCGCCAATGAACAACGCCGGTTGCTCGATGCGCTGCCCCTTGAAACGCTGGAGCCACTCGAAATCGCGCTCGTGATTGCGATAGCGGTTGAGCGGGCCGCGGAAGCCGGACGCACGGAACTCGCCCTCGTAATAGTCGAGGTCCGCATCGCTCAGCCACGGGACCGGCCGAGGATCGGGCAACCCCTCGAGGAAGGTCGCGCCAAGCGGCTTCGACCAATAGGCGCCCGGCGGCACGTCGCCGCTGATCGAATACATCATCCGGTGCACGAATTCGCGCGGGTCCGCCTCGGCCTCGGCTTCGGCAACGCCCGGCTCCTGGAAGTAATGCTGGTAGAAGAAGCGGCCCTTCGCGGTGAAATGCTCGTGGAATACCTCGGTGAACGGTCGTCGCGGAATACCCGCGAAAGGCACCGACATTCCTGCCACGGCATTGAAGCGCTCCGGATGGGCAAGCGCGGTGTTCCAGACGATCGGCGCCCCCCAGTCGTGTCCGACGAGGATGGCAGGCCGGCCCGGCTGGAGCGCATCGGCGAGGCCGACGAGATCGCCCGCGATTTTCTCGAGAGTGTAGTCCTCTACCCGTGGTGGCTTGTCCGATCCGCCATAGCCGCGCACGTCGATTGCACAGGCATTGTAGCCCGCTTGTGCCAGCGGTGCGAGCTGGTGGCGCCAGCTGTACCAGCTCTCCGGAAATCCGTGGACGAGGATGACGATCGGCCCCGCGCCCGAGGCGGGTTGTTCGATGGCGCATCGCAGGGTCACCTCGCCGGTGTCGATCAGCGTCATATCGGGCATCGTCAATCCTCGGTCCCAAAAAGCAAACGGCCGACCCTTGGGGCCGGCCGCTGCATTTCCCAAGCGGGTCGGTTCACGCCTCAGGCGTGCGCGGGACCGCCATGCCCGTGCACATGGTGATGCCCATCGTCTTCGATCACCGGCAGCGTCTCGAACTGGTGGAACGGCGGCGGGCTCGACAGCGTCCACTCGAGCGTCGTCGCGCCCTCGCCCCACGGATTGTCGGCCGCCTTCTTGCCCGCGATCAGCGCATAGATGATGTTCACGAAGAAAATCACCATCGACCCGGCCATGATCATGTAGCCAACGGTCGCAACCTCGTTCCAATGCGCATAAGCCTCGGTGTAGTCCGGATAGCGGCGCGGCATGCCCTGGAGGCCCAGGAAGTGCATCGGGAAGAAGATCACGTTCACGCCGATGAAGAACACCCAGAAGTGCAGGTGCGCGAGCAGTTCGGAATGCATCCGGCCGCTCATTTTCGGGAACCAGTAGTAGAAGCCCGCGAACAGCGAGAACACCGCGCCCATCGACAGCACGTAGTGGAAGTGCGCGACCACGAAATAGGTGTCGTGCACCACGTCGTCGATGCCGCCGTTGGCGAGATAGACGCCGGTGACTCCGCCCACGGTGAACAAGAAGATCATGCCGATCGCCCAGACCATCGGCGACCTGAACTCGATCGAGCCGCCCCACATCGTGGCGATCCAGCTGAAAATCTTCACGCCCGTCGGCACGGCGATGACCATCGTCGCGGCGGTGAAATACATCTTCGTGTTCACGTCCAGGCCGGTGGTGTACATATGGTGCGCCCACACGACGAAGCCGACCACGCCGATCGCTACCATCGCATAGGCCATGCCGAGGTAGCCGAACACCGGCTTCTTCGAGAAGGTCGCGATGATCTGGCTGATCATGCCGAAGCCCGGCAGGATCATGATGTAGACCTCGGGGTGGCCGAAGAACCAGAACAGGTGCTGGTAGAGCACCGGATCGCCGCCGCCGCTGGCATCGAAGAAGGTCGTGCCGAAGTTGCGGTCGGTGATCAGCATGGTGATCGCCGCGGCCAGAACCGGTAGCGCGAGAAGCAGCAGGAAAGCGGTGACCAGCACCGACCACACGAACAGCGGCATCTTGTGCAGGGTCATGCCCGGTGCGCGCATATTGAAGATGGTGGTGATGAAGTTGATCGCGCCGAGGATCGATCCCGCGCCCGCGAGGTGCAGCGAGAAGATCGCAAAATCCACCGCGGGGCCCTGCGAACCGCTCGTCGCGAGCGGCGCATAGGCGGTCCAGCCGATACCCGCGCCGTTTCCGGTGCCGCCGGGCACGAAGGTCGAGAACATCAGCGAACAGAAGCCGGCGACAGTCAGCCAGAACGAAATGTTGTTCATGCGCGGGAAGGCCATGTCGGGCGCCCCGATCATCAGCGGCACGAACCAGTTGCCGAAACCGCCGATCATGGCCGGCATGACCATGAAGAACACCATGATCAGGCCATGCGCGGTGATGAGGACGTTCCACATGTGGAGGTTGGCGTCGAAATTCGCTTCGCCACCCATGAAGCTGACCCACCAGCCGAGATACTGGATGCCCGGATGTGCCAGCTCGGCGCGCATGATGCCCGAGATTCCGCCACCGATAATCCCGGCGCAGATCGCGAAGATCAGGTAGAGTGTGCCGATGTCCTTGTGGTTGGTGGACATGAACCAGCGGGCGAAGAACCCGGGCTTGTGGTCGGAATCATGGTGCCCGTGGGCGTGATCGTCATGAGCCTGGAAGGTGTCGGCGGTGGTGGCCATGGTCTTAGGTCTCTGTCGCGAAAGGGCTGAATCAGGCGGCGGGCGTCGGCGTGGCGGGCGCAACCGGGGGCGGGCTTCCGGCCGGCGGCGGGCCTGCGGGCGCAGCGGAAGCCGGCACCACAGGCGCAGCGGCAGGCGCTTCTTTCGGGAAGCTTCCGCCCATGCCGCGCACCCAGTCGCGCCATTGGTTCATGGGCACCGCCTCGATCGCGATGGGCATATATCCGTGCTTCACGCCGCAAAGTTCCGAGCACTGGCCGTAATAGACGCCCGGTTTCTCGATGGTGAGCATCCGCTCGTTGAGGCGGCCGGGGACGGCATCGATCTTGAACCACAGGGCGGGGACCGCGAAGGAATGGATCACGTCTGCGGCGGTCATCTGGATGCGGATCGGCACGCCGACCGGCAGGACGAGGCGATTGTCCACCTCGAGATGGCTCGGCCCGTCGGTCGGACTCGAGCCGACGACGCGCTTGCCGGGGTTCACCTCGGGCTCGCCCTTGATGTTGAGCATGTAGCTGTCGAAGCTGAAGTCGCCGTTGTCGGGGAAGCTGTAGCTCCAGTACCACTGGTTGCCGGTCACCTTGACGGTCACGGCGTCCTTGGGCGGGCTGCGATACTGCTGCGAAAGCAGCGAGATCGATGGAATCGCGATGCCCACCAGCACCAGCACGGGCACCAGCGTCCACACCACCTCGAGCAGGGTGTTGTGCGTCGTGCGCGACGGGGTCGGGTTCGCCTTGGCGCGGAACCGGACCATCACATAGAGCAGCAGCCCCAGCACGAAGATGCTGATGATCGCCATCACCCACACCAGCGCATTGTGGAATCCGAGCGCGTAGCGACCGGTCGGGGAGAACTGCTGCTGGACGTCGAGACCGCCATCGACCGGCTGGCCGATTCCGGCGACAGGCGCCTTGGGCACATAGCTTCCCATGCTGACGGGGCCGGTAGGCTTCGCCGCCGGAGTGGCCTCACCAGCCGCCTCGGGCGCAGCATTCGCGGTGATGTCCGGCGCCTTGACGGCGACCGGCGCAGTCGTGGCGGGCGCGGCTTGTGCCAGCAGCGGACCGGCGGCGAGTGCCAGGGCCATCGCGAAGATGAGGGCAGCCACCGTGCGGCTGACCCGGCTGCGCGTGAAATCGATGATCGCTGTGGACATCCGGTATTCCGTCTCGCTGTCGCGGCGGGCGCCATGAATCGCCCGCGGTTGGTATCCATTGAGCCCGGGCGCGAAAAAGATTCCCGTCGCAGGGGCAGTATTGCGCGCCCTATAAGCAGGGTTTGTGCTCGCCTCAAGCGGGCGCGGGGACAAATTTTCCGGATCGGCTGTTTCGCCCCTTGCAAGCGAGCCGCGGAGCGTCTTTCAGCATCGGCCCATGACCGACGACGACATCCTCGCCGAGTTCCATGCCAGCGACGCGCTGCTCGAAGGACATTTCGTGCTCTCCTCCGGCCGCCACTCCGATCGCTACCTCCAGTGCGCCCGGGTGCTGATGAACGCGGAACGAGCCGCCCGGCTCGCCCGCGCACTCGCGCACAAGCTGCCTCGCGAGATCAGGAGCCAGATCGACGTGGTGGTGGGCCCGGCGATGGGCGGGCTGATCATCGGCCACGAAATGGGCCGCGCGCTGGGCAAGGACGCGCTGTTCCTGGAGCGGCCCACCGGTATCTTCGAGCTGCGCCGCGGTTTCAGGCTGGAACCTGGGCAAAGGGTCCTGATGGTCGAGGACGTCGTCACCACCGGACTCTCCAGTCGCGAGGCGATCGCGGCGGTGCAGCGCGAGGGCGGCGAGGTAATCGCGGAGGCCTCGCTCGTCGACCGCTCGAACGGCTCCGTCGATCTCGGCGTGCCCTTCTTCCCGCTCATCGCCATCGCGGTGCCGAGCTATGCCGAGGACGAAGTGCCCCCCGAACTCGCCGCCATTCCGGTGACCAAGCCGGGGAGCCGCAAGGCTTGATCGCGCGCCCGCTCCGCCTCGGGGTCAACATCGACCACGTCGCCACCATCCGCAATGCGCGCGGCGGCGACCATCCCGATCCCGTGCGCGCGGCTCAGATCGTCGCGGCGGTCGGCGGCGATGGCATTACTGCGCATCTGCGCGAGGACCGGCGGCACATCCGCGACAGCGATCTTGCCCGCATCCAGTCGGCGACCGGTCTGCCGCTCAATCTCGAAATGGCCGCGACCGAAGAGATGCTGGCCATCGCCCTCACCCACAAGCCCCACGCCGCCTGCATAGTGCCCGAGAAGCGCGAGGAGCGCACCACCGAGGGCGGGCTGGATGCCGCGGGCCAGCACAATCGCCTCGCCCCGATGGTCGCGCGGCTCTCGGACGAAGGCATCCGCGTCAGCCTCTTCATCGAGGCCGACGAGCGCCAGCTCGAGGCGGCAATCCGTCTGCGCGCCCCGGTGGTGGAGTTCCACACCGGCGAATATGCCCATGCCACGGGCAAAGCGCGCGCTGCCGAACTGAAGCGCATCGCCGACATGGCCGCTCTCGCCGCCAAGAACGGTATCGAGCCGCATGCGGGGCACGGCCTCACCTTCGACAACGTCCAGCCCATCGCCGCCATCCCGCAGATCGCGGAGCTCAACATTGGCCACTACCTCGTCGGGGAGGCGATCTTCATCGGTCTCGCCGAAGCGGTCCGCCAGATGCGCGAGCTTATGGACGCGGCCCGCTGACATGATCATCGGCCTCGGCTCCGACCTCTGCAATATCGAGCGAATCCAGAGCTCTCTGGATCGCTTCGGCGAGCGGTTCGAGGCGCGCTGCTTCACCGCTATCGAGCGGGCCAAGGCCGCGAAACGCCCGTTCACCCGCGCCGGCACCTATGCGAAGCGCTTCGCCGCCAAGGAGGCATTCTCCAAGGCCGTCGGCACCGGGTTCATGCGCGGCGTCTATCTCAAGGACATCGGCGTGGTGAACGCGCCCTCCGGTGCGCCCACCCTCGCCCTCGCCAACGGCGCCGCCTTGCGCCTTGCGGAAATGACACCGCCGGGGCATGAGGCGCGCATACATCTCACCCTCACAGACGATCATCCATGGGCACAGGCCTTCGTGATCATCGAGGCCATTCCCCTATGAGCAGCGATACCACCCCCTTGAGCCAGGCTCCCCACAATCAGGCACCGATGAGCGAACCCGACAACGTCGAGCCCGAGAAGAAGGCCAAGGAGAAAATCGACTGGATCGCGGAAATCCGCGGCCTCGCGCTGATGCTGCTGGCGGTGCTCGCATTCCACAGCTTCCTGGCCAAGCCGTTCTACATCCCCTCGGAATCCATGATGCCGAATCTGCTGGTCGGGGACCGGTTGGTGGTGAGCAAGTATCCTTATGGCTACAACTGGTCTTCGCTCAGCTTCCACCCGCTGCCGCGCAGCGACTGGCGGATTTTCCCCGGTACACCCCAATACGGCGATATCGTCATCCCAGTGCCGCCGGACCGGGACGAGGACTACATCAAGCGCGTGGTCGCGCGCCCCGGTGACCGGATCGCGGTGCGCGGCGGCCAGATCATACTGAACGGCAAGCCGGTGCCGCAGCAGGTCGAGCCCGCGATCGAGATTCCCGTCGACCTCAACAGCCCCTGCGATGAATACAGCTATCCGGGGATGCGGGTGACCCGGCCCGACGGCAGCATGGTCTGCCGCATGCCGGTGCTGCGCGAAACCATGCCCAATGGGGCGACCTACCTGGTCATCGACCACACGACCCAGCCGCTCGACGATTTCGCCGAGATCACGGTGCCCAAAGACTCTGTCTTTGTTATGGGCGACAACCGCGATCATTCCGCCGACAGCCGCGCGCCGATCTGGGAAAAAGGCCTCGGCGGCCCGGTCCCGCTGACCAATATCGGCGGGCGGGCCGAATTCATCACCTTCTCGCTTGATGGCAGCACGAACTGGAACCCGATAAGCTGGTTCACCTCGCTTCGCGGCAGCCGCGCCTTCACCACGCTGCGTCCCGCCATCGCAGGCAAGCCGCAGCCGGCGGAGCGCTGAGTTGGGCGAGGCGGTGGTGGAGAGCGCAACCGGGGACCGCGCGACAGAGGGGCACTCCTTGGGAACCAGCCCCTCGAGGATTTCCGATCCGCGGCTCCGGATGGAGTTCACCCGCGCCTTCATCTGGGCAGTCACGATCGGTGCGCTGGTCCTCACCGTCTATCTTTCGAGCGCATTGCTCGCACTGTTCGGTGCGATGGTCTTCGCCGCCATGCTCGATGGCGGAGCCCGGCTGCTTGGCCGGGTGCTTCCGATCGGCCGCAGCTGGCGTGTCGGCATCGTGCTGGTGCTGACCGGGCTGTTTCTCGTCTGGCTCGGCTATTTCGCCGGATCCACGATCTCGAAGGAGGCCGCCGAGTTTCCGCGCATCATCAGCGATCAGGTCAGCCGCCTCGTCGCCTGGGCACAGGCGCAGGGTTTCGACGTCAGCATGGACCAGCTCCGCAATTACGCGGGCAGCCTCCAGAGCGGCGTGGGGACGGTGACGCGGGCGCTGGGCGGCATTCTCGGTGGCCTCACCACCAGCATCCTGATCGCGATAATCGGCATCTATCTCGCCCTCGAACCCCAGCTCTACAAGCGCGGTGTCGCGTGGATGCTGCCCGAACCGAAGCGCGAGGGGTTCTACAAGACTGTCAAGCGCATGGGATACACCATGCGGCGCCTGATGGCGGGTCGCCTGGTGGGCATGGTGTTCGAAGCGCTGCTGACTTACGTACTGCTCGCCTGGGTCGCGCCGCTGGTGGTCGGCGAAAGCGTTCCGATGGCGGCGCTGCTGGCGATCCTTACCGGCCTGCTCGCCTTCGTCCCCAATCTCGGCGCGATCATCTCTGGTGTGCTGATGATGCTGGTCGGGTTTTCGGGCGGGTCCGACATGGGCATCTACACGATCGTCACCTATTTCATCGTCCAGAACTTCGATGGCTATATCGTGGTGCCGATGATCGCGAAGAAGACGGTCGACCTCGCGCCGGCGCTGGTGCTGGCGATGCAGCTCATCATGGGCATCCTGTTCGGCATTGCGGGCCTGCTCTTCGCGGACCCGCTGCTCGCGATGATCAAGGTCGCGCTCGAACGCCGCGCCGAAGCAGCCGACGACGAGACCGTGCATTCCGCTGCGGAGGCGAAACCGGCCGGGGAAAGTCCCGTTGGCGCGTAAGTTCCTCTACATCGTCGCAGGCATCGTCGTGCTGGTCATGGTCGGTGCGATCGGCCTTGCTATCTGGTCGCGGCAGGCGACGGAGATCGCCTTCGTCCCGAGGGGCGAATTCGTTGAGCAGCCGCCGCTCGCCGCCAATGCCTACAACGATCCGGCAATGTGGTATTCGCGCCCCGGCATCGGCACCTCCGACCCGGCACGGTATGAACCGGGGGTTGCGGAAACCACGGCCGATCCCGCCACTCGCTCGCCCTCGCCCGAACGGCCCGCTGCCGAGCGCAACCTGCGTGACGACAAGATGGCTGTCGAAACCTCGCGCGGTGGCGATCCGGCGAAGGCCGGAGAGGCGCCGCCGTTCGCCGTCTTCTTCGTTCACCCGACGAGCTACATCCCCCTCGCCCTCACGGAGCAGGCGCAGTGGAACGCTTCGGTGGACGATCCGACCGCCGATGCGCGGGCGCGCATCTTCATCCGCGGCATGGCGAGCGCGTTCAACCGCGCCGACGAGATCTGGGCGCCCAAGTATCGACAGGCGGTCGCCGGCGCGTTCCTGACCGACAAGCCCGAAGCGCAACGGGCGCTTGACGCTGCCTATGGCGATGTGCGCGAGGCGTTCCGATTCTTCCTCGCGAGCGTACCGAAGGACAAGCCGATCGTGCTCGCCGGGCACAGCCAGGGCTCGCTGCACCTGATCCGCCTTTTGCAGGACGAGGTCGCGGGCCAGCCGGTGGCTTCGCGGATCGCGGCGGTCTATGCGATCGGCTGGCCGATCTCGCTGGAACATGACCTCCCCGCCCTGCCCCTGCCCGCCTGCGCAACAGCCGCGCAATCGGGCTGCATCGTCTCGTGGTCGAGCTTCGCCGAGCCCGCCGACCCGACCATGCTGATGACCCGTTACGCCGCCACGCCCGGCCTCGACGGGCAACCGCGGGGCGATGGTGCCATTCTCTGCGTCAACCCGCTGACAGGCAGCGCGAATTCGTCCGCACCGGCCACAGCGAACCTCGGCACGCTGGTCCCGCGTGAGGATTTCTCGGGCGGCGACCTCGTGGTCGGGGCGGTTCCGGCGCGCTGCGATCCGCGCGGCCTGCTTCTGATCGGCGATCCGCCGCGGATGGGTCAGGGGGTGCTGCCCGGCAACAATTACCACGTGTACGACATCCCGCTGTTCTGGAAGAACCTGCAGGGGGACGTCGTCCGGCGAGTGTCGGCGTGGACCAAGACTCCGGCCCGATAGTCGAGACCGCGCGCGACTTCGCGGCGCTGCTGCCGGACGGCGGCGCATTGCTCGCGCTCGATCTCGGCACGCAGACCATCGGCCTTGCCACCTGCGACGCGGGCTGGCGCTTCGCCACGGCGGGCACCACGCTGGCGCGCGGCAAGTTCGGCGCCGATGCGGCGAAGCTCGGCGATCTGGTGCGGTCCCGCGCCGTAAAGGGCATCGTGATCGGGCTTCCCCGCAACATGGACGGCAGCGAAGGGCCGCGCGCGCAGGCAAGCCGCGCCTATGCCCGCAATCTCTCGGTCAGGCTCAGTCTGCCGGTGCTGATGTGGGATGAGCGCTGGTCCACGCTGAGCGCGGAACGCGATCTCATCGCGCAGGACATCAGCCGCAAGAAGCGCGGGCAGGTGATCGACAGCCACGCCGCCGCGGTAATCCTGCAAGGCGCGATCGACGCGCTGGCGAACGAGGGGCTCTAGGCCGCCACCTCGTCGCCCTGCGGCGGAGCGGAGCGATAGCGCCTTTCCCACGGTCGCACGAGCTCGCCCCAGACGCCGCGCGTGCCCTCGGCAATGCCCGTGGCGCAGTTGAGGTGCGGCGCCGGGTCGCACCAGGTGTCGAAAACCCGGTCCCAGACCGTGAGCATATTGCCGAAATTGGTGCCCATCAGCGTCTCGTCACGGATGTGATGAAGCCGGTGCGCCGCGGGCGACATCAGCCAGCGGCCCGCCAGCCCGAGCGTCCAGGGCACGTCGGCGTGAATGAAGTAGCCCCACCAGCTACGGATCAGTTGTGCAGCCACGATGGACCAGGCCGGCAACCCGAGCAACAGCGCAATCATCGTGTCGAACAGCATCTCGAAGAACTTGCTGACCGGATGCTTGCGCAGCACGGTGAGCCAGTGGATGTGCTCGTCGGCGTGGTGCGTCGCATGAAAGCGCCAGATGCCGGGCTGATGCTCGATCCGGTGACGCCAGTAGGCGGCCAGCTCGATCAGCAGGATAGCGACGGCGAGAATCGCCACCTCCGGCAGCGACCGCCAGAACGCTTCGAACCCGGGCGCCACGGGTAGCACCGCCCGCACTGCCAGCACGGGGGCGACCATGATCGGCGCGAGGAGGATGTAATTCACCGCGACCAGCCCGGCATTGGTCGCCGCCTCGCCGCGACACCGTCTGAGCGCGGCCCCGATAGCCGCGCGCTTGGTCGCAATCGCCAGCAGCGCGAAAACCGCGGCGATCGGCAACAGTGTCAGCGCGACGCCGCGGGCATAGGCGAGGAGGATGTCCATCGCACCCTCCATGCCCGGCTCATGGCGAAGAAAGCGTTAAGGCGCGCCTGTCAGGGCAGCGCGGACACCGCGAGGAAATCGGGCTGCGGCCCGTTCCACTCGCCCGGCGGGGAGGGCTTCTCGTCGGACCGGGCGCGGTAGGGCGTTTCGGCATTGGCGTAGCGGTCGTGGCTGTCCTTCGCCCCGGACCGCTTGCCGACTGCGGGCTTGCTGTCGTCCCGCGCTTCGGACCGGCGCGCGCGCGCGGGCTTTTCAGGGGCCGACTCGCGCGAAGCCGCGCGTTCAGGTTCAGACTCGGGTGCCTTCAATTCAACCCTGACGTCCGCCTTTCCGAACACTGGAATGGGACTGCCCGTCAGCTTTTCGATGTTCTCTACCGCTTCGGCGTCGGCCGGGGTGACCAGCGTGAACGCCCGCCCCTTGGCACCCGCGCGACCGGTACGGCCGATGCGGTGAACGTAGTCGTCGGGGTGCCAGGGCGCATCGAAGTTGAAGACGTGGCTGACGCCCTTCACGTCGAGCCCGCGCGCCGCGACGTCACTGGCGACGAGGATGTTGATGTCGCCCTTCTTGAACCGGTCGAGTTCCTTCAAGCGGCTCGACTGGTCCATGTCGCCGTGGATTTCGCCGGAGGAGAACCCGTGCGATTGCAGGCTCTTGTTGACTTCGCGCACGGTGGTCTTGCGGTTGGCGAAGATGATCGCGGTCTCGACCAGATCGTGTCGCAGCAGCCAGCGCAGCGTCTCGCGCTTGGCGCGCGCCTCGGTCTTCACCTTGAAGGCGGTGATGTCCTTGTTGGTGGAGGCAGCACGGCTCACTTCGATCCGCTTGGGCGATTTCAGGAACTTCTTCGCGAGCTTCTCGATCGGCGGCGGCATGGTTGCCGAGAACAGCAGCGTCTGGCGGCTGTCGGGCAGCTTGGAGCAGATGAACTCGATGTCCGGGATGAACCCCATGTCGAGCATCCGGTCGGCCTCGTCGATGACGAGCAGGTCGCAGCCGGTAAGCAGGATCTTGCCGCGCTCGAACAGGTCCATCAGCCGGCCCGGGGTGGCGATCAGGACGTCGACGCCCTCGTTGAGCGCCTTGACCTGGTCGCCCATCTGCACGCCGCCGATCAGCAGCGCCATCTTGAGATCGTGGTTCTTGCCGTATTTCTCGAAGTTTTCGGCGACCTGGGCGGCAAGTTCGCGCGTCGGCTCCAGGATCAGGCTGCGCGGCATCAGCGCGCGGCGGCGGCCCTGGTCGAGA
>JAJYQP010000087.1 GCA_021794525.1 Pseudomonadota bacterium | reverse complement strand
CTCCCGCACCTGGTCGTTAGCCGGATGATCAAGGGCCGCATCAACAAGTTCAACGCCAAGTTCGCCGACGCGATCGAGCTGCTCGTCCGCGGCCTGCGCTCGGGTCTTCCGGTCACCGAAACGCTCCAGGTCGTCGCGCAAGAGATCGACGGTCCGGTAGGCGTCGAGTTCAAGGGCATCGTCGACCGCATCAAGGTCGGCCGCACGATGGAGGAGGCGCTGCAGGTCACCGCCGACCGCCTCGGCATCCCGGAATTCAACTTCTTCTGCATCACCCTCGCGATCCAGCGGGAGACCGGCGGCAACCTCGCCGAAACGCTCTCGAACCTTGCCGACGTGCTGCGCAAGCGCAGCCAGATGAAGCTCAAGATCCGCGCCATGAGCTCGGAATCGAAAGCCTCGGCCTATATCGTCGGCGCGCTGCCCTTCATCGTCTTCGGCCTGATCTACTGGATCAACCCCAAGTATCTGAGCACCTTCTTCACCGACGAGCGGCTGATCGTGATCGGTCTGGGCGGCGGCGTGTGGATGGGCATCGGCGTTTTCATCATGGCCAAGATGGTCAGCTTCGAGATCTGAGGAAAACCGCGTCATGATCACTACCCCGAAAGGCCCGACGCTTCTCGGTTTCGACGTCATGCTGGTCGGCTCGATCCTGGCCGGGGTCGCGGCGATGGCGGTGATGTTCGCGATCTACACCGCGGTCACCATCAAGGATCCGATGGCCAAGCGCGTGAAGGCGCTCAACGCCCGGCGCGACGAGCTCAAGGCGGGCATCATCACCGCCAGCGCGAAGAAGCGCCAGAGCCTGGTCCGCAAGTCCGACAAGACCGAAAAGGTCAAGGAAACGCTGGGCAACATGAAGGTGTTGCAGCAGAGCCAGGTCGACATGATGGCGCAGAAGCTTGCCTGGGCGGGCTTCCGCAACAAGGAAATCGCGGTCTACCTGATCGGCCTGCGCATGGTGCTGCCGATCATTCTCGGCATCATCGGCTTCGTGCTGTTCTACGTGCTCGAGATCAAGCCGGACTGGCAGATGAAGCGGGTGCTGGCGATGGGGGCGCTGATCTTCGGCGGCTACAAGGGGCCGGAACTCTACCTCCAGAACGTGGCCAAGAAGCGCACCGACCTCATCCGCAAGGGCCTGCCCGACGCGCTCGACCTGCTGGTCATCTGCGCCGAGGCCGGTCTGACGGTCGACGCCGCCTTCAACCGCGTCGCCAAGGAACTGGGCCGCGCCTATCCGGAACTGGGCGACGAGTTCGCACTGACCGCGATCGAGCTCTCCTTCCTCAACGAGCGCAAGAAGGCCTTCGCCAACCTCGCCTATCGCGTGAATCTGGAATCGGTGAAGGGCGTGGTCACAACCATGGTCCAGACCGAGAAATACGGCACCCCGCTCGCCTCCGCGCTGCGCGTTCTTTCGGGCGAGTTCCGCAACGAGCGCATGATGCGCGCTGAGGAAAAGGCCGCGCGCCTGCCCGCAATCATGACGGTGCCGCTGATCCTGTTCATCCTTCCCACGCTCTTCATCGTCATTCTCGGCCCGGCGGCCTGTTCGATCGCCGATGCCTTTACGGGCATGAAGTAACGCGGCGGGCCCGGTCGCAGCGCGGCCGGGCCCCTGCCCTTATTCACCGAGCGCGGCGGGATCGAACTCCCCCGCCCCTTCCCGCACCCGCGCCAGCATCGCCGCCAGCGCCGCGCGTTCGGCGGCGGAGAGCACGCCGAACAGCTCCGCCTCGATCGCCTCGGCCAGCGGCATAATCCGCGCGTGGACCCCGCGCCCTTCCGCCGTCAGCTCGAGCAAATGCGAGCGCCCGTCGCGTTCGTTCGGCGCCCTTGCGGCGAGCCCCCGATCCTCCAGCGTCTTGCAGGCCCGGTTGACCGGCACCTTGTCGAGCAGGGTAAGCTGGCACAACTCGCGCTGGGTGTGCGGCCCGGAATCGCCGAGCACCGCCATCACCCGCCATTCGGTGGTCTTGAGACCGAAGCGCTTGCGATACTGCTCCGCGATCCGGGTCGAGACCGCGTTGGAGGCGACCGAGAGCTGATACGGCAGGAAGTCGGCGAGTCGCTTCGCAGGATGGCGGGGGCGATCCATGGCCTCAGCGATACTCCGGCTCGTCCCACCACGGGTAGAAGTCGGGCATGTCGGCGCCGACGGTGTCGGGATAGGCGGGCGCGCGCTTCTCGAGGAAGCTGGCGATGCCCTCGCGCGCGTCGGCGCTCCGGCTGAGTCGATAGATGGCGCGGCTGTCCACGCGGTGCGCCATCATCGGGTGCGGTTCGGCGGAGAGCCGCCACAGCATCGCGCGCGTCATTGCCACGGAAACGGCGGAGGTGTTGTCCGCGATCTCCCGCGCCAGGCCGAGCGCCGCCCCCATCAGGTCCTGCTGCGGATGGACCGAGCGCACGAGGCCTTTCGCCATCGCTTCCTGGGCATCGAAGATCCGCCCGGTCATGCACCACTCGAGCGCGGTCTGCATCCCCACGAGGCGCGGCAGGAACCAGCTCGAGGCCGCCTCGGGCGTGATGCCGCGGCGCGCGAACACGAAGCCGAAGCGCGCGTTGTCCGTACACAGGCGGATATCGAAGGGCAGCTGCATGGTGGCGCCCACCCCCACCGCCACGCCGTTGCAGGCGCCGATCAGCGGCTTCTTCGAATTGAACAGCCGCAGTACCAGCCGCCCGCCGCCGTCGCGAACGCGGGGGTCGGACAGGTCGTCGACCGGATTGGGGTCGGAGAACACATGGCCCCCGCCCTCCGGCGTCAGATCCGCGCCGGCGCAGAAGGCCCGGTCCCCTGCGCCCGTCACGATCACCGCGCGAACGCTGTCGTCGGCATCCGTGACGTCGAGCGCGTCGATGAACTCCTGCATCATCACCCGGGTGAAGGCGTTCATCTTCTCCGGTCGGTGAAGCGTGATGGTGGCGACGCCGTCCGCGATCACGAGCCTGATCTGGGTGAAGTCGGTCATGCGCGCATTCCTTCGTTGCGTCCCGCTCCCGCGCCGTTTCGTCGCAGACATGGACCAGGTGTTACACGGTCCAGGAGAAGAAAAACCAACGCCGCGCGACCCCGGCGAAAGCGGGTGTCGACACGGGCGGCGGCATGGTCATCCCGCTTAGCCTAACAAGCCACGGCCATGTAGAAAAATGGTTTCGCCTCAGCGCGGCGCCATTCTGATCGCGCCGTCGAGGCGCACGTCCTCGCCGTTGAAATAGCCGGTCTCGATCATGCAGAGTGCGAGCCTGGCATATTCCTCGGGATTGCCGAGCCGCTTGGGGAATGGCACCGAGGCAGCCAGCGCGTCCTTCACCTGCGGCGGCGCGGCGTTCATCAGCGGGGTATTGAAGATGCCCGGCAGGATGGTGTTCACGCGGATGCCCTCGCTCATCAGGTCGCGCGCGATCGGGAGCGTCATGCCGACGACCCCGCCCTTGGAGGCGGAATAGGCGGCCTGGCCCATCTGGCCGTCCTCGGCCGCCACGCTCGCGGTGTTGACGATGGCACCGCGGTCGCCGTCCTCGCTCAGCGGGTCGAGCGTCAGCATCCCCGCCGCCGACTTGGCGATGCAGCGGAAGGTGCCGATAAGGTTGACCTGGATCACGAATTCGAAGGCCGACAGCGGGAAGTGCCTGATGCTGCCGTCTTCCTTGGATCGGCTGGCGGTCTTCATCGCGTTGCCGATACCGGCGCAGTTGACGAGGATGCGCTCCTGCCCGTGGGCCGCGCGCGCCTTGGCGAAGCCGGCGTCGACCTCTTCGTCGCTGGTGACGTTGACCTTGCAGAAGACCCCGCCGAGTTCCGCCGCCAGCGCCTCGCCCTTCTCCTCGTTCATGTCGAAGATCGCGACCTTCGCGCCCTTCGCCGCCAGGGCCCGCGCGGTCGCCGCGCCGAGGCCCGAAGCGCCGCCGGTCACGACGGCGGGAGTGTTGCTGCTGATTTCCATGGAATGATCCTCTCTCGGGAGTTGAAACCGAAGCGCCCCGACGCCCTTGCTTGCGTGGAGACGCTTACAGCGCTTCGACGATGGTCACATTGGCGACGCCGCCGCCCTCGCACATCGTCTGGAGGCCGTATTTCTTGCCCCGCGCCCGCAGCGCGTGGACCAGCGTCGCCATCAGCTTGGTGCCGCTGGCGCCGAGCGGATGGCCAAGCGCGATTGCGCCGCCGTTGACGTTGAGCTTCTCCGGGTCCGCGCCGGTGTGCTTCGCCCAGGCGAGCGGCACGGGGGCGAAGGCCTCGTTGACCTCGTAAAGGTCGATGTCGGCAATGCGCATCCCCGCCCGCTGCAACGCCCTGTCGGTGGCGAACAGCGGCTCTTCCAGCATGATGACGGGATCGCCGGCGGTGACCGTGAGATTGTGGATGCGCGCGAGCGGCGTGAGGCCATGCGCCTTCAGCGCCGCCTCGCTCACCACCAGCACCGCGCTCGATCCGTCGCAGATCTGGCTGCTGGTGGCGGCGGTGATCTTCCCGTCGGGGCTCAGCAGCTTGACGCCCGCGATGCCCTCCAGCGTCGCATCGAAGCGGATGCCCTCGTCCACCGTATGCATCGCCTCGCCCTCGGGCGTGTCGATCCGGATGGGGATGATTTCGCTCTTGAATGCGCCCGCCCTGGTCGCGGCGGCGGCCTTGCGGTGGCTTTCCAGCGCGAAGCGGTCGAGATCGTCCTTGGAGAAGCCGTGCTTCGCCGCGATCATCTCCGCGCCCATGAACTGGCTCCACTGGATGCCGGGGTATTTCTCCTCGAGGCCCGGCGACTTGTAGTGCCCCAGCCCCTCCTTCATGTGCAGCATGGCGGTCGAGCCCATCGGAACCCGGCTCATGCTTTCGACACCGCTGGCGATCACCGCGTCCTGCGTCCCGCTCATCACCGCCTGCGCCGCGAACTGGATCGCCTGCTGGCTGGAGCCGCACTGGCGGTCGATGGTGACCGCGGGAGTCGATTGAGGCAAGTGCTTCGAGGCCAGAACGGCATTGCGACCGACCTGCATCGCCTGCTCGCCGCCCTGGCTGACGCAGCCCATCACGACGTCGTCGATCGCGGCCGGGTCGATCCCCGACCGCTCCACGATCGCATCGAGCGAGGCCGCGGCAAGGTCCACCGGATGCACGCCGGCAAGCCGCCCGCCGCGCTTGCCTCCCGCCGTCCGCACGGCTTCCACGATATAGGCTTCGGGCATCGCTCTCTCCGGGTTTCACATCGCAACTGATTTACGTTCGCGTAAACACGGCACGAAGGGTGGTCAAGGCGGGTTTGGATCGCCTGGCTCGATGGAGCCGTCCCTCCCCGGCGATGCCCTGTTGCCCGTTGGCCACAATGCCGGTCGCAAATGCCACCGTTCTTCGGATTTGCGTTGCAGCGGCCGCAGGGGTGAAGCATTTGGCACTTTGCTTGCGGAAGCGCGCGCCTCAGGTGCCCGCCACGCAGAAGCTGTTACAGTAAAACGGGGCCGCTTCAGGTATCCGATTCAAGGGGACGAGATTCCAATGAAATATCCCAACATTCTCAAGGCGGGCGTGGCGCCGATCGCGCTGGGCCTCGCGCTGGCGGGCAGCCCCGCTTTCGCTCAGGACGACCAGGCGACCGCGACGCCGGACGACGCGGCCGCCGATCAGGCCATCATTGTCACCGGCTCGCGCATCTCGCGCCCCGAGGTTGACAGCGCCAGCCCGGTCACCGTCGTCGGTGCCGAGGAAATCGCTGCCTCCGGTGTCGTTCGGGTTGAAGACCTCGTGAACTCACTGCCCCAGGTCGTCGGTGGCCAGAACGCCTTCATTGCCAACGGCGCGAGCGGCACGGCGACGGTCGACCTTCGTGGCCTGGGCACTGCGCGTACGCTCGTACTGGTCAATGGCCGTCGCCTACAGCCGGGCGACCCGGGCCTTCCCGCCGCTGACCTTAACCAGATTCCCGGCGGTCTGGTGAAGCGCGTCGAAGTCCTTACCGGCGGCGCCTCGTCGACCTATGGTGCGGATGCTGTGGCGGGCGTCGTGAACTTTGTGATGGACACGACGTTCGAAGGCGTCAGTCTAGACATGCAGTACGGCGTCTATCAGCACAACAATGGAACCACGCAGGTCATTCGCCCCGATGGTCAGACCATTCTGGACCGCAACCGCGCGCGCGGGTTCACGCCTCCCTCGGGCGGCACGGTCGGCGGCGCCCAATTCAACGTCGAGCTGACCACGGGAGCTAGTTTCGACGATGGTCGCGGCCATGTCACTGCCTATGCGGGCTATCGCAAGGTGGATGCCCTGCTCCAGGGGACGCGCGACTATTCGTACTGCGCCCTCACCGGTTCGGGCAACGGCGTCAGCTGCGGTGGTTCGGGTACGGCGCCCAACGCCACGATCACCGATCCGTTCTTCGATCTCTTCGGCAGCCTGGTCGCCGACGGCTCGGACGACTTCGGGGGTACCTACGCGCCCTACAACTACCAGCCGATCAACCACTTCCAGCGTCCGGATGAGCGTTACACCGCCGGCTTCTTCGCTGACTATGAGATCAGCGAAAACTTCCAGCTGTTCTCCGAGTTCATGTTCATGGACGACCGCTCGAAGGCTCAGATTGCCGAATCCGGCACCTTCTTTGCCGATACCTATAACATCCCGTGCGACAGCCCGCTGCTGACCGCGGGGCAGGGTGCGCTGCTGTGTTCGCTGATCGACGGCAATCCCGATCGCGGCGATTTCGACAACGGTGTGGATCCGACCGGGCCGGGCGTCGTGCCGATCCTGATCGGCAAACGCAACGTCGAAGGCGGTCCGCGTTTCGACGACCTTCGTCACACCGCCTTCCGCGTTGTCGGAGGCCTGCGCGGCAAGCTCACCGATTCGCTGAATTATGAAATGTCCGGCCAATACGGCACGACCATCTTCAGCCAGGCCTACAACAACGACCTGTCGCGCTCGCGCCTGCGTCGTGCACTCGATGCGGTCGTGGACGCCAACGGCAACGTTGTCTGTCAGGCGGTGGTCGATGGTTCGGATCCCACCTGCCAGGTCTACAACCCATTCCAGGGCCCCGGCATCACCCCCACCGGTGATCCGCGCCTGGGCATCACCCAGGCGGGGGTGGACTATGTGAACATCCCGATGCTCTCGAAGGGTGAGGTCAAGGAGACCATCATCAACGCGTTCGTGTCGGGCGATCTGTTCACGCTGGGCAATGCCAGCGCGGCCGGTTTCGTGATCGGTGGCGAATATCGCAAGGAACAGCTGAACACCGAAAATGACGTGTCCTTCCAGACCCAGGACGGTGCTGGTCAGGGGAGCCCGCAGCTCGACGTCGATGGTTCTTTCGATGTGAAGGAAATCTTCGGCGAGCTTCGTGTTCCGATCATCGAGAACAGCTTCATCGATCTGCTCTCGGTCGAACTGGGATACCGCTATTCGGATTACAGCACGGGCATTCAGACCGACACGTACAAGGCTCTGGTCGAGTTCGCTCCGGTTCAGGCGGTTCGCTTCCGCGGCGGTTACAACCGCGCGGTTCGTGCACCGAACATCCTCAACCTGTTCTCGCCCAACCGCATTGCACTGTTCAACGGTAACGATCCGTGTGCCGGCACAACGCCTGACTTCACCCAGGCACAGTGCGCGAATCTGGGGGTTCCGGCCAATCGCTATGGCACGATCGTTGCCAGCCCGGCGGGCCAGTACAACCAGTTCATCGGCGGCAACCCCAACCTGCAGCCTGAGACGGCCGACACCTATACTGCGGGTGTGGTTATCGAACCGCGTGGTATCATCCCTGGCCTTGTCGCCTCGGTCGATTACTACAACATCAAGGTCGACAACGCGATCAGCGGTATCGGCGCGCAGACTGCGGTGGACCAGTGCGGTATCACCGGCGATGCCTTCTTCTGCTCGCGCGTTCAGCGTGCGCCGGGTAGCCTGACCCTGTGGTCGAACGGGTCGCAGGTTCTCAACACCACCACAAATATCGGTGGCGTGAAGACCAGCGGTATCGACGTTGCCCTGTCCTACGGTCGTCAGATCGGCCCTGGCCGGGCAACCGTGTCGTTCAACGGTACGTGGCTCGACACCTTCGAGGTGGACACGGGTATCGTGCCGCAGGCCGGGGGTGACGGTCGCTATGACTGCGTTGGCTACCACGGTTCGAACTGCGGCTCGCCGCTGCCCAAATGGCGCCACACGGCGCGCGTCGGCTACGAATTCGACAATGGCTTGGGCCTTTCGGCGCGCTGGCGGCATATTGGAGCGGTTGACTGGGATCGCCGTAGCACCGATCCCGACCTGGGGACCGGCGCAGCTGCCTCGCCGGGCGACATCAAGGCCCAGGATTACCTGGACCTGACCCTGTCGGCCAACCTCGATCCCTTCACCATGCGCATCGGCGTCAACAACGTGCTCGACACCGAACCGCCGGTCATCGGCGGCGGCTACGGCGGCAGCAACGGCAACACCTACGTCGAGACCTACGACCCCGTGGGTCGCTATCTCTTCGTCAGCGCGGGCGTCCGCTTCTGACAGACGGAGGTGACACGATAAAAGAAGGCGGGCCTTTCGGCCCGCCTTTTTTTTGCTCGTTGACCAAGTGGCCGGTTGAACGGTGAATGGCCGAGGACCTATTTCAGGCGGCGCACACCTCGAAAACCCTGCTTGCCAGACACTGTCAGCCGGTATCCGCCAAATGAGGATCGACCGATGGTCACCGGCATTCCGGATCGAAGCACGGTAGCCAGCCGTCCATCAGAAAGAAACTGCCAGACCTGGCCGTTATCGAGCACGATCACACCCTCACCCGTGCGAAGGTCATCCTCGATGGCTCGGATCGACGCGGTGATCTCGCGCAACTCCCCGCCACGGTCTTCTCTCCGCCCTGCGCCAAATTGCGATCGCTCATGCTCTGCACGCCGCTGTTCCAGAGCTTCGTCGGGTCCAAAGACAACCATCGCCGTTCGATCGAAGCATGCCAGCCGGTCATCCTTGTTCATTACCCCGCGGCATTGTGCGAATGAAGCGATCTGGTCTGGGTTAGCGGCGTGACCGGTGCTGCCTGGGGCGGCGCACAGAGCCACAGTCATCAAAAGGCTTTTCGGTCGCAAACTGACAAAACGCACGGCACGTCCTCCACAGACAAGCGACCACCCTAGTCGCTAACCACGCCGCATCCAAGCGGGCGCGCGATCGACGGCTTCGTCGACGACCGAGACGGCCTCGAACCCGTGGCATAAGCCACCAACGCCAAAGCGATGCTTCCCGGCCTGTACGCAGAGCGGGCGTGCGTCAGCTTGCCGTCACGCTCATCGGCAGCGCCCGTCGCCTCGGCCTGTCGTTCCTCGGCACCTACCTGATCAACCTCACCACCAATCCGGGCATCGGTCCGGATTCGCGCTTCGATGCCCAGAACTACTTCGACCTCGCGTTGAACTGGGACGTGGGTGACAACTACACCTTCCGCCTGGGCGCCAACAACGTCCTCGACCGCGAACCGCCGATCACCGGTTCGCAGGCGTGCCCGGCCGGCTTCTGTAACGGCAATACCTTCGCGCAGGTGTACGACGCTCTGGGTCGCTACATCTACGCGGGCGTCACGCTTGATTTCTAAGCTGATCGCCAGCTAGGCAACGAATGGCGGGCCGAAAGGCCCGCCATTTTCGTTTGTGCGGGGCCCTGCGTGCCCGTCCGCTGCCGAGCCCGATATGACGATCCGATGCCGATAGACCTTGCCTGGGCCGAAACCGTCGCCGCGACGCTGCCTGCATTGTCGCCGGACCGGGCATTCGCCCGCGGACTCGAGCTCATCAACGCCGACTTTCCGGAGATCCTTCTGCCGGTCGCTATCGCTCTCGGCCGAAGCCATCGCGGCGATCCGCGCATGGCGCAGCTCCTTGGCCTCGCCGCGCGCGCCGTTGGTGACGGCCCGCTCGCCTATCGCAGCTTCCGCCGGGCCGCCCGGCTCGCGCCTGCCGATCCGCTAATCGCCCATTCCCATGCGCATACGGCTCTGGAGGCAGGGCATCCCGCTACCGAGCTTTTTGTCGCCGCCCGTCGCCTGTCACCGCAGGACGGGACCGTCGTGACCGGCTTCGCCGCGGCCCTTGTCGCCGCAGGACGCGCAAGTGAGGCCGACAGGATGCTGACCGACATCCTGCGCGCCAACCCACAATGGATGGACGGGCATCGCGCCCTCGCCCAGATCCGCGGCCAGTTCGGCGGCGATGTGGTCGGTTCCGTGGCGGAGGCACTCGCCGCCGCACCGCGCGATCCCGGCCTTCACGCGCTGGGGATCGATCTTCTCTTCCAGGCCCGCCAGCACGATGCCGCGGCAAGGGCCTGCGCCGTGGCGGAAACCGAACTCGGCGACCAGCCCTGGATAGCGCGCATGGCGGGCCATGCCGCGTCCGAACTGTCGGACCATGCCGCCGCGGACATCGCGCTCGCCAGGAGTGGACCACCGGATACGGTCACGGACGCCTCTCTGCTGGTCCGCCACGCCCTTCGCTGCGAACGAGCCGAGGAGGCAGCCGCCCTCCTCGACGCCTGGCTGCCCCACGACCACGGGCATTCCCTCGTGCCCTACGCGAGCCTGGCATGGCGGCTGGTCGGAGACCCCCGCGCGGAATGGCTGGAGGGCGATCCGTCTCTGGTCGGGGTGTACGACCTGCGCCGGGACATCGGCGGCGACCTGGCCGGGCTGGCGCGACGCCTGCGCGTGCTGCACAACGCCATCAGCCCGCCCATCGACCAGTCCGTCCGCGGCGGAACGCAAACGGACGGCAACCTCCTGCTCCGCGACGACCCGGTTCTGCAACGGTTACGAACCCTGTTACTGGAGACCGTCGCCACCCATGTCGCCAGGATGGCACCAGTCCGGGATGGCCATCCCACGCTGGTTGCGCATCGGGGACCGCGCCGCATCGCCGGGGCGTGGTCGGTGAGGCTGAAGGACGCCGGATTTCATGCCGATCATGTGCACACGCAGGGATGGCTCAGCTCAGCGCTCTATGTCGCCCTGCCCGACTGCCTTGGCGGGCCCGCAGGAGATCATGCGGGCTGGTTGTCGCTGGGGGGGAGCCGCGAGGTTGCGCCAGGCGTTCCACCCTACCGCCTGGTCGAACCGAAGCCCGGTCGGCTGGTGCTTTTCCCCTCGACCATGTGGCACGGCACCCGACCCTTCCCCAACGGGGAGCGAATGACTATCGCCTTCGACATCGCTCGACCGCGACAGAATGGATAGGCGCATGATCTCCGAACAGCCCGCAACGCCCCCGGCTCCGCCGCCCGACCTGCGGGCCGCGATGGAGGCATTTCGCTTCGGTCGGCTGGAGGAGGCGCTCACCGGCGCGGAAGCGGGCATCGCTGGCGCTGCCGATCCGGTTCCCTATCACGCGGTCGCCCTCGCGCAGCGGCGGGGCCGTTTCGACGACGCGCCAGAGCTGGCCGCGACCATTCCGCCAGCGCCCACCCGATGCGCCGCTGGCACCTCGTCGGCTCGACCGAGGAACGGCGCGGCAACGCCGCGGCTGCCTTCGCGGCGTTCGACCGGATGAACGCCGAAGTGCTTGCGGATGCCCCGCCCCTGCGCGGTCCGAGCTATCGGGCAGCAATCGATGGCGGAATCGCCGGCTGGACTGCCGAATGGGCGAAGGGGTGGACGGCGGATTTCGTGCCAGCAGGCGTGCGCGAAGATCCCTTCTTCTCGTCGGGTCCACCCGGTCTGGTACGACTCTTCTCGACATCATGCTGATGGCCTCGACACGGTGTCGATGCTCGAAGAGCGCTCGATGCTGGCCACGCTCAGGCACCGCCTCGGCGAGCGGGATTGCGAGCCTCTCGCCGGACGAACTCGGTGCGCTGCAGAAGGATTATTTCGGAATAGCAGCGCAATGGGCTGGGACGATCGACGCCGCCTCGTCGACAAGCATCCCCTGAACATGGCGCGGGTTCCCTTGATCCGCCGCCTGTTTCCCAAGGCCAGGATCATCCTCTCCGAACGACACCCGTATGACGTGGTTCTGAGCTGCTTCATCGCCAATTTCCAGCTCAAGGCCGCCATGCGGAGTTCCACATCGCTGGACGAAGCTGCCATGCGCATCAACGGCCAAGGCGGTGTCAAGGCGCGCCGGATCGGTTGATCCGTCGCCCCGGACACACCCCTACCCCACCGTCATCACCAGCGCGCCCTCGCCTTCGTCGATCCTCACGGTGCTGCCATCGGGCACGTCACCGGCGAGGATTTTCTCGGCCAGCGGATCCTGCAGGTAGCGCTGCACCGCGCGCTTCAGCGGCCTCGCCCCATAGACGGGATCGTAGCCGACCCGCCCGAGCCAGCGCTTCGCCGCCTCGCTCAGATCGAGCACGATCTTACGATCCTTCAAGAGCTTCTGCACCCGCGCAACCTGAATATCGACGATCGGCGCCATGTGCTCCTGCGCCAGGCGGTGGAACAGGATGATCTCGTCGAGGCGGTTGAGGAACTCAGGCCGGAAATGCCCGCGAACCACGTCCATCACCTGCGGCTCGACATCCTTGACATCCTGCCCGTCCTCCATCTGCGCCAGATACTGGCTGCCGAGGTTGCTGGTCAGGATGATGAGCGTGTTGGTGAAGTCCACCACCCGTCCCTGCCCGTCGGTCAGGCGACCATCGTCGAGCACCTGGAGCAGCACGTTGAAGACGTCCGGATGCGCCTTTTCCACCTCGTCGAACAGCACCACCTGGTACGGACGGCGGCGCACCGCCTCTGTCAGCACCCCGCCCTCGTCGTAGCCGACATAGCCCGGAGGCGCGCCGATCAGCCGGGCGACCGCGTGCTTCTCCATGAACTCCGACATATCGATGCGGACCATCGCGTTGTCGTCGTCGAACAGGAAGCCGGCGAGCGCCTTGGTGAGTTCCGTCTTGCCGACGCCGGTAGGTCCGAGGAACAGGAAGCTGCCGATCGGCCGGTTGGGATCCTGAAGCCCTGCGCGGGCGCGGCGGACGGCCTTCGACACCGCCTCGATCGCCTGCGCCTGGCCGATCACGCGCTTGCCGATGGTCTCCTCCATGGCGAGCAGCTTCTCGCGCTCGCCCGCCATCATCCGGTCGACGGGAATGCCGGTCCAGCGGCTGACGACGCTGGCGATGTCGTCCTCGGTCACCTGCTCGTGCAGCATGGCGTTCTCGGAATGCGATTCCGCCTCGGCCAACCGCCTCTCCAGCTCGGGAATACGGCCGTATTGCAGCTCGCCCGCCTTGGCGAGATCGCCGGTGCGCTGGGCCTGCTCGAGCTCGAGCCGGGCGGCCTCCAGCTCCTCCTTCACCTTGCCCTCGGCGGCGATCTTGTCGCGTTCGTTCTGCCAGCGGGTGGTCAGTTCGCTCGACTGCTGTTCGAGATCGGCAAGTTCCTTCCGAAGGTTGCCGAGCCGCTCCTGAGATGCGGTGTCGGGCTCCTTCTGAAGCGCCTGCTCTTCGATCTTGAGCTGGATGATGCGACGGTCGAGGTTTTCGATCTCCTCGGGCTTCGATTCGACCTCCATGCGGATGCGGCTCGCCGCCTCGTCCATCAGGTCGATCGCCTTGTCCGGCAGGAAACGGTTCTGGATGTACCGGTTGGAGAGCTGCGCCGCCGCGACGATCGCCCCGTCGGTGATCCGCACGCCGTGGTGCAGCTCGTATTTCTCCTTCAGCCCCCGCAGCATCGAGATCGTGTCCTCGACGCTGGGCTCGCCGATGTAGACCGCCTGGAAACGCCGCTGGAGCGCAGGGTCCTTCTCGACATATTTCTGATATTCATCGAGCGTGGTCGCGCCAATGCAGTGTAGCTCGCCGCGGCTCAATGCGGGCTTCAAGAGGTTACTCGCGTCCATGCTGCCTTCCGACGCGCCGGCGCCGATCAGCGTGTGCATCTCGTCGATGAACAGGATGATCTGGCCTTCTGCGCCCTTCACCTCGTCGAGCACCGCCTTGAGGCGCTCCTCGAATTCGCCGCGATATTTCGCGCCCGCGATCAGCGCGCCCATGTCGAGCGCCATCAGCGTGCGGCCCTTGAGGCTGTCGGGCACGTCGCCGTTCGCGATGCGGAGCGCCAGCCCCTCGGCGATCGCGGTCTTGCCGGTGCCGGGCTCGCCGATCAGCGCGGGATTGTTCTTGGTCCGGCGGGCGAGGATCTGGATGGTGCGGCGGATCTCCTCGTCGCGGCCGATGACGGGGTCGAGCTTGCCGTCGCGCGCGGCCTGCGTCAGGTCGCGGGCATATTTCTTCATCGCGTCATAGGCGTTCTCGGCCCCGGCGCTGTCCGCCGTCCGCCCGCCACGAAGCTGCGCGATGGCTGCCTCCAGCGCCTTGGGGTCGACGCCGGCCGCCTTCAGCGCCTGCCCCGCCGAAGTTGTGGTGGCGAGCGCCAGCGCGACCAGCAGCCGCTCGACGGTGACGTAGCTGTCGTTGGACTTCGCCGCGATCTGCTCGGCCTGGTCGAGCACGCGCACAGCATCGTTGTCGAGGCCCGGGGTCTGCTGCGCCCCGCCGCCCGTCACCGCGGGCACCTTCGCAAGCGCCGCATCGATCTCGCCCGCCGCCTTCTTCGCATCGCCGCCGCTGCGCTGGATCAGACCCGCGGCCATGCCCTCCTCGTCCTCCAGCAGCGCTTTCAAAAGATGCGCGGGGCTGATCCGCTGGTGGCTCATGCGAATGGCGACGGTCTGCGCGGCCTGCAGGAAGCCCTTGGCGCGGTCGGTGAATTTCTCGAGGTTCATGCGGGTCTCCCAGTCTCTCGTGGCGGGATATGGTGTGGTAGCCGACTAGGACAACCCCGGTTTCGGGTCGAGGCTTGTCCTCGCCCGACTGTCCTGTAGGACGGGTTGCAAAGGGAAACGGGAGACGGGGATGAGACTGGCAAGGCGGATCGGCTGGGGGCTCGCGCTGCTCCCGATCGTCGGCTTCATCGTGCTGGCGACCTGGGAGCCGTTCGCGCAGACCCGCCACGCGCCGCCGCCGCCACGCGCCTACACCGCCGAGATCACCCGCGACGAGTTCGGGGTGCCGCACATCTACGGCACGACCGATGCCGATGTCGCCTATGGCGTCGCGCGCGCCCACGCCGAGGACGATTTCAGCACGCTGCAGGACGTGATCGCCATGGCGCGCGGGCGCTATGGCGCGATCGCGGGGCAGGACGGGGCGGCGGTCGATTTCGCCTATCACCTTCTCGATGCGCGCGGCACGGCGGAGCGGCGCTACCCGCTGCTGCCAGCCGATACCCGCGCCCTGTTCGAGGCCTATGCGACCGGGCTCAACGATTATGCCACGGCGCATCCGGGCGAGGTGAAGCTGGCCCGGCTGTTTCCGGTAAACGGCACCGACGTGGCGGCCGGTTTCGCACTGCGCCAGCCGTTCTTCTTCGGACTTGGCGGGACGATCGAGCAGCTCGTGAAGGGCGAGGAACTGCGCCCCGAGCCCGGCCCGCCGATCCCGGGCGCTGCCCTGCCGAGTGGCGCTGCTCCGACAATGACCGCACCCAAGCAGGCCAGCGCCCGCCCGATGCCGCTGCCGTGGGGAGAGGGTGGCGCACTCTCCGGCTCCAACGCCTTCGTGGTCGCCCCCAAGGCAAGCGGCGGCCCTTCGGTGCTCATATCCAACAGCCACCAGCCGTGGCGCGGCGGCGTCGCCTGGTACGAGCTGGTGGTGGAAAGCG
Source organism: Pseudomonadota bacterium (assembly GCA_021794525.1). Classification (GTDB taxonomy): domain Bacteria; phylum Pseudomonadota; class Alphaproteobacteria; order Sphingomonadales; family Sphingomonadaceae; genus Qipengyuania. The sequence goes on along the minus strand of JAJYQP010000087.1, from coordinate 12,180 downwards.
GCGAAGGCTGGCACTTCGCGGGCGCCAACTTCCCCGGCAGCCCCTACCCCTTCCTGGGCCACAACGAGCATCTCGGCTGGACCAACACGGTCAACCGGCCCGACATGATCGACGTCTACAAGCTCGTCCTCGACGACACGGGCACGAAGTACAGGATGGGCGAGCGCTGGCTGCCGCTGGAGCGCACGACCGTGAATTTGCCGGTTCGCTTCGGCCCGGTGGTGCTGCCGATCCGCCGCGAGATCTGGCGCAGCGCCCACGGCCCCGTCATCAAGAACGCGCGCGGCGCCTTCGCCATCCGCTATGGCGGGATCGACCGCCTCGACCAGCTCGACGCCTATTACCGGCTCAACAAGGCGACGAACCTCGCCGAATGGCAGGTGCAGCTTGCGCGCATGGCGGTGCCCTCGACCAACTTCCTCTATGCCGACGAGGCGGGCAACATCGCCTATGTCTACAATGCCGCGATCCCCCAGCGTACCGCCGGGGCGAACTGGCGCGGCGTGCTGCCGGGCGACGACGCTGCGCTGATCTGGACCGGCACCGTCCCCTATGCAACGATCCCGAAATACGTGAACCCGGCGAGCGGCTGGCTGTTCAGCGCCAACAACACGCCCTTCCTCGCCGCCGGGCGGGGCAACGACCTCGACCCCGCCAGCGTGCCGCCGGAGATGGGCGTCGAGCTCGACATGACCAATCGCGCGCGCCGGGCCTGGACGCTTCTGAGCGGCGCGGACAGGCTCGACCGCGCGGCGCTGGAGCGGATCAAGTTCGACCAGTGCTACGAGATCAGCGGCTATGTACAGCACATGATGGACGCGGTGCGCGCGCTCGATCTCAGGGTGGATGCCCGGCTGGCGGAAGCCCGGGCGCTGCTGCTCGGCTGGGACCGCTGCGCCGACAACATCGGGCGCGGCGATGCGATCGCGCTGCTGATGATCCGCGAGTTCATGTCGGCAAGCTATCAGCACAAGCGCTGGCCCGATGCGCGCGAGGAACTGACCAGGTCCACCGATCACCTGATGCGCCACTTCGGCCGGCTCGACCCGCCGATGAGCGAGCTGCTGCGCCTGCGCCGCGTGGCCAATTCGCGCGAAATCGACCTCCCGCTAGACGGCGGCTCCGACACGCTGCGCGCCTCCACCGCCTGGGACGTGGCCGACGACGGGCGGTTGGCAGTCAAGCATGGCGACAGCTACATCCTGTGGGCCGAATGGCTGCCCGGCCAGCGCGTCACCTCGCGTTCGATCCAGCCCTTCGGCGCGGCCACCACGCGTCCGTCGAGCCGCCACTACACCGACCAGGCCACGCTGTTCGTCCAGCACCGCTTCAAGCCGGTGCACTTCTGGCGCGAGGATGTCCGCGCCAACGCCGCCAGCGTCACGACCGTTAGCCATCGCGCCAATTGACACGCCTGTCAGCAAAGGCGAAGGGATAGCCCCCCGTTTCAAGGAGAGAATTGATGTCCGTCGAAGGTAGCTGGAACACCACTGTCAAGAGCCCGATGGGCGATCAGAAGGGCACCCTGACCGTCAATTGCGGCGATGGCGACAGCTGGACCGGCAGCATGGCCGGCGGCATGGGTTCGATGGACATCAAGGACGGCACCGTCGACGGCAACACGCTCAAGTGGACCATGGACATGACCGTGCCCATGCCGATGAAGCTGACCTGCGAAGCCACCGTCGATGGCGACAGCCTGTCGGGCAAGGTCAACGCCGGCGCTTTCGGTGATATGCCGCTCTCGGGCGAGCGCGCGTGACGGAACAACAGCGCACATTGCGCGACATGAGGCCGTCGGGGGCAACCCCGGCGGCTGTCTGATTTGGGTCAGAACTTCCCCCGCATCGCCTGGTAGGCCGCCGCCGCGACCGTATTGGCGAGGTTGAGCGAACGGATGTGGTCGCTGCGCATCGGGAGGTGGAACTGGCGACCGGGATAACGGCGCCAGATCGCATCCGGGATGCCCTTCGTCTCCTGCCCGAACACCAGCATCGCGTCGTCAGGATATTCGGCGTCGTAGAACGAGGTGCTGGCGTGCTCCTCGAACAGGAACAGCTGGTCGAGCCGCGGCGCGCGCTCCTCGACGAAGTGATCCCAGCTCCGGTATTCCGACAAGCGGACATGCGGCCAGTAATCGAGCCCCGACCGCTTCACCCGCGCGTCCGAGATCACGAAGCCGAGCGGGTGGATCAGCACGAGCTCCGCCCCGAGCGCCACGCAGGTCCGCCCCACCGCGCCCGTATTGCCGGGAATCTCGGGCTGGACGAGGACGATGCTGAGCATCGCTGTGTTACCCGTCGAGCTTCGCCTTCAGCAGCTGATTGACAACCGCCGGGTTGCCCTTGCCCTCCATCGCCTTCATCGTCTGGCCGATGAAGAAGCCGAACAGCTTGTCCTTGCCGCCGCGGTATTCCTCGACCTTGTCCTGGTTCGCAGCGAGCACCCCGTCGATCACCGCCTCGATCGCGCCGGTGTCGCTCTGCTGTTTCAAACCCTCGGTCTCGGCGATTTCGGCGGGCGCGCGGCCGGTTGTGAGGACGATCTCGAAGATTTCCTTCGCCTGCCCGCCGCTGATCTCGCCCCGGTCCTGCATGGCGAGGATCGCGGCCTGCGCGCTCGCGGTCGCGTGGGCGGGATTTGCCTCGGCCCGGGCGGCGTTCATCACGCCCGGCGCGATCGAGAGTGCCCAGTTGGCAACCTGCGTGGCAACCGCCTTCTCCGGCTTGCCGATGCCCTTCGCAGTCTCCGCCAGCAGCGTCTCGAAGCGGGCGAAGGTCTCGACCTCGGCGGTGAGCTCGCGGGCGTTGTAGGGCGTGAGGCCCAGCTTCTCGACATAGCGGCGGCGCTTGGCGTCGGGCAGCTCGGGCAGGCTGGCGCGGCATTCGGCGAGGAAGGCCTCGTCGAGTTCGAGCGGCAGCAGGTCGGGATCGGGGAAGTAGCGGTAGTCGTGCGCGTCTTCCTTGCTGCGCATCGAGCGCGTGGAGCCGGTGTTCGGATCGAACAGCCGCGTTTCCTGCACCACCTTGCCGCCGTCCTCGATCAGATCGACCTGGCGGCGCGCTTCGTGCTCGATCGCCTGCATGACGAAGCGGACCGAGTTGACGTTCTTGGTCTCGGTGCGGGTGCCGAAGGGCTCGCCCGGCTTGCGCACCGACACGTTAACGTCGGCGCGCATGGAGCCTTCCTCCATATTGCCGTCGCACGACCCGACATAGCGCAGGATGCTGCGCAGCTTGCGGACATAGGCCCCGGCCTCGGCGGGGCTGCGCATGTCGGGTCGGCTGACGATTTCCATCAGCGCAACGCCGCTGCGGTTCAAATCGACGTAGCTCATGGTCGGGTGCTGGTCGTGCATCAGCTTGCCGGCGTCCTGCTCGACGTGAATGCGCTCGATCCCGATGACCTTGTCCTCGGGTATGCCGACCTTCTCGTCCGCCTCGATGGTCAGCGCCCCTTCGCCTACCAGCGGGTGGTAGAGCTGGCTGATCTGGTAGCCCTGCGGCAGGTCGGCGTAGAAGTAGTTCTTGCGGTCGAACCGGCTCCAGCGGTTGATCTCCGCCTCGATCGCCATGCCGGTGCGCACCGCCTGGCGGATGCATTCGCGGTTCGGCACCGGGAGCATCCCCGGCATCGCCGCATCGACGAGGCTGACCTGGCTGTTGGGCTCCGCGCCGAAAGCCGTGGCGGCGCCGCTGAAAAGCTTGGAGTTCGAAACGACCTGCGCGTGGACTTCGAGGCCGATCACGACCTCCCATTCGCCGGTGGCACCCTGGATGCGATAGCTGGACATGGGGTGGCCTCTAATAGGTGCGCGGGCGGGTGTGAAGGGTCACTTGGCGGGTGGCGCGAAGCGTTTGGTCCAGTGGCGCGCGGGCTCCTCGATGAAGCGCCAGGCAAGCCAGGCGGTGCCGAGCGCGCCGGCCAGCAGCGCGAGGCTGATCGCGGTCGCCACGGCGGGCGGTGGGGCCATGCTGTTGAGGCCGAACCACTGGTGGCCCGGCCTCACCCAGTCGGCGTGGCCCATCGCTTCGAACAGGCGCGGACCGAAGCGGTTGGGGAGGATGATCCAGACCAGGTGAACCATGAACAGCGCAAAGCTGAGTTGCCCTAGCGTCTGGAAGGGCCGCCAGTGGAGCGCGCGGGCGACAAGCCCCCGATCGCGCGCGAACACCAGCACCATGGCGGCGAACAGCGGCGCGGCCAGCAGCACCCAGGCCCCATTCTTGCCCGGAACCCAGAACAGCCAGAGCGCGAGGCCGGCCACGACGATCTCCAGCACGGTCAGCAGTGCCGCACCCGGCTCCACGCCGGAAAGCCGCTGGTGGATGCGCCAGGCCAGCACGCCGATCGCGAAATCGAACAGGCTGCGCTGGAGCAGGAAGCCGAAGCCCCAGGTCTGGATATGCGCCCACATCCCCCAGGCACCCAGCAGGGCCAGTGCAATGGCGATGCAGGTGCCGAGCAGTCCCCTTCCGAACAGCAATGCGGAAAGGGCATAGAGCACCATCTCGGCCCCCACCGCCCAGCTCACCGGGGCGTAGAAATTGCCCGCGCCGGGCGCGAAGGCATCGAGCAGGAAGGTGCCGCGGACCCATTCCAGCAGTCCGTGGGACTCCTCCAAGACCGGGCGGAACACCGTAAATTCGAGGAGGGTGAACCCCGCCACCACCGCGAGATGCAAGGGGAACACCCGCCCCAGCCGGATCAGCAGGAACGTCCCGCGCGGATAACCTTTCGCCAGCCGCTCGCCATAGCTCATGGCGATAACGAAGCCCGAGAGGACGAAGAAGAACTCGACCGCCATCCAGCCCGAGCGGAACGGCATCCACCCGCTGATCCAGCCGAAATCGCCCATGTGGTAGAAGACGATGAACAGCGCCGCGATCCCGCGCAGGGAATCGAGCGCGAGGAAGCGATGTGGAGTCCGGCTCCCTGATCCGTTCGTGTCGAGCGAAGTCGAGACACCCTCCCCCAGGTCTGCCCGTCTCTCGACTTCGCTCGAGACGAACGGCGGTTCCGGTTTTACCACCATCTCTCCGGCTGCGCTTCGAACCCGGCGCGCTGTTCGATAGCCAGCGCCACGTCCAACACGCCCTGCTCGTCAAAGGGCTTGCCGACGATCTGCAAGCCCAGCGGCAGGCCGTCGGCGTTGAGCATCGCGGGAACGCTCATGGCGGGGAGGCCGGCGAGGCTGGCGGGGACCGCGAAGACGTCGTTCAGATACATCGTCAGCGGGTCCTTATCGAGCGAGCCGATCGGGAAGCTGGCGGTGGGCGTGGTGGGCGCGAGAATCGCGTCGCACTGCGCCCAGGCCTGCTCGAAGTCGCGGGCGACCAGCGCGCGGACCTTCTGCGCCTGGGTGTAATAGGCGTCGTAGAAGCCGGCGCTGAGCACATAGGTGCCGATGAGGACGCGGCGCTTGACCTCGTCGCCGAAACCGGCGGCGCGGGTCGCGGCGTACATGTCCTGGAGGCCCGCACGCTCGGGCAGATCGCGCAGGCCGTAGCGGACGCCATCGTAGCGGGCGAGGTTGCTGGAGGCCTCGGCGGGGGCGATGATGTAATAGGCGGGCAGCGCATATTTGGTGTGCGGCAGGCTGATGTCGACGATCTCGGCCCCGGCATCGCGCAGCCACTCCTTGCCGCGTTCCCAGCTGGCGAGGATCGCAGCGTCGGTGCCGTCCATGCGATATTCGCGCGGGATGCCGATCTTCTTGCCCCTGAGGTCGGCATTCAGCGAGGCTTCCCACTTCGGCACCGGCATATCGAGGCTGGTCGCGTCCTTGGGATCGAAGCCGGCCATCGCCTCGAGCATGATCGCGCAATCGGTGACGTCGCGCGCCATCGGTCCCGCCTGGTCGAGGCTCGAGGCGAAGGCGACCACGCCCCAGCGCGAACAGCGGCCATAGGTCGGCTTGATGCCCGAAATGCCGGCGAAGGCAGCGGGCTGGCGGATCGAGCCGCCGGTGTCGGTGCCGGTGGCGGCAGGCGCGATGCGCGAGGCGACCGCGGCGGACGAGCCGCCCGAGGAACCGCCCGGGCTCATCGCCGCATTGCTGCCCGCCTTGCGCCACGGCGAATTGACGTTGCCGAACCAGCTCGTCTCGTTCGACGATCCCATCGCGAACTGGTCGAGGTTGAGCTTGCCCAGCATCCCCGCGCCCGCGTTCCACAGGTTCTGGCTGACCGTGCTCTCGTATTCGGGCCTGAAGCCTTCGAGGATGTGGCTCGCCGCGGTGGTCTGCACCCCCTTGGTGGCAAAGAGGTCCTTCATCCCGATGGGGACGCCGCCCATCACGCCGAGCCCCTCGCCCTTCGCACGCCTGGTGTCCACCGCATCGGCGGCGGCGAGCGCGTGATCGGGGGTGGTGACGATGAAGGCGTTGAGCGCGGCAGCCCCGGCCACGGCGGCGTTGAATGCCTCCGCCACCTCGCGCGCGGTGAAATCGCCGCGGGCCACGCCGTCGCGGATGGCCTTGACGCCCAGCTGGGTCAGGTCGGTCATTACTCGATCACTTTCGGAACGCCGAAGAAGCCATGCTCGGCGGCGGGCGCATTGGCGAGCACCGCGTCACGCTTGCCGCCACCGGTCAGCGGATCGGCATCGACGACATCGTCGCGGAGGCGGAGGTGGTTGGGGATCACGGCGGTCATCGGCTCGATCCCGCTTACGTCGACCTCGCCGAGCTGTTCGACCCAGGCGAGGATGTTGTTGAGTTCGGGGACCATACGTTCGAGCGCGGCATCGTCCATGGCGATGCGGGCAAGATTCGCGATCTTGGCGACGGTGGCTTTGTCTACGGACATGGGAGCGCGCGTTAGCGGGGAGGCGGTGCGCCTTCAAGCGGCGGTGTGGAGTTCGGCGAGGGGTCGAAACGCTGGCCAGCTGGCTTCCCACCCACGTAAACCTGAACTTCCGGCACTGGCCCGATCGTTACGTCGCCCCGCTCTATCGCCTCTCGTTCTCGTCGAAGAGCCTTCCGCTCTTCTGCTTCCGACATGGGCGCTCGGGATTTCTGACTTGGTTCGACCCACTTGCCTCGTTCGAGCCGATAGACCGCAACCCCGATTTGGCATCTGACACCGGGTCGAAACGAGTCTTCGCGAGGCAAGCCCGGCCGTGAGCAGTCGTCATCAATCACGATGGCGGTAATGCCGTCAGGCTGCAGGAACACCCGACAGACCGATTCACCCGAACAACCCTCGAATAGATTGCTGGTGATCGCGGTTCGCAACGCTGGCGGCAATTCGCGGCCTATCGGCCGTACCTGGAATGTCCCCGCGAAACTCTGATCGATCGGCCCAAAGCGATCTTTCTCCGCCAGTGCCTTTTTAGCCTCGTTTCGTACGAAGCCGTTGCTAGACTTGGTGAGCGCTGCAAGCGCTCGCCGACCGGCATCGCCAAAATCCCATCGCAGAGCGGAATAGTCAAAGGCTGCCCCTCTCACTGCTCCGCTGTTAAGCCGCGCAACCTGTTGACGCGCGCTGATGGCGCCAAAATCGAGGATCGGAAGCGCGAGGAACAGCGCCATACCGCAGATCAGCACCGCGAGGTGGAGATTGGCGCGGCGGACGCGTTCGCGCCACTCATTGCCCTTCCAGCCGCGCACCACCGCGACCAGCCAGGCAAGGCCGTAAGCCACCGCGACACCGATCGCGACCAGTCCCCACAGCCGCTCGGGGCTGAGGCCATGCTGGGCGATGCGCGTGCCCATCGACACTGCCGCGAAAACGGTGAGCGGCAGGATCGAAAGCACCAGCACCAGCCCCGCCCAGCCCAGCACGCGGTTGCCGCTCATGCTCGCATCCTCGTCGCGCAGGATGGCGTTGGCGAGCACCCACGCGCCCGCAGCGCAGGTGAGTAGCACCGGGGTCGCGCTGCGGGTCGCTTCCCACAGCACCTCGGGGCCCGAGACCATCATCGCGACCAGGAACAGCGCCAGCCCCGCCGCGAGCGGCACCGCCAGCAGCGAGAGCACCGTCATCACCACCCGCCGCAGCGTGCCGATGATGGCAGCCGCGTTCCTTAGCACCCCCAGCGCCGCGCCGAAGGCCGCACCCGACCATGTCCAGCCGAACCAGCCCTCGCGCAGCAGATCGCGGAGGAAGTCGAGCTTCAGCAGGTGGAAGAGTTCCGCCAGCAGGAGCAGCATCAGCCAGCTCACGCCCACGAAGGCGAGGCTACCCGCGGCGCAGATGGCGTCGGTCCCGACGTGGCCGTGGATGGCGCGGTAATCGGTCCGCCAGCGCAGCAAGTGGAAGCCGGCCTGGAACAGCGGCAGCGCAAGGCCGGTCGCCAGTACGCCGGCCATGAAGCCGAACTCGGGGTCGGCATAGCTGTCGCCCGTGCCGACCGCGCGCCAGGCGAGGCCCGCCATCACCGCGCCGACGATTGCGGCAAAGGCAAGCGGGGCTCGCCAGCGGTCCCGCTCCAGCGTGAAGGCGAGAGCGACGGGACCGAAAAACAGCAGCGTGGTAAGCGCGGCCTTCCACGGCACCTGGGTGCCGGGTCCATCATCCCCGGCGACGAGGTAATTCAGCAAGCCTGCCGCGCCCAGCAGGGCGGAAAGAATCCAGGGCCGCAGGGGCCAGTCGCACGCGGTGTCCTGCGGTTCGCTCATGGCCGCCAGTCTAGCGGCAGGCCGGTGCTTGGAAAGGGCTTAGCTTGGCGGCATCGGGCGACCGGCCCCTTCAGCGCCCCCGCCCTGCTGCTGCTGCTGCTGCTGCATGATCTGCTGGAGAACCTGCAGGCGGCGCTGGAAATCCTCTTCCGGCATGATATCGACCAGCTCGATGTCGAAAGTGAGGTCCGAATTGGGCGGGATCACCACATTTCCCTGCTGATCCGTCTGGCCCTTGTCGCCGTAGCCCTTGTCCGCCGGAATGAAGAGCGTGTACTTGCCGCCCTTCTTCATCTTCACCGCGCCTTCGGCAAAGCCCGGGATCATCTGGCCGAGCGGCAGCGGGCTGCCCTTGGGGAAGATACCCTCCACCGGCAGCGGCACGTCGCGCGACTGGTCGAACACCGTCCCGTCTGCCAGTCGGCCGGTGTAGTTCACGAAGATCACGTCGGTTTTCGAGGGCGACGCCCCCGCGCCCTCGCGCACCACATCGACGCGTACGCCCTTGGGCATGGCCGACCAGGCGAGACCGGCACCGAGAAGCACCGCGAGCAGCACCCCGATCCACAGCTTGGCGAGCGAGCCCTTGGCAATGGGCTGGATGGGAACGCGGGTGATCTCGGTCATCGGGTGTCCTGGAATGCAAAAGGGCGCGGAAAAATCCGCGCCCTCATGGCTTGGTGAAGGCTGTCGCGCAAGCCGTTCACGGCCCGCCCTGACGGGATTACTTGACCCCGTCGCGCTCCATGCGCTTGCGTTCCATCTTGCGGGCGCGGCGGACGGCGGCGGCCTTTTCGCGGGCGCGCTTTTCCGACGGCTTCTCGAAGTGGCGGCGCAGCTTCATTTCGCGATAGACCCCCTCGCGCTGCAGCTTCTTCTTGAGCGCGCGGAGAGCCTGGTCGACATTGTTATCGCGAACGATGATCTGCATAAAAGTCCAACACCTCAGTCTTAGCGGGGCGTGATGCCCGCTGGTGCGGACTTGCCTCCTTAGCCGTTTGACGATTCGCCAAAGATATAACGAAAAGCGCGCCGAATCCATGCCGGACCGGCTCGAACGGCGGCCCCCTTAGGCAGGTCGGGGGCGGAAAGCAAGCCCGAAGCACCCCGCGCGCATCGCCCTTCCAACGCGCCGCGCCGCCCGCTAGGGCACCCGAGAGATGTCCTCGACCCTGTCCCCCATCGCCGCAACATTCAACGTCGCCATCGGCGGCGCCTTCGGGGCTGCGCTCCGCTACCAGACCGGGCGCGCGCTCACCGGCTGGCTCGGCCCCGCTGCCATGACCGCCTTTCCGTGGGCCACGCTTGCCGTCAACGCACTGGGCAGCGTCCTGATGGGGCTGCTCGCAGGCTGGCTCGCAGCGCGCGGACAGGGCGCAGGGGAGCAGTTGCGCCTCCTGCTCGGGGTCGGCCTCCTCGGCGGCTACACGACCTTTTCCGCCTTCAGCCTTGAGATGGTGCTGCTGATCGAGCGCGGTCAACTGACCATCGCCGCGCTCTACGCCTTTCTGTCGGTGGCGCTCGGCATCACCGGGCTTTTCGCCGGGCTCGTGCTGATGCGGGCGGCGGCCTGATGGCAGAGGACGTCCGCCAGTTCACCGTCGGTGACGATGATGCCGGCGTCCGGCTGGACCGCTGGTTCAAGCGGCACTTGCCGCAGATCGGCTTCGCGACCGTCAGCCGCTGGGCGCGCACCGGGCAGGTCCGCGTCGATGGCAAGCGCGCCAGGCCCGACGACCGGCTGGAGCCCGGTCAGCAAATCCGCGTGCCGCCGGGCGGCGACGCAGCCCCCGCAAGATCCGCTCCGGGCCGCAAGCCGCTCTCGGACGAGGACCGGGACGCCGCGCGCGCCATGGTGATCGTCGAGACCCCCGCCGCGGTCGTGCTCAACAAGCCCCCCGGCCTCGCGACGCAGGGCGGCACCAGGACGACCAGGCACGTCGACGGCCTGCTCGACGCCTTCGTGGCGGACGACCAGCCACGGCCGCGCCTCGTCCACAGGCTCGACAAGGACACCTCGGGCGTGCTGCTGATCGCGAAGACACCCGGCAGCGCCGCGTTCTTTTCCAAGCGCTTTTCGGGCCGCAGCGCGAAGAAGGTCTACTGGGCGCTCGTCGTCGGCGTGCCCGACGTGCGCGAGGGAACGATCGATGCCGCGCTCGCCAAGCAGCCGGGTTCGGGCGGCGAGAAGATGCACGTCGATCACGAAAACGGCCAGCCGGCCAGGACCCGCTACCGGGTGGTCGATACCGCTGGCAAGCGCGCCGCCTGGCTCGAACTCGAGCCGCTGACCGGCCGGACCCACCAGCTCCGCGTCCATTGCGCGGCGATGGGCCATCCCATCGTCGGCGATGGCAAATATGGCGGGCAGGATGCCTTCCTCACCGGCACCATCAGCCGGAAGATGCATCTCCATGCCCGCCGGCTCGTCATAGACGCGCCGGGCGGGACCGAGATCGACGCGACCGCCGAGCTGCCCGAGCATTTCGCGGCGAGCATGGAGCAACTGGGTTTCAGCCCCTCCACCAGCAGTGCCGAGCCGCTGCGCCAGTCCACCGTCGAGCGCACCCCGGAGGAAAAGAAGCAGGCCGCGCGTCAGCACGCCAAGCAGTATCGCAAGGCGCGGCGCGGCGAACGGCGGGGGCGGCGCGATGCCTCCGGCGCGAAACCGGGATCGAAGCCGCGCGGGACCAAGCGCTGATGCACCCCAATCCGCTGTTCCGGAGCGAGGATCGGGCGCTGTTCGAAGCGCTGATCGACGAGATCGGCTTCGGCATGGTGTTCCTGACCACGCCCGACGGGCCGAGGGTGGCGCATACCCCGCTCCATTCCACCGGCGACGGGGCGGTGCAGTTCCATCTCGCGCGCGGCAACGCGCTGACCCGCCATCTCGACGGCGCGATGGCGCTGGTCACGATCAACGGGCCCGACGGCTATGTCAGCCCGCGCTGGTATGCCGACCGGGCGACGGTGCCGACATGGGACTATGTCACGCTGGAGCTGGAAGGCCGCGTCCGCCGGATGGCGCCGGAGGGGCTGGAGAACCTGCTCTATACCCTGATCGACAAGCACGAGAGCCGGCTCGGCGGCGAGGTCTGGCAAGCGGAGGAAACCCCGCGCGAGCTTTGGGACAAGCTCACCACCATGATCGTCGGCTTCGAGATGGAAGTGCTGGCGTGGCGGCCGACACTCAAGCTCTCGCAGAAGAAATCCGCCGGGGAACGCTCGGTGATCGCGAGCGGTCTTGAAGCGAGCGGTTCGCCGGGGCTCGCGGCGCTGATGCGGACGCTGGCGAACTGATGGCGCGGCGGCTCGTCGTCTTCGACTGCGACGGGACGCTGGTCGACAGCCAGGCCGCGATCGTGCGCGCGATGGACGAGGCCTTTGCCGCCGCGCGCCTCCCCCCGCCCGACCGCAATGCCGTCCGCCGGATCGTCGGGCTGAGCCTCCCGCAGGCTCTGCTCCGGCTCGCTCCCGATGCGCAAGACGAACAGCGGGCCGTCGCGCTTGAAGCCTACCGGACGAGTTTTCGAAGCGCGCGGCTGGACGGCTCGCTC
>JAJYQP010000038.1 GCA_021794525.1 Pseudomonadota bacterium | reverse complement strand
CTCGATCCGCGCCGCGCTCGCCGCACCCTGCGGCGATAGGGATAGCGAACGCGCGATAGCGTCGTTCAGAGTGAGCGGCTCGGCCGCCAACGGGCTCGTAACAAGCCCTGCCACCCCCGCGAGGAGAGTTGCCAAAGTTCCAAATCTCATCGGGGTTGTCTCCTGACGCCCGGATGCAAGTCACGCGGCGCAGGCCGCGCGGCGAATGCAAGGGGGTCAGGTTATCGGTGGATCGAGCGGAGGCGCGGACGAACCCGAATGCAACTGAGAAACCTCGGACGCAAAGACGATCTGATTGGCGACTCTGGCCTCCAGATCGCTTCCGGGTAACCGCGGCACCGGGCCGGCAGGGCAGTGATGATGGGCCTGTTCGGAATTCAGATCGGGCGATGAATGGCCATCGCCGGAATCGTTGTCTTGGCTCGCGTCGAAATGACCATGACCATGCGACATGGCAGTCGCAATGGGCGGAGCTTCCTTTCCATGCGCAGCAACAGGGCCGGCATGAAGGCCGGAAAGGATCAGCGCCATGAGGCCAAACAGGGCTATGAAACCGCGCACCACGGTCGGCGTTAGCGCAGGGCGGCGGATTTGGAAAGTGCTCGAAACCGCGAGAAAGGGCTCACATCCATCTCGCAAGCCAGAAACGACAAAACCCTGACAACACGAGATTTGGGCATGCGTTTTGGACATGGTCCAAAGGGCGGTCAACGTAAGCCATTTCGCTCTTTCCTGGCGGTGCGCTCGGTCTTGCGCATGCAGGAACTGCGCCGCATACGATCGCGGGCGACCCATCCAGCGCGCAGTCGATAGCGGTGACCTCCTTCGCATCAATCGCGGTGCTCACCAGGATGCGTATCATGACGATCTGCCCCGCATTGTGACGATGCAGGGCGAGGTATTATATAATCCGGTATCTCCGCTTCCGGCGCAGATGATGCTACCGGTGGAACCCGTGGCGTCCCGGCCCATTCTTCCGGCAAAGGACGGATCACCATGCTCACCACCCGGAACCCTGCCACGGGGGAGGTCTTGCAGACCTACGATGAACTCGGCTCAAGTGAAATCGAGGCTGCCCTCGCTAGGGCGCGGTCCGTGTTCGATGATTGGCGGCTGAGCGGGCTGGACCGTCGCGCTGCGCTTCTGGATCGGCTGGCGGAGGTGTTCGACGCCAATGCCGAGCGTCTGGCCCGGCAGGCGACGCTGGAGATGGGCAAGACGATTGCCTCGGCCCGCGCGGAAGTCCGGAAATGCGCGGCGCTGTTTCGCCATCTGGCGCAGGAAGGACCGGCCATGCTCGCAGAAGAGCGGTGGACGCTTGTCGACGGCGGAACCGCGCGCGGGGTGTGGCTGCCGCTCGGCCCGGTGCTGGCGGTGATGCCCTGGAACTTCCCCTACTGGCAGGTGGCGCGCTTCATGGGGCCGGCCATTCTCGCGGGCAATGTCGGCCTGCTAAAGCACGCGAGCATCGTCCAGGGCTGCGCGGCGCTGATCGAGGAAATGGCGATCGAGGCAGGTGCGCCCGCCGGGCTGTTCGCCAATCTACCGATCGGCTCGGGTCCGGTCGCCGACATCATTGCCGACGATCGCATCGCCGCCGTCACCCTGACCGGCAGCGAAGGTGCGGGTCGCGCGGTGGCGGGGGCAGCGGGCAAGGCGCTCAAGAAGGTGGTGCTCGAACTTGGCGGCTCCGATCCGTTCATCGTCATGCCGTCCGCCGACATGGGCGCAGCGGTAGAGGCAGCCGTGAAGGCGCGCATCCAGAACACCGGCCAGTCCTGCATCTGCGGCAAGCGGATGATCGTGGAGGCGTCCGTCTACGATGCGTTCCTCGATCGCTTCTCTACGGCCATGCGCGCGGTTAAGGCGGGCGACCCCTTCGACGACGCCACCGACATGGGTCCGCTTTCCCGCTTCGAGCAGCGCGACACGGTGATCCAACAACTCGAGAAGGCACGGCAGGAAGGCGCCAGCCTGTTGTTCGGAGGCGAGGCTCTCGATCGCCCGGGGGCATTCATGTCTGCCGGCGTCCTGACCGACGTGCCCCTCGATTCCGAGACCGCGCGGGAGGAAATCTTCGGTCCCGTCGCGCAGGTCTACCGTGCCGAGGGGATCGACGATGTGCTGCGGATCGCCAATGCCATACCCTATGGCCTGGGCTCGGCGGTGTTCACGCAGGACGAGACCGAGAAGGCGTGCTTCGTGCGCGATATCGAGGCCGGGATGACTGCCTTCAACCAGATTCTCGCCAGCGCGCCCGAAGCGCCCTTCGGTGGCATCAAGCGGTCGGGCCACGGCCGCGAACTCTCGCGCCACGGGCTGCACGAATTCATGAACCTCAAGACCGTGATGGAGTCGGCATGACGCTGTTCCGTCTCAGCAAAGGGAACGATCATGGCCACTGACAAGAGCATCCTCATCATCGGTGCCTCGCGTGGGCTCGGGCTGGGCCTTGCGCGCGAATTCGCCTCGCGCGGGTGGCGGGTGCTCGCCACCGAGCGCAGCCGGAGCGACGAATTGCACGCGTTTGACGGCGTGGAGGTGCATATCGCCGATGTGACCGATGCAGGCAGCATCGCGGCACTTGCCAAGGCAGCAAGCGGGCTCGATGTCGTCTTCGTCAACGCCGGTGTCATGGGGGCGGCCCACCAGTCGTCCGACAAGGCCACCGCGGAAGAGGTGGCCGAGGTGATGATGACCAATGCCTTCGGACCTGTCCGGACGGGCCGTGCCCTGCTCCCTTCGCTGCGCGAGGGCGGGACGCTCGGCTTCATGACCTCGCTCATGGGATCGATCGCGGATAGCTCGGGCGGGTACGAGCTTTACCGCGCCAGCAAGGCGGCGCTCAACATGCTCGCCAAGGGGCTGTCCGAGCAGGAGGCGAAGGCGCGCGATGTCGAAGTGCTCGCGATGCATCCCGGCTGGGTGAAGACCGACATGGGCGGATCGGCCGCGCCGCTTTCGGTGGAGGAGAGCGTGGCGGGCCTTGCCGACGTGATCGAGGCATCCGGCGGAAGCGGATTCCGCTACGTCGATTACACCGGCAAGACCCTGCCGTTCTAGTTGCGCGTCAGAAGCGCAGGCCGATCCCGGCGACGACCTGATCGGTCGAAGCACGATCCTGTCCCGCGTCGGGCAGGTTCTTGTAGGTGGAGCGGCGATATTCGACGCGCGCCTCCAGCGGGCCGGGCAGCTGGACCTGAAGCCCGCCGCCGAAACGCAGTCCGTCGGTGTTCTCCTTGAGATCGCCTATCGTGCCGCTCTCGGTGAACGCACGGGTGTCGAGCGCGGTATAGCCGACCTTGCCATAGGCCGAGATGCCCGGCGTCAGTGCGAAGCCGGCGCGGGCGCCGAGATAATACTGGCCGCTCGTCTCCAGTCCCTCGCGCGCGGCGCCGAGGCTGGCGGGAAAGCTGGTCGATCCGCCGCTGGTCGAGATTTCGCCCTCGATGCCGAGGAAGGCATTGCCGAGGTCGAGATCGTAGCCGGCGGTGACGCCGTAAACAGCCGAATCGGCATTGGCCGTGGCCGATCCGTCCGTCGAGGTGACCGACAGCCCTTCGTAGCCGGCGAGCGCGCCGACGTAGAAGCCGCCGGTAGCGCCGTCATCGTCGCTCGCCAGTGCGGGCGCGGCGACCAGAGCCGCCGCAAGCGCGGCAACAGCTGAAATTTTCTGCATTGTATATTCCCTCAAGTGACCCCTGCTGCGCACGGCCCTCGCCGCAGGCAGCTTGCCCGGCGGTGAACCGGGCGACGGGCCGCTCAGCTTATGCGGTCAGCCGACCACACCTGCGCTGGCGAGCACCGCAAGCGTCAGCACGTCCGGCGCTATGGCGGTCATGGGCGCGATCTGGACCGGTTTTTCCATCCCGATCAGCATCGGGCCGATGGTGGTCGCCCCGCCCAGTTCGCGCAGCAGCTTGGCGCTGAGGTTGGCGGACTGGAGACCGGGCATGATCAGGACATTTGCCGGGGCGGAGAGGCGGCTGAACGGATAGAGCTCCATCACCTTGGGATTGAGCGCGGCATCGGGCGCCATTTCGCCCTCGTATTCGAAGTCCGGCTGCTCGCGGTCGAGGATCGCCACCGCTTCGCGGATGCTGGCGAGCCACTGGCCCGAGGGGTTCCCAAAGGTCGAATAGCTCAAAAAGGCAACGCGCGGCTCATGCCCCATGCGCCGCGCAACCGCAGCGGTTTCGCGCGCGATATGGGCCAGCTGGACCGCGCTCGGGCGTTCGTTGATCGTGGTATCGGCAAGGAAAGTGGTCTGGTTCTTCCCGATCATCATGTGAATGCCGAAGGACAGCGCATCGGGCTTTGCATCGAGCACACGCCCGATCTCGCGCGCGGTCTGGGCGAAGGTGCGGGTGAGGCCCGAGATCAGCCCGTCGCCATGGCCGAGCGCCACCAGCAGGGCGGCGAAGACGTTACGCTCCTGGTTCACCATGCGGCCAACGTCCCGCTCGGTGTAACCGCGCCGTTGCAGCCGCTTGTAAAGGTAATCCACCATCTCCGCCTTCTTGTCGGAGACGGCTGAGTTCTCGATGATGAAACTGGCGGGATCGTCTACCGCCAGTTCCTTGAGCTTTTCCATGACCTTCTCGGTGCGGCCGACCAGGATCGGTTCGCCATAGCCGAAGTCGCGGAACTGGATCGCGGCGCGCAGCACCACTTCCTCCTCCGCCTCGGCAAAGACCATGCGCCTGGGATTGGCCTTCGCCCGCTCGTAGATATTGGTGAGCGCCGCCGTCGTCGGATTGAGCCGCGCCTTTAGCTTGTGGCGATAGGCCTCGAAATCCGCGATCGGGGCGAGCGCCACGCCCGTATCCATCGCCGCCCTGGCGACCGCGCTGGAAACGACCTCCATCAGCCGCGGATCGAAGGGGGCCGGGATGATGTAGTCGGTGCCGAACTGATGGCTGACACCATACGCTGCCGCGACCTCTTCCGGCACGCGCTCGCGCGCAAGCTGGGCGATGGCGCGGGCGGCTGCGATCTTCATCTCCTCGTTGATGTCGGTCGCCTGCACATCGAGCGCGCCGCGAAAGATGAAGGGGAAGCCGAGGACGTTGTTGACCTGGTTGGGGAAGTCGCTCCGCCCGGTGGCGATGATCGCATCCGGGCGCACGGCCTTGGCGGCATCGGGCATGATCTCGGGTATGGGATTGGCCATCGCGAAGATGATCGGCTGCTTCGCCATCTTCGCCACCCACTCTGGCTTGAGCGCACCCGCGGCGGAGAGGCCGAGGAAGATGTCGGCGCCGACCAGCGCCTCCTCGAGGCTTCGCGCTTCGGTGGGGACGGCGTGGGCACTCTTCCACTGGTCGACATTGTCGCGGCCCGGATAGATCGGGCCCTGCCGGTCGCAGACGATCACGTTCTGGTGCGGCACGCCCAGCGCCTTGATCAACGCGGTGCAGGCCAGCGCGCTCGCGCCCGCGCCATTCACCACCATGCGGCAGTCCTTGAGCGCGCGGCCCGTCAAGTGGCAGGCGTTGATCAGCCCCGCCGCAGCGATGATCGCGGTGCCGTGCTGGTCGTCATGCATGATCGGGATATTCATGCGGCTCCGCAGCGCGGCCTCGATCACGAAGCATTCGGGTGCGGCGATGTCTTCGAGGTTGATACCGCCGAAGCTCGGTTCCATCAGCGCGACCGCCTCGATGAACTTGTCCGGGTCCTCGGTCGCAAGCTCGATGTCGATCGAATCGACGTCGGCGAACCGCTTGAACAGCACCGCCTTGCCTTCCATCACCGGCTTCGATGCCAGCGCACCCAGATTGCCGAGGCCGAGGATCGCGGTCCCGTTGGAGATCACCGCGACGAGGTTCGAGCGTGCGGTGTAGCGGGCAGCGTTGGCAGGGTCCGCGGCGATCGCCTCGACCGGCGCGGCGACGCCCGGTGAATAGGCGAGGGACAGATCGCGCTGCGTCGCCATCGGTTTCGAGGCGATGATTTCGATCTTTCCGGGCCGGATCGTCTCGTGGTAGAACAGCGCCTCGCGTTCGGTGAAGGCGGAAGGTTTTTCGTCGGACATGTTGGTTCCCGGGTGTGCTGTTCGCCGCGGCCCTAACGGAAAGCGACAGCAGGGGAAAGCGCGGGCGCGGCATTGGCGAATCGCCGGGTGCGCCGCTACCTCGGACCGCTATGGCGGGCGCTGCATCCCCGATGATGGAGCAATATCACGCGCTCAAGCGTCAGGCCGAAGGCTGTCTGCTGTTCTACCGCATGGGCGATTTCTTCGAACTGTTCTTCGATGATGCGAAGATCGCCGCGGGCATACTCGACATCGCGCTCACCAGCCGGGGCGAACATGGCGGCGCACCGGTGCCGATGTGCGGTGTCCCGGTGCACTCGGCGGAAGGCTATCTAGCGCGGTTGATCAAGGCCGGGCAGCGGGTCGCCATCGCCGAGCAGGTCGAAACGCCTGAGGAGGCCAAGAAGCGCGGCGGGTCCAAGGCGCTGGTGGCGCGCGACATCGTGCGCTTCGTCACGGCGGGAACGCTGACCGAGGAGGCGCTGCTCGACCCGCGGCAGGCGAATATGCTGGTGGCGCTGGCGCCGCTGCGCGATGCGGTGGGCATCGCCTGCTGCGACATTTCGACCGGCCGGGTCGAGATGGAGGAATGTCCCGAACCCATGCTCGGCGCGATACTGGCGCGCATCGGCGCCAGCGAGATCGTCGCTCCGGATGGGTGGCAGGGTTTGCCCGAGGACGGGATCGCCCGTCCCCCCGCCGATTTCCGCAGCGAGAACGGAGAGGCGCGGCTGAAGGCGCTCCACGGCGTGGCGACGCTGGAGGGGCTGGGCGACTTCTCGCGCCCGATGCTGGCGGCGGCGGGCGGCCTGATCGCCTATCTCGAGCATATCGGGCGCGGCAGCTTGCCCTTCCTGCTGCCGCCGGTCGCACGGCGCGGCGCGGAGCGGCTGGCGATGGACGCGGCCACGCGCGCCAGCCTCGAGGTGCTCGAGGCACAAGGCGGCGGGCGCGCGGGATCGCTGCTCGCTGCGGTCGATCGCTGCGCCACGGGCGCCGGCTCGCGCCTGCTGGCGGAAGACCTGTCGGCGCCGCTGGCCGATATCGCGGGAATAGAGGCACGGCTCGGCGCAGTGGACTTCCTTCATCGCGACCCGATCCTGCGGAGCGATCTGCGCGCACTTCTTCGCCAGTGCCCCGACATCGCCCGCGCGCTCGGCCGGGTCGTCGCGGGGCGGGGCAGCCCGCGCGACCTCGGGCAGATCCGCGACGGGCTGTCCGAAGCGCGGCGTATCGGCGAGGCATTGAAGGGCGCATCCGATCTCCCCCCACTGCTGGCAGAGTCTGTCACACGGATGGGCGGTCATTCGGCGCTGATCGACCACCTCGCCCGCGCGCTGGTGCCGACCCCGCCGACCGAACGCAGCCAGGGCGGCTTCATCGCGGCCGGTTATGACCACGCGCTCGACGCGCTGCGCGAGACGAGCGGCAACGCCCGCCGCGCCATCGCCGGACTCGAGGCGCGCTATCGCGAGGAGATGGCGACCCCGTCGCTAAAGATCCGGCACAACAAGGTGCTCGGCTATTTCATCGAGGTGCCCGCGCGCCATGCCGACCGGCTGATGGCGGCGGACAGCGGATTCACGCACCGCCAGACGATGGCGGGCGCGGTGCGCTTCAACTCGCTCGGCCTGCACGAGGAGGCGAGCCGGATCGCGGAGGCGGGCGGCCACGCCTTCGCGGCGGAGGAGGCGCATTTCGAGGAGCTGACCGGCGAGGTCGCGGCGCGGCGCGAGGCGATCGCCGTCACCGCGCAGGCGCTCGCCCGCATCGATGTCGCCGCGGGCCTCGCCGAGCGGGCGGCGCAGGGCGACTGGTGCCGCCCCGAGATGGTGGAGGCGCCCTGTCTCGAGATCGCGGGTGGACGCCATCCGGTCGTCGAGGCGGCTCTGGCCCGCAACGGTGATCGCTTCGTCGCCAACGACTGCACGCTCGGCCCGGGCGACCGGTTGTGGCTGATCGGCGGGCCGAACATGGGCGGCAAGTCGACCTTCCTGCGGCAGAACGCGCTGATCCTGCTGCTGGCGCAGGCGGGCAGCTTCGTGCCCGCGCAGTCCGCCCGGCTGGGCATCGCCGACCGCCTGTTCAGCCGCGTCGGCGCCTCCGACAACCTCGCTCGTGGCCGTTCGACCTTCATGGTCGAGATGGTGGAGACCGCCGCGATCCTCAGCCAGGCGACCGAGCGTAGCTTCGTGATCCTCGACGAGGTTGGGCGCGGTACCTCGACCTATGACGGCATGGCGCTCGCCTGGGCGGTGGCGGAGGCGGTGCACGCGATGCGCTGTCGCTGCCTGTTCGCAACCCACTACCACGAGCTCGCGCGGCTGGCGGAGAGTTGCGAGGCGCTGAGTCTCCACCATGTCCGCGCCAAGGAATGGAAGGGCGAGTTGGTGCTGCTGCACGAGCTGGCGGGCGGGGCGGCGGACCGCAGCTACGGCCTTGCAGTGGCGCGGCTCGCGGGGCTGCCGCCGCCAGTGTTGAAGCGCGCCAAGACCATCCTCGACCGGCTCGAGAAGGGCCGCGCCGAGACGGGCGGGCTGGCGGCGGGCCTCGGCGACCTGCCGCTCTTCGCCGCTGCCGCCGAGCAGGAGGAGGCTGCGGTCGACGCCCTGCGCGACCGGCTCGCCGCCTGCGACGTGGATGGGCTTGCGCCGCGCGATGCACTGGAGCTGCTCTACGAACTGAAACGCCTCGCCAGCGAAAGGTGACCGGCGTGTCGGAAGCGGATCCTTAACGCTTCTCGGCTATCTCGCGGGCATGGCCGGGACGACAGGCTCCTTTTCGCTTATCGAGAAGCTCGCGGTCGCGGGCGCGTTCCTGGCAGTCGTCGCGCTCGGCGTGGGGACCGAGGACGATCCCGGCGTCGTGGTCGAGCAGACCGAACAGATCGCTTCCAGGGCCGAGACCGCCCAGGCAGCTCCGCCGCCACCCGCAGCCAGCCCGACGCCGACCGCGACCAGCACTTCCGAGGCTTTGCCGCCCGAAACGCCCGCGATCTACCAGGGCGAGTTGGATGAGCCGGAGGCCGACGCGGATGCACCGCTGAATCGCCCCGAGATCGACATGCGCCAGCGCCTCCTCTCCGGAGGCTGACGGCCCGCCGGATCAGGCGTCGTGGGGCGGAGTGCCGTCCTCGTCCTCCAGGCTGTTCGCCTCGCCGTAGCGGTCGTCTTCGTCGTCCATGTTCGGTTCGCCGCGATAGGCACCCATGTCTATCCGGCCCGAGCTTTCCATGTCGCGCATGTGGTCGACGAGGTCCTGCGTCGAATCCGCGTCGAGATTGGCGCCGTTCACCTTCACGCTCTCGGTCGGCTCCCCACCATCGCCGGCGCTGCGACCGCGAGCCTCGTCGGCAATGGTCTGCGCCTGCGACTGTTCATCGTCCTGTTCGGAATTGTGAGTCTCGGGGGCGAGATTTGGATCGGTGGCCATGATGATGCTCCTTCACCCGAGACAAGTCACCGCGTCGGAACCGGTTCCTCGCCGCTGTAGTCATAAAAGCCGCGACCCGTCTTGCGGCCCAGCCAGCCGGCCTCGACATATTTTACCAGCAGCGGTGCCGGGCGATATTTGCTGTCCCCCGTCGACGTGTGAAGCACGCGCACGATCTCGAGACAGGTGTCGAGCCCGATGAAGTCGGCGAGCTGCAGGGGCCCCATGGGATGATTGAGCCCGAGCCGCGCCCCGGCGTCGATATCGGCGATGCCCGCCGTGCCCTCGCCCAGCACGAAGACCGCCTCGTTGATCATCGGCAGCAGCACCCGGTTGACGATGAAGCCGGGCTGGTCGCCGCTCATCACCACCTGCTTGCCAAGGTTTTCCGCGAAGGCACGGGTACGCTGCGTCGTATCGGTGCTGGTGGCGAGACCGGGGATGATCTCGATCAGCGGCATCAGCGGCACGGGGTTGAAGAAGTGGAGTCCGATGAAGCGCGCCGGGTCCGCCGTATGCGCGGCCATGCGGGTGATCGGGATCGAGCTGGTATTGCTGGCAAGGATCGCGTCCGCGCCCAGCACCGCGCCCGCCTTTTCGAAGATCGCGCGCTTCACCTCCTCGCGCTCGGTTGCCGCCTCGATCACGAAAGCGGCCCCGGCGAAGCGGGCATAGTCGCCAACGGGCGTGATGCGCGCCAGCGTCGTCTCGGCGTCGGCAGCACCGATCTTCTCTTTTGCGACCAGCTTCCCGAGCCCCTTCTCGATGCCCTCCCTGGCCCGCTCCGCCGTGGCGAGATCGATATCGGCGAACAGCACCTGATTGCCCTTCGCCGCCGCGACCTGCGCGATCCCCGCGCCCATCTGCCCCGCGCCGATCACTGCCACCGTCGTCATAGAAACTGTCCTTCGCACTTGCAGCGGGCGCGGATAGCCGCCGCGCGGGAGCTTGGCCAGAGCGTCCGTATGGCCTTCCGTGGACCACACACCGGGGGTCTTGAAAAACTTTTCGCTCATGGCGCAGCGCCTTCCAAAGCCCAGGGATCGACCTCCTCGCCCAGCCGTCGCAGCAGCCGGAAAAGCGTGGAATCGTCAGGTTTTCGGCGGATGCCACACATTCGACCGCGATAGGCCACCGGCTGGATGACGCCGGTTTCGAGCCAGGAATTGAGGGTGCGAAGCGTCACCTTTCGGAAATCGGGTTTCCACGCCGCGAGGCGGCCCTCGCCTGGCGGAGTCAGCACCCGGTCCCACGCGGCGGCGAAGCTCTCCGCGCCTTCCCGCTCCTGGAGGCGATAGGCACCTCCACCGCGCCATCCCCACCATCCCCGCCGCAGCCGCGACCGAGCCCGTTGCATAAAGCGCGCACAGAAACCCGCACTGCCGCGCCGCGCTCCATCCGTGGGCGCGGCCGCGCAGCGGTATGGGGCGAAACCAGCCGGGACGGCGGCGCTTGCGGTGGGCGGAAGGCAAGCGACTCGGCATCGCGAGTATACGTTACAAGCGGGGGCGTGTAGGAAAGTTTTTCGGCTTCACCTCACTGCACCCTACGGGTGTGGCCAAGTCGCACTCGCGCCTCTCCCGTTTCGTCGGCCCGGACTTGATCCGGGCCAATGCTTCCTTCGAGTGCCACGTTCTGGAGCAAATACCGCGCCGAAGAAAGCGGGACCCCGAGTCAAGCCCGTGGTGACGAAAGTCTGGAATGGGGTGGAAAGCGGACGTTAAGCGGCAGGCCCTCTGGTACTTTCCTACCAGTACAAGCCAGTCTTAAGGCATTGCTGCCACCGACGATATGCTCTCGCCTTGCCGGAGCTGTCGCTGGAGAGTGCAGCGTCAGCCTGGAACTTCTGCTCACATTCCTTGCGATCACCTTTGCCAGCTGCGCCCTTCGCCTTTGCCGCGGTGGTCGTGGCTGGGCCAAGCAGTGCCCTCATTTCGGGCGATTGAGCGTACGCGGCCGGGTTATTACCGTCCTCATCCCGTGCACTCCGGCTTGCACCGTGCTCCAGCAGAATCTTAGCCGCGTCGAGGCGATCTCGTTCGGCAGCAACATGCAGCAGGGTGGTCCCGCCATTCTTTGCGTTGGCATCTACACAGTCATCGAGCAGCGCAGCCAATTCTTCTGGATGGTTGTACCAGATTGCATCGCGCGCCTTGAGGAGCGGTCGAAGCGCAGGCGATCGGCCATCGTTGACTCTCTCCGCACGAACCGCGGCGCACATACCATTGCCTTTGTTGGACCCGCCGACGGCCCGTGTCGAAGGGGCCGAAGCAGCCCTTCCGATATCGTCCGAAGATGCTCCAGCCGTCGCTCGTGTGTCCTGGGCCGGTGCTTTGGCCAGCAGCACCTTGATCGTGCTTGTCATCGCCATGTCGTAGGCAGTGGATCCGCGTGCAGACTTCAAGGTGGGATCCGCTCCGCGTTGCAGCAGTGCCCTGACCATCTCTAGGTTGCCGTTGTCTGCAGCGTAGTGGAGGAGGGAGTAGCCCTCGTCAGTTTGCATGTTGATGTCGAATCGACCGCTGTCGATCAACTTTAGGGCGTCCTCATTTTTCTTGATGCCCATGTAGTAACGCGCATCGTCGAACGGGTCGCCGGCCATCGCTGCAGTGGAAACGAGCGCCAGTACCCCGGCGGCAACAAGCAAACGCAATTTCATAAAAACTCCCTCAACTCGGCCCCTGGCGTACGCGCGCTTTCCAAGCCCTACTGAACGAACGCTCCTTTCCAAAGGGTTAGGTGAGCAAAATCATCGATTTTACCGCCATGTGGCTCAGGCTCAACACCTCGACCGAGTGTCTGCTTTTGGGGTCGTCATCTGCCGTCAGCTATTGGCCCCCGGCACCCATTTCACGTCCTCCGCGCCATCGGCGTTCAGATGCCGCGCGAGGCAGAAGAGATAGTCGGACAGGCGGTTAATGTAGGCCAGCGCGGCGGGATTGACCGGCTCCTCGGCCGCCAGCGCCACCATTGCGCGCTCGGCGCGGCGGACGGCGGCGCGGGCGATGTGGGTGCGGGCGGCGGTCTCGCTGCCGCCGGGGAGGATGAAACTGTCGAGCGGCGCGAGGTTTGCGTTCAGCGCGTCGATGGCCTGTTCCAGCCACTCGACCTGCGCGGGCACGATGCGGAGCACCATGTCCGACGGGGCTAAGTCTTCCCCGGGCGTGGCAAGGTCGGCGCCGAGGTCGAACATGTCGTTCTGGATGCGCCCCAGCGCCGAGCGCTCCGGCCCCTCGACCGCCGCTGCCGCGAGCCCCAGCGCGCTGTTGGCCTCGTCCACCGCGCCGATCGCTTCGAACCGGGTCGAGTGCTTGGGCTGGCGAGAGCCATCGACCAGCCCGCTGGTGCCGTCGTCGCCGGTTCGGGTATAGATGCGGTTTAGTTTGACCATCCTGAGTCCCCGCGGAGGCGGTGACCTCCTTCGACGTTACGCTTATCGAGTTCGATGCCGGCCTGCGCTGGCACGCGCAATGGTCAGCGAGCCATCACCAGCAACGCGGCGACGACCAGGATCGCCAGCGCCTGGTACCTGATGCGGTTCATCATCATGCGGTTCTGCATGAGCTGCATCTCGGTCGCCGTCTCGCCGCGCCCGGTCTCGAGATCGATTTTGGTCGATTTCATGAAGGCGACGACGCCGCGGATCAGACTGACGACGACCATCACCATGAGGGCGACGAGGACGATGATGAGAACTGTGGTCATAGCCAGAGCAATCTAGGCATTCGCGAGCGATATTCCAGCGGGAAACGCGCCTTTCCGCAAGCGCTCGGCCAGCGCCCGCCCGTCCTCTCCAGCGTTGCGCCGGTCCGCGAGCGAGGGCGATCCCCGCCGCTTGGCGAGTTTCTGCCCCGTATCGTCCATCAGCAGCGCGTGGTGGTGCCAGCGCGGCACCGGCAGGCCGAGCAGCGCCTGGAGCAGGCGGTGGACGTGCGTCGCGGCGAAAAGGTCCATGCCGCGCGTGACCAGCGTCACCCCATCCGCTGCATCGTCGAGCGTGGCGGCGAGGTGGTAGCTGGCGGGCGCGTCCTTGCGCACCAGCACCACGTCGCCGAATTCGCGCGGGTCGGCGGTCTGAGGCCCGTGAAGCTCATCGTGCCAGGTGAGCGGTCCCGTTCGGGCGAGCGCCGCCTCGACATCGAGCCGCCAGGCGGCGGGGAGGGCGGGATCGATGGTGGCGCCCTTGCAGGTGCCCGGATAGATCAGCCCCTCCGCCCCCATCCGCGGGCTCAGCGCCTCGATATGGCTGCGGGTGCAGGTGCAGGGGTAGAGCAGGCCCATCTGCCTCAGGCGCTCCGCCGCCGCGGCATAGCTCGCGAGCCGGGTGGACTGCGCAGGCACCTCCTCGAATGTGAGACCGAGCCAAGCGAGGTCGACGCGGAACTCCTCGGCCAGCTCGGGTCGGCTGCGTGCGCCGTCGATATCCTCGATCCGCAGCAGGAAGCGCCCGGCGCGCGCCTGTGCGAGATCGTGCCCGATGAGGGCCGAGAAGGCGTGGCCGAGGTGCAGCGACCCGTTCGGGCTCGGCGCGAAGCGGGTGGTCGTCACCGCGGGTGAGTCCCACTCGCCACACCTGCTTGCGGATTTGCGGGAAAACCCTGTGGATAGGCTGTCTGTAACAGTCTTGACGCTAGCTGGTGCAAATGCATCCTCGCCTCATCGGGAGGACGTCGCGAATGTTCAAGGCCGACTTGCTCGAACGGGCCGCCAGGGTCCGAAGTACTGACGAGGATCCGACGCGCAATCTGGCGTCGTGTCCTTCGCTCGTCCTCAACGCCGATTACACCCCGCTTTCCTACTACCCGCTCAGCCTGTGGCCGTGGCAGACGGCGATCAAGGCGATCTTCCTCGACCGGGTGACCGTGATCGAGACCTATGACCGGGAGGTGCACAGCCCCTCGCTCGACATGAAGATTCCGAGCGTCATCGCGCTCAAGCAATATGTGAAGCCGAGCGAGTTTCCGGCCTTCACCCGCTTCAACCTGTTCCTGCGCGACCGCTTCGCCTGCCAGTATTGCGGTGATACCCATCACCTGACCTTCGACCACGTGGTCCCGCGCCGGCTGGGAGGGCGCACGACCTGGGAGAACATCGCCACTGCCTGCGCGCCCTGCAACATGAAGAAGGGCGGGCGGACGCCGAAGCAGGCCGGGATGCAGCTGTATGCGGAGCCGATCCGCCCGACGCACTGGCAGCTGCAGCAGCACGGCAAGCTGTTCCCGCCCAACTATCTCCACGAAACCTGGCGCGACTGGCTGTACTGGGACATCGAGCTGGAAGCCTGACCCGCCAGATTGGCGGCTCCCTACAAAGGCGCAGCGAAAGAGCCTGTCATGAGGCAACCTGGCCCACCAAGGGGCCGGGAAGCCTGTGGGGGGCCGGTATGTCGAAAACGATTTCGCTCCTGTTCGCGATGCTCGCCTATGCGATCTTCTTCGCGACCTTTCTCTATCTCGTCGGTTTTGTTGCCGATCTGCCGCAATTTCCGCGCACCGTGAACCGGGGGCTGGGGGCGCCGCCTGCTGCCGCGGCGCTCGTCGATACCGCTCTCATCGCGCTATTCGGGGTGCAGCATTCGGTGATGGCGCGGCAGGGCTTCAAGCGCGGATGGACGCGGATCGTGCCGAAACAGGCAGAGCGCAGCGTCTATGTACTCGTCGCCAGTCTGGCCCTGATGATGCTGTTCGCGTTCTGGCATCCGATCGCAGGCGATGTGTGGCGGGTCGAAGGGCTGCCGGCGATGGTGCTGTGGGTGTTGTTCGCGCTGGGCTGGGGGATGGTGCTGCTGTCCACTTTCCTCATCAACCATTTCGAGCTGTTCGGCCTCCAGCAGGCGTGGTTTCATGCCAGCGGGCGCGAGGCGGCGGCGCCGGAATTCCGCCAGCCGCTGTTCTACAGGGTCGTGCGTCACCCGCTCTATCTCGGCTTCGTGCTGGCTTTCTGGGCGACGCCGCACATGACCTGGGGCCACCTGCTGCTGGCCTTCGGGATGACGGCCTATATCCTCATCGCGATCCGCCACGAGGAACGCGACCTCGTCGCTCTGTTCGGCCACGAATACGAGGATTATCGCGGCAGGGTCGGGATGCTCGTCCCGGGCATCGGGAAATCGAAAGGCGTCCGACTTTAGAAGACCAATTTAGGGGGAAGGTCGGCATTATGAGCAGTGCAATAGAAGTGCGCCGGTTTGAAACGCCTGATCAGAAGATCGACATGAAAGAGGCTGGCGGGATTTCCGTCGTCGCCACTCAGCATGGTTCGTTGGGGATGCGGGCCGTTTTTGAGCCGGGCTGGGTCTGGGAAAAGGACGAGAAGCCTCTTATCGGCTGTCCCGATTCCTGCCCCACCCATCACACAGGCTATTGCATCCGTGGTACGCTCGTCGTCCGCATGATCGATAGCGGCAAGGAAACGCGGATTTCCAAGGGCGATTTCTTCGAAATCCCGCCCGGTCACGACGGCTATGTCGATGGCGACGAGGCGGTCGAGCTTATCCTCTTCGCGCCGCAACCGCACGGGCATTGAGCCGCGGTGGCGCGCGTCAGAGGCGCACCATCCGCATCCCCCGCTCGGGATAGCGATCGCCCTGTGCCGCGCCGGAAGGGACCGCCTTGTCGAGCGCCGCGAGGTCGTCGGGCGTCAGCTCCAGCTCGGCCGCCGCGACGCTGTCGCGCATCGTTGCCATGCGCTTGACGCCGGGGATGGGGACCACATGCTCGCCGCGGGTCAGCAGCCAGGCGAGTGCGATCTGCGCCGGGCTCGCGCCTTTGCCGTCAGCGATCTGCTTGATCGCATCGACGATGGCCATGTTGGCGCCGAAGTTCTCCTCCGACCAGCGCGGGTCGTTGCGGCGCCAGTCGTCTTCGGGAATGTCGTCGCGGCTCGTGATCATGCCCGTCAGGAAACCGCGGCCGAGCGGGCTGTAGGGCACGAAGCCGATGCCGAGCTCCTCGCAGGCGGGCAGGATGCCGTCCTCCACCCCCCGCTCCCACAGCGAATATTCGCTTTGCAGCGCGGTGATGGGGTGGACGGCGTGGGCGCGGCGCAGGGTCTGCTCGCCCGCTTCGGACAGCCCGATATGCGCGATCTTGCCCTCGGCCTTGAGCTCGGCGAGCGTGCCGACGACATCCTCTATCGGCGTGTTCGGGTCTACGCGGTGCTGGTAGAACAAGTCGATCCGGTCGGTGCCGAGGCGCGCTAGCGATTCCTCGCACACCTTGCGGATATTGGCGGGC
The DNA here is from genome assembly GCA_021794525.1 of Pseudomonadota bacterium. Taxonomy (GTDB): domain Bacteria; phylum Pseudomonadota; class Alphaproteobacteria; order Sphingomonadales; family Sphingomonadaceae; genus Qipengyuania. The sequence goes on along the minus strand of JAJYQP010000038.1, from coordinate 11,365 downwards.
GAGCTGTCGGTCCCCTCGATACCCTTGGGCCCGAACCTGAAACCGAACTTGGTTGCGATAACGAGCTTGTCGCGCTTGCCCCTGATAGCGCGACCGACGAACTCCTCATTGGTGAAGGGGCCGTAGATCTGCGCGGTGTCGAAGAAGGTCACGCCGCGCTCGATCGCCTCGTGGACGACCGCGATGGCGTCGTCCTCGCTGACCGGCTCGCCATAGACGATGTTCTTCGTCGCCACCATCGTCATGCAGCCGATTCCGATGGCGCTGACTTCGAGCCCCTGGCCCAGCGTGCGATACTTCATGGCGGCTCTCCTCAGGTGACGGCGGATCGAGTCTGGAACCTTTCGGCCTGCCATTCGCCCGTTGCAAGCACTTGCATCAGGTGGCGTGCGGCCTCGGCCATGTCGGCGAAGCGCAGATAGGCGGGCGCGAAACCGAGCCGCAAAATGTCGGGAGCGCGGAAATCGCCGATCACGCCGCGCGCGATCAGCGCCTGGCAGACGGCATAAGCGTTGGCGTGCCGAAACGAGAGCTGGCTGCCACGTTGCGCCTGATGGGCCGGAGAGGCGATGTCGAGCGCGACGCCGAAGTCGCGCAGACACTTGCGGAAGAATTCCGAAAGCGCCTGCGATTTCGCATAAAGCCGCGCGACCCCGATCTCGTTGATCAGATCGGCCCCGACCTCCAGCGCCGCGAGGCCGAGGATCGGCGGGGTGCCGCAGAGCAGACGGTCCATGCCGGGCGCGGGGGCATAGTCGTCCGTGAAGGCGAAGGGCGCGGCGTGGCCCATCCAGCCGGTCAGCGGCTGGGCGAGTGCGACATGGTGCCGCTCGGCCACGAAGGCGAAAGCCGGCGCGCCGGGACCCCCGCAGAGATATTTGTAGCCGCAGCCGACCGCGAAGTCGGCCCCGCAGCCATTCAGGTCCACCGGCAGCGCGCCTGCGGAATGCGACAGGTCCCACAGCACCAGTGCGCCCGCGTCATGCGCCGCGCGGGTCAGGGCGGCCATGTCGTGCAAGGCGCCCGTCTTGTAGTGGACGTGCGTGAGCAGAAGCAGCGCGACATCCCCGTCGAGCGCCTCGGCCAGTTTCTCGCGGTGGGCGAGGCGAAGGGTTGCGAGCCCCTGCGCCTCCAGCCCCGCGATCATGTAGAGGTCGGTCGGGAAATTGCCCGGCTCGCTGAGGATTGCATCGCGCCCCGTCCGCATTTGCAACGCCGCTGCAATCAGCTTGAAAAGGTTCACGCTGGTCGAATCCGCTGCGATGACTTCGTGCGGCTGTGCGCCGATAAGGGGCGCGATCTTGCCGCCGATGCGCTGCGGCATCCCGATCCAGTCCGCATCGTTCCACGACCGGATCAGCCCTTCGCCCCACTCGCCGCCCACTACCTCGGCGAGCCGCGCGGGTGTGGCTTTCGGCAGCGCGCCGAGTGAATTGCCGTCGAGATAGATCAGCCCCTCGGGCAGGCTGAAGCGGTCGCGATACGCCGCCAGCGGATCGGCGGCGTCCAGCGCCTGCGCGCGCTCAAGCACCGGGCAGCCCGCGCAGGATCGCGCGGCAGAGCCCGGCATCGCCGCCCGCGATCCTGAGCGGCAGCGCGATCAGTTCATAGCGGCCCGGCGGCACGGCATCGAGCACCAGCCCTTCGAGAATGCGCATGTCGGCGGCATGCACCGCCTTGTGCGCGTCCATCGTTTTCGATTCCTGCGGATCGACCGAGGGCGCATCGGTGCCGATCAGCACAACGCCTTGCGCCGCGAGGAAGCGGATCGTCTCCGGCGCGATGGCGGTGAAGCGGCTGTCCCAGCCATCGTGCGGGAAGCATTCGAAGGTGCGCAGCAATACCCGCATCGCCCCACCGAGCGGCGGCAAATCGGCGACCGAGACCGCGCCGCTGGCATGGCGCACATCCACAACCATGCATTCGCCGAGATAGGGCGCGAGATCGACGCTGGCGATGTCGGCGCCGTCGGCAGCGTAGTGCAGCGGGGCATCGCCATGCGTGCCCGAATGGGTGCTCATGGTCATGCGCCCGACATTGACCGGGCTGCCGTCCTCCATCCGCCAGCTCCGCTCGAAGGAGAATTGGGTGTCGCCGGGCCAGACGGGGAGGCCCCCTTCAACACCAGAGGGGCGAAGGGTCTGGCTGATGTCCCACAGCTTCACAGTGCCGTCCTGACGCTCAGGAGCTCGGGGAAGAAGGCCTGTTTCAGCACGCCCGCGAGATAGGGGACGCCGGGCGTCCCCCCGGTGCCGCGCTTGAAGCCGATGATCCGCTCGACCGTCTTCAGATGGCCGAAGCGCCAGCGTTGGAAATGATATTCGAGGTCGACCAGCTTCTCTGCCAGCTCGTAAAGGTCCCAGTGCCCCTGCGGGTCGCGGTAGACCTCCGCCCAGGCGGCCTCGACCTCGGGCGAAAAGATCCAAGCCTCGCCATGATCGCGGCAAAGCACCTCCGCTGGAATCGCAAAACCGCGCCGGGCCAGCAGCGCCACCGCTTCGCCATAGATCGAGCGCCGGGTCATTTCCGCGCGCAGCGCCGCCGCCACCTCGGGGGTCGCTTCGTGGCGCGTGACATGGTCGGGATTCCGCCCGCCGAGCATGAATTCCATCATCCGGTACTGCGCGCTCTGGAACCCGCTCGACCCGCCGAGGTGCGGGCGTATGGTGGAATAGTCATGCGGGGTCATGGTGCTCAGCACGTCCCAGCTCTGGATCAGCTGGCCCTGCGCGCGGGCTACGCGGGCGAGCATCTTGAAGGCGGGGCGCAGATTGTCCGCGGCAATGCATTCGCGGGCCGCGGCAAGCTCGTGCAGGCAGAGCTTGAGCCAGAGCTCGCTCGCCTGGTGAACCACGATGAACAGCATCTCGTCATGCGCGCCGGAAACCGGGTGTTGCGCCGCGAGGATGCGGTCGAGATCGAGGTAGGACGAATAGGTTACGTCGCTCATGCGCTTGCCCTAGCGCGACGCGCGGCGCGGCGGAAGTCAGCCTTCGATCACGCGGGTTTCGGGATGGTGCCGGTCGAGATGGGCGCGCACGATCTTCAGGTTCCGGGTATTGGAACGGAAGGCAAAATCGAACAGGTCGCCTGCCACGGGCACTGCGCCCACCGCCGCGTCGAAGGCGATGTTGCCCGCCATGCGCCACAGCTTCCATTTCGACATGCCGAGATTGCGCGCTTCCCACAGGATATAGGCACCCAGCGCCGCGGCGATCGCGTCCCCGATGACAGGTACGAGGCCGACGACCGCGTCAAGCCCGATTCCGGTGCTGGTGCCGGGGATGACGAGGCTGCGCTCGAGCAGCCGCTCCATCGCTTCCATACGGCGGCGCACATCGCCCGGCGTGGTGCCCAGCGGCAGGTCCAGCCCCATGGGGCGCAGCGGCGGCACAGGCGTCGGCTCGTCCATCGACGGTCCTTTCCTCACGCGCCTATATCGGCGCGTGCGACAGCGGGAACAAGGGATGGATCGCCCAGGCGTTTTCGCCGAAGCCGGTCACGCCCGCGCGCACCAGCGACCAGCGGATCGGCGCGCCGATGGGGATGTAGCGATTGGTCGAAGCCAGCGCGCGCTCTGCCTCGGCGAACAGGGCCGCCTGCTGCGGTCCGGGCGCGGCGATGGCCTGCTGCACCAGGAAATCGGCATCCTCCGAACAGAGCGCGGGCGCGATGCGGCAGTTGAACTGATTGAGGAACCAGGCGGCACCGGCATAGCGGGCCACCCGGTCGCGCAGCACGAGATCCGCCTTGGTGCCTGCCGGGACGCGGACGAGCGAAATCCCGATCTCGCCCCATTGTTCGCCCAGCCCCGCGAACAGCGTGTCGGAGCCCGGCCCGTCGGGCAGCGCGATCGAGAGCACGACCTTGACGCTGCTCCCGGATGCCCATCGCGCCACGCGGGCGCGCGCGGCACCGCGGCGATCGTCCAGCGCGATATCCTCCCACCGCTCGGGGACCGCGTCGGACCCGTCGGGCAGGTTGGGGGCAACAATGCGCGTGGTCGGCACCCAGCCGCCGATGTTGAAGGGCCGGATCAGCGCATTGCGGTCCAGCGCCAGGGCGAGCGCCTCGCGATTGTCTGCGTCGGCGAGGAACCCGGTCGCGCGGGCAATGTCGAGCCCGAACAGGCCGAGCGCCGAATCGAGTCGCACCGTGCCGCGCGACAGCGGCCCGACATTCGCCAGCGGCAGCGAGGCGAGCGTCCCGCCGAGCAGAAGGCTGTAGCGCCCGTCGGAGAAGTCGCGCGTGGCCGCGACCGCATCCACCGCGCGCACGCGGACCACGCGCACATCGTCGCCCCAGTCGGGCTGCGAAGGCAGGCCGCGAGCCTCGGGTGGCAGTGCTGTCAGCACGGCGGTGTCCCCGACCCGGGCCAGCGCCATCGGGCCGGCCGAGTTACCGTCGGAGACGATGCCGAGCTCGGGCTGGGCGAGCAGCTGGAGGAAGCCCGGCATGGCGCTCTTGAGGCGGATCTCGATCACGCGCCCGGTCATCGCGCGGATGTCGCGCACCTGCGCAAGGTCGAGCCCCAGCGAAGTACCGGACAGGCCGCGGATGGTTCGGGTGAGCGCCTGCTGGACGGCGCGCGCGTCGAGCTTGCGACCGCCGGGTCGGGTCGTTTCCCTTATACGGAAGATGTAGCTGGCGCCGCCGTCGGTGACGATCCAGCGTTCGGCGATTCCGGGGACGAGCTGCCCCGCCTCGTCCAGCCGCACCAGCCCCTGCGCGGTCGCGCCGCGGACCAGCTGGGCCGGTGGGGCGAGGCGGGAGCCAGCGGCGAACATCTCCTCCGGCGAACCGATCACCGCCACCTCGACCGCGCCGTCGCCGCCGCGCCCGCAGGCAGTCAGCGCGGCGAAGAGGGGAATGAGGGCGAGGGCACGGACACGCATGACGCGCCCGCTCTATCAAGCATCGCGCCCCGCGTCAGCCGCCGGTTTGCCGGCGCGGGCGGGCGTCAGATCCGGCGCAGCTTGCCGTTCCAGCCGTGATTGCGGGCCGGGAACAGCGGGGCGCGAGCGTAACTTGGGGTTCCGCCGCCATTCCCGAGCTGGAAACGGACCTTCGCGGGGTCGATCGCCTCGTCGAAGGTGATGCCGATCCGCCGCCCGCGCGACCACGAGACCACGCCGGGGGCGAGGCCGACATTGGGCAAGTCCACCCATACGCGCGTGTCGAGTGGCAGCGGTCGTTCGCTTTCGGCCATCATGCCACCGCGCGAGAGATTGCGGATCTTGACCTGTTCGCGCTCGCCGGTCGTCTCGAACACGATGTCGCCCAGCATGAACAGGCTGTCGCGCTTGGCGTGACGGGTGTCGACGGCTCCCACGGAACTTCTATCCTTGTCTCAGCTGCGCCCGGATCGGTCAGGCAAGCCGTGACACGAAAGATTGAAAATTCGGTAACCAACGATGGGCCATGCGGCCTGCAACACCGTCAATCGTCGCGTGAAATCTTCTCGCGCCGCTCGTGCGCTTCCTGCGCCTCGACCGTCATGGTGGCGACCGGGCGGGCGATGAGGCGCCGCAGCCCGATCGGATCGCCCGTCACCTCGCAATAGCCGTATTCGCCCGCGTCGATGCGGCGCAAGGCGGCGTCGATCTTGGCGATCAGCTTGCGCTGGCGGTCGCGGGTTCTGAGCTCGATGCCCCAGTCGGTCTCACTCGAGGCGCGGTCGTTGAGGTCGGCCTCGCGGATCGGACCGTCCTGCAGGGACTGGAGCGTCGATTCGGCGGCGGTGTGGATCGAGCGCTTCCATTCGAGAAGCAGCATCCGGAAATAATCGAGCTGGCGATCGGACATATAGTCCTCGTCATCGCCCGGAACGTAGTCCTCACCCACGCTGGCCTTGATCCGTGCCAGCTTCTCTTGGTCGGCAAACGCGGCGGTGGCCATTGCTACCCCTTACCCAACTCGACACTTCGGCCGGGGCGGCTCCACCGCTGGCGCGACAGGCGAAGCTGCCGGTCATCCACCCCGATCGGGGCGGCCTATAGGCAGCCGGGGCAGGCGGCACAAGCGCCAAAGGCCGATGGTTTCTCCACCGTTAACCTCGTTAACCATTTCTTGAGGCCGATTCGCGACACATCGGCCACCGGCAGGCTTGCCGGGGGCAACAGGGGCCTGACACGATGTCATTTCTGACCGCAATCGAAGGGGGCGCCGGTGTCGTGCGCCAGGGCGAGGACGCGCAGGCGCTGCTCGCCGAATGCCTCGCACAATTCGCCAGGGGCAGCGTCGAGGCGCTGTTCGACCTCGGCGTCGCATTCTCCACCGGCAGCCGCGGCGTCGCCTGCGATCTGATAGAGGCGCACAAGTGGTTCAACATCGCGGCCGCGCGCGGGCACGAGGAAGCGGCGTTCTGCCGCGCCGACGTGTCGGAAGAAATGACCGCCCGCGAGATCGCCGAAGCCCAGCGCCATGCTCGCGAATGGCTGCGCCAGGACGCCGCGGATCGCCGCGCCGCCTGAGTTTCACGCTTTCCTGAACGGCGTGCGCGTTTCGAGGTAGTTCGCGTCCGCCGCAACCCCTGCGCTCTCGCGGACGAGAAAATCGGCGATCGCCTCGCGAAAGCCCGGATCGGCGATCCAGTGCGCGGACACGGTCCGCACCGGCTCGTAACCCCGGGCCAGCTTGTGCCCGCCCTGCGCGCCGGCCTCCACGCGCGTCAGCCCAAGCGCGATCGCGGCGTCGATCGCCTGGTAATAGCACAGCTCGAAATGCAGGAAGGGCAAGTGGCGCGTGCAGCCCCAGTACCGGCCATAGAGCGCCTCGGCCCCGATCACGTTGAGCGCGCCCGCAATCGCCTCGCCGTCCTGATAGGCCAGCACCAGCAGCACCGCATCGCCCAGTCGTTCGCCGATGAGGTCGAAGGCGGCGCGGGTCAGGTAGGGCGAGCCCCACTTCCGCGCCCCGGTGTCCTGGTAGAAGACCCAGAATGCGTCCCAGTGCTCCGGCCGGATGTCGGCGCCGCGCAGGTGGACGATCTCCACCGAGGCCTGCGCCGCCGCGCGCTCCTTGCGCAGATCCTTGCGCTTGCGGCTGGAGAGGTCGGCGAGGAAATCTTCGAAGGAGCCATAGCCGCGATTGGTCCAGTGGAACTGGATGTCGTGGCGGATCAGCCATCCCGCCGCCGCGAACAGCGGAACCTGGGCGGCCTCGACGAACGTGGCGTGCGCGGAAGAAAACCCGTTCTGCGTGCAGAGCTGCTCCGCCGCGCCCAGCAGCGGGGCGGCGAGGGCGGGATCGCGGGTGAGGATGCGCGGCCCGGTCGCGGGGGTGAAGGGGGCGGCGATCTGGAGCTTGGGGTAATAGCGGCCGCCGGCCCGCTGGTAGGCGTCGGCCCAGGCGTGGTCGAAGACATATTCGCCCTGGCTGTGGCCCTTGTGATAGGCCGGGAGCGCGGCGAGCAGCGCGCCCGCCTCGTCCTCGATCACGATCGGCGCGGGCTGCCAGCCGGTGCCTTCGCCGACGCTGCCCGAATCCTCGAGCGCGGTGAGGAAGCCGTGGCGCATGAAGGGATTTCCGCCCGGCACCAACGCATCCCAGGCGGCGGCGTCGAAGGCGCCGACCGAGCCGCCGAGTTTCGCGGTCAGCTCGCTCAAGGCAGGCCCGCCCCTTCCGCGATCGGCGCATCGGCGTAGTCCCGGGCGGTTGCGAGCGCGTCGCGGCTGTCCACCGTCCAGGTCAGCACCGGCATCCCGCATCGGCGCAAGCCCGCGACGAAGCAGTTGGGCAGGGCCTTCACGTGATAGGCCAGGAAATCGGGCCGCGCGATCCACAGCGCCAGGCGTCGCTGCCACACCCGTTGCGTGTGGCCGCGCTCGTCCTCCCGCATGACCAGCCCGCGCACCGTCTGCGGCGCATGGCGGCGCAGCCAGCGCGACACGCGCGGGTCGAAGCTCATCACCGCGTGGCGACCTTCGTAACCCGCCAGCGCATCGATCACGCGGGCGCAGCTCCGCTCGACGTCATAGCCGCGCTTCGACTTGATCTCGATCAGCAGCGGCACTCGCCCGTCCACCAGCGCGAGCAGGTCGGCGAAACGGAAGGGCGCGTCCTCCCCGCCCGCATAGCGCAGCGCGGCCCAGTCCGCGGCGTCCAGCGTCTCGCCAGCCTCGGGGCGGCCGAGCAGGCGGGCGAAATCCCAGTCGTGGAACACCATCGCCTCGCCGTCGCGGCTGCGCTGGATGTCGCATTCGATCCCGAGCCCGGCATCGATCGCGGCGCGGAAGGCGGTGCGCGAGTTCTCGATCCGCCCGTCCCCGTGGAGCCCGCGATGCGCATAGGTCCATTGCCGCAGCCAGTCGACCCGCGCCGGGTCGGGCGGCGGGGCGAACAACCGATCCAGCCATCCCGTTCGTGTCGAGCGCAGTCGGAACACGGGGGCTAGGGCTCTCGACTTCGCTCGAGCCGAACGGAGCTGGGACCAAAGCGCAATCCGGCTTCAGCCCTTGAGAGCAATGATCGCATCGACCTCGACGGCGGCGTTCAGGGGCAGGACGGGCACGCCCACGGCGCTGCGGGCGTGCTTGCCGGCGTCGCCGAACACCTCGACCATGAGGTCGCTGGCGCCGTTCGCCACCTTCGGCTGGTCGGTGAAATCGGGGGTCGAGGCGACGAAGCCGCCGAGCTTCACGATGCGCGCGACCCGGTCGAGCAGGTCCGCCGCCTCCAGCTGGGCGAGGATCATCAGCCCGCAGGCGCGCGCGGCCTGTATCCCGCGCTCGGTGCCGAGATCGCTGCCGAGCTTGCCGGTGACCAGCTTGCCTTCGATGAAGGGAAGCTGGCCCGAAACATAGGCCATGCCCTCATGCACGACCACCGGCACATAGCTCGCCACCGGGGCGGCGGCGGGGGGCAGTTCGATGCCCATGTCGGCAAGGCGGGTGACGATGTTCATTCGGTTTCCTCCAGCGAAGGGGTGAGGCGGTCGAGCCGGGCATGGAGCCAGGGCAGGGCTTCCGCCCAGCTGTCGATCCGGGCGTCGGCATGGCCGGCGGCGTGGGCGCAGTCGATATGGGGCGCCAGCAGCGGTTCGCCGCACAGGTGCAGTGTGGTGATGTCGCCAATCGTCTCGCGCGCCGACTGGTGGTGCTGCGGCAGATCGTCGATGAAGATCGTGTGGCTGGGGCGATATTCCTCGATGATCGCCTGGAGCGCTGGCCCTTTCGGACCCTGGTTGGTGAAGACCCGCGCCGCGATGCCATGCGCGCCAAGCTGTGCCTGGCGCAGGTCGCGGTGGTCGTCGATGAGATTGGTAAGGATCGCGATGTCGGCGCGCCCCGCAAGCTCGTCCATCGCCTCGACCGCGCCGTCGATCGGCATCTGGCGGTGCATCTCGGTCTCGAAGAAAGTGCGCAACAGGCGCCAGATATCGGCCGGTTCGACCGGCTCGCCGCTTTCGGTCCAGCGCATCGCGTCGGAGAAGTTGTTGCTCTTCATCGCGAAGGTCACGCCCTGGCTTTCGCCCAGCCAGTCGCGGAACGGCGCGACCATGTGCAGCAGCACCTCGTCGCAGTCGCAGACGATAAGCGGACGGCTCATGCGGCGAGCTCCCGCGCGGCGGCGGCGATGCGTTCGGGCGGCAGGTCGAGCGCGATGGCGGCGGCGACGAGGTCGGCCTCATGCCCGGCGAGGAATTCCAGCACCGCGGCCAGCACCCGGCGGTCGCCCAGCCCGTCGCGCAGTACATCGGGCGTAAGGCCGGTCAGCGCCAGCAAGCGATCGGCGCGCGGCTGGTCGGTCAGCACCCAGCCGAGCGCCTCCAGCGCGATGGTCTCGGCGCCCCGCGGCGGGACATCGGCAGTTTCGTGTTCGCGGATGATTTGCCTCACTCCGTAAAAGTCGCTAGGTAGCGTGCCCACAACAGGGGGTTGCACCAATCGCCGTGCCAAAGCGCATTCTGGTTGTCGAGGACAACGATCTCAATCGCAAGCTGTTCTGCGACGTGCTGAAGGCGCACGGCTACGAGGTCGTGCCGGTGGCCGATGGCGACAATGTCCTGCCGACCGCGCGCAAGTTCAAGCCGGACGGGGTGGTGCTCGACATCCAGCTCCCCAATGTCTCCGGCCTCGACCTCATCGCCGCGTTCCACGCCGACCGGGCGCTCAAGGACGTCCCGATCCTCGCCGTCACCGCTTATGCGGGCAAGGGGGACGAGGAGAAGATCCGCGCTGCCGGGGCTCGCGACTATCTGGCAAAGCCCGTCTCCATCTCGCCCTTCATGGCCGCGGTGCGCGCGCTGGTGGAGGAGGTGACGGACGCCGTCACGGCGAAGCCCGGTCTTACCCCGGCCTGAGCGCCGGGGAACCGCCACCCACGCAAGCCATTGATCGCACACGCGCCGCCAGCCCGGGGGCGGCGTCAGCCGTGCTCGCGCGCTTGACAAGCCCTGTCCAAGGCCGCTTTGCCGCCGCCACCATAGCGAAGGAAACATCATGGACCGCGCCCAGGTCGACAGCCGCATCCGCACCCTGATCGAACCGTTCAACAAGAAGGGCATTGCCATCGAAGACGGTTCGACCTTCGCCGGCGATCTCGAATTCGACAGCCTTACGGTGATGGATTTCGTCGCCGCGATCGAGGACGAGTTCGACATCATCATCAGCATGAACCAGCAGGCCGAGATCGAGACCTTCGGCCAGCTCGTCGATGCCGTCACGAAGATGGTGGCCTGACTGTAATGCCGCGCGCTTCCGTTCGTATCGAGCGGAGCCCCGAAGCGGCGCAGTCGAGATACCGGGCGGCGCGCCGGCGTGTCTCGACTTCGCTCGACACGAACGGAGTCCTTTATGAGTGAAGGTGTGAGCCAGGCCGATCGTCCCGTGACCGTCGAGGGGGAGGGCCGCGACCTGTTCAGCAAGTTCGACGACCTCATCGCCATGCGCGAAGGGCTGCTCGCCAGCGGGGTCGAGGATCCGTTCAACCTCGTCATGGAGCGGGTGCTGAGCCCCACCCAGGCGATCTGCAACGGGCGCGAGACGATCCTGCTCGGCACCTACAACTACATGGGCATGACGTTCGACCCCGAGGTGATCGAGGCAGGCAAGCAGGCGCTCGACGATTTCGGTGCGGGTACCACCGGCAGCCGGGTCCTGAATGGTACCTACCAGGGGCACAAGGAAGTCGAGAAGGCGCTGTGCGAATTCTACGCCATGGATCACGCCATGGTGTTCTCGACCGGCTACCAGGCCAACCTCGGCATCATCTCCACCATCGCGGGCAAGGGCGATTACATCGTCCTCGACATCGACAGCCATGCCAGCATCTGGGACGGCTGCAAGCTGGGCGATGCGGAGATCGTGCCCTTCAAGCACAACGATATCGAGGCGATGGAAAAGCGCCTCCGCCGCATTCCCGA
>JAJYQP010000103.1 GCA_021794525.1 Pseudomonadota bacterium | reverse complement strand
ACCCGTCGATACGATCGAGCCGGCCGCTGGGGAAGAGGCCGAGGAGGTTCTCGAGCTGGACGAGGATGCGATGCTCGCTCTGGCCGAGGACGAGGAAGCGGCCCACGCCCGCTACGAAACGGCGCAGCACGAAGCTGACGAGGATGACGCAGCTCTCACCGGCGAGGCGACCGCCAGCGCCATGCGCGAGAATTTTGCCGCGCTGGCGATGCTCGCCCAGCCGGGTCGGGCGCCGCAGATCGTGCGCAGCGGGGAAACCTCGCTCGAGGGACTGACCCGCGAACTGCTCCGCCCGATGCTGGCCCAATGGCTCGACGACAATCTCCCCGCCATGGTGGAAGAGCTGGTGAAGGCGGAAATCGCGCGCATCGCCGGCAAGAAGAGCTGAGCGGCGCTTAACTTTTACGGCGACGGGGCGTAAGCGCTCCGGCATGACCAGACTGACCGGGCTCGCAGCCCCGCTCGCCTCGCTCGGGATGCTTGCCATCGCCGGGTCTCCGCTCGCAGCCGAGGATGGCGCCACGGCCAAGCCGGCCATGACTGCGCAGGACCTCGTCACCATGCCACGGCTCGGCGGCGCGACTGCCAGCCCGGACGGGCACTGGACTGTGTTCCCGGTCACCGAGACCGATCCTGTCAGCTATCAGCGGACCACCGGTCTGTGGATGCGCTCGCTGGTCGATCTCGCGGCGAAGCCGGTGAGGATTTCCGGCCTCGATGGGGCAAGCGATGCACGTTTCGGCGGCGACGGCTGGCTCTATGTCCTTGCCGATGGCGCCGCCTCCAACGCGAAACCCGCGACCAGCCAGGTCTGGCGCGCCAGGATCGGCGGTGACGGAGCGGCTGGCGACCAGATGCAGGTGACCGATCTGCCCACCGGCGTGAACGGATTTGCCCTCTCCCCCAAGGCCGACCGGATCGCCGTCTGGGCCGACATCGCGCGTGACTGCCCGGGCTTCGGCTGCCCGGACAAGGACGGCAAGGCGCACCTGCCCGGTCCCGGCACCGGACGGCTTTACGACGCCCAGGACGGCTTCGTGCGCCACTGGGACGCATGGGAGACGCCGGACACGATCAGCCGCATCTTCGCCTTCAACCTGGTGGACGGCAAGGCGAGCGGTGCAGGCACGCCTGCCGATGGCCCTGCCGGCCCCGGCGCGCTCAGCGGCGATTCGCCGACCAAGCCCTTCGGCGACGGTAGCGATATCGCCTGGGCACCCGACGGAAAGTCGCTCTATTTCGTGGCCCGGCAGGCCGACAAGGACGAGCCGCGCTCCACCAATCTCGACATCTGGCGCAGTGCACCGGGCGGCGGCGCGCCCGAGAACCTGACCGCGGGCAATCGGGGCACCGACACGCTTCCCGCGCCTTCGCCCGACGGCCGCTGGCTCGCCTATGTTGCCATGGAGCGCGCCGGTTACGAGGCCGACCGCCAGGTGGTGATGCTGCGCGATTTGCGCAGCGGCACGGTGCGGAGCCTGACCGCAGGGTGGGACCGTTCGGCGGGCTCGCTCGCCTGGACGCCCGACTCGCGCTGGATCATCGCGACCGCGCAGGACGTCCTCGACACTCCCGCCTTCCGTATCGATCCGCGCAGCGGCAGGGTGAAGCGGCTCGACCTAATGGCCGGGAACGAGGCGCATATCGGCAATGTGGTCGCGCTCCCCGGCAACCGCCTGCTGTTCACCCGCGATTCGATCGGCGCGCCGCCCGAGCTTTTTCTGTCGCGGGCCTGGAAGCAGGCGGCGCCGCTAACCGACGCGGTGACTACGCGCATGGGCACGCTCGCCCCGACGGTCACCACCCGCTTCAGCTTTGCCGGCGCCAATGAGGAGACGGTCTGGGGCCAGATCACGAAGCCAGAATTTGGTCCTGGGGGCGCGGCGGGCAAGCTCCCGGCGATCCTCTATGTCCACGGCGGTCCGCAGGGCTCGTTCAACGACAGCTGGTCGAACCGCTGGAATCCGCGCGCCGTGGCGAGCCAAGGCTATGCGGTGATCTCGGTCGATTTTCACGGCAGCACCGGATACGGTCAGGCCTTCACCGATGCGATCCGCAACGACTGGGGCGGCAAGCCGCTGGAGGACTTGCAGAAAGGCCTCGCAGCGGCGCTTGAGAAGGACGGCCAGATCGACGGCAGCCGCGCCTGCGCAATGGGGGCCAGCTACGGCGGCTACATGATGAACTGGATCGCGGGCAAATGGCCCGACCGGTTCAAGTGCCTCGTCCAGCACGACGGCGTTTTCGACGCGCGCGCCATGGCCTTCGAGACCGAGGAACTGTGGTTCGACATCTGGGAACACGGCGGAAAGACCTATTTCGAGGATCCGGAGGCCTATGAGCGCTGGAACCCGGTAAACCATGTCGCGAACTGGAAAACGCCGATGCTGGTCATCACCGGCGAAAAGGATTTCCGCATTCCCTACACCCAGGGTCTTGCCGCCTTCACCGCGCTCCAGATGAAGGGCGTGGACAGCAAACTGCTCGTCTTCCCGGACGAGAACCACTGGGTGCTCAAGCCGAAGAATTCGCTCCAGTGGCACGCGACCGTGTTCGACTGGCTGGCGAAACACCTCAAGTGATCCCCACGCTCGAGCTCGCACAGGCCGAGGCCGCGCTCGCCAAGATCGGCGGCGAGCGGGTCGAGCGGCAGATCTTCCTCTGCGCCCTGTCCGAAAAGCAGAAATGCTGCCCGCGCGAGGTTGGCGCCGAGGCCTGGACCTTCCTCAAGCGGCGGTTGAAGGAGCTCGGGCTGGTCGGCCGGACCGTGCAGCGCGGCAAGGCGGACTGTCTGCAGATCTGCGCGGCCGGGCCGGTCGCGGTCGTCTGGCCAGACCGGGTCTGGTATCACTCCTGCACCCCGCCGGTACTCGAGCGCATCATCCAGGAACATCTGATCGGAGGGGTGCCGGTGGAGGACTTCCGGCTTCGCTCCGCGAACTAGGCCAGCGGGTCAGTCGTCGCCGATCGCATCGTCGTGCCCGGTGCCGTTCGACAGGAACACGAGTCCCATCAGTGCGCCGGTCAGCAGCATCATCAGCCCGATCCCGAGCCCGGTCGCAATGTAGAAGTGGATCGAGACCGGTTCAGGACTCTGGGCGAACCACGCCAGCACGCCCGCCACCGTCAGCACGGTCACCCCGGTCATCAATGCCATCATCCGCCGCCATCGCGCCCACGCGAACGCGGCAGTGCGCGAATCCTCGAGCGGCGATTTGCGGGCCATGCGCTCCCCATGCGCCGGACGCGCCACGCCTGCAACCGGGCGAGTGGCCAAGCCGCGCGATTCGTGCCATCTTCGCGACGAGTGGGAGACAGCCAATGCAAGTCGGACAACTGATAGAGGGCCGCAGCCGCAGCGACATCATCAGCTGCGCGCCGGATGTCGCACTGGGCGAGGCAGTCCGCATCCTTGCCGAGCGCCGGATCGGCGCCATGCCGGTGATGGAGGGCGATCGGGTGGTCGGGATTATATCGGAGCGCGACGTGCTCTATTGTCTCGCTGCCGAAGGGGCGAGCAGCCTCGCAAAGTCCGTTCGCGAGGTCATGACCGCCGAACCGATCACCACCACGCCCGATTCGACCATCATCCAGGCCCTCGGCCTGATGACCCGCCGCCGCGTTCGCCACCTGCCGGTCACAGAGGGCGACAGCCTCGTCGGCTTCGTATCCATCGGCGACCTCGTCAAATCGCGCCTCGACGAGATCAGCCACGAGGCCGAGGCGATGCGCGACTACATCCGCATGGCCTGAACGCCGGGGTTGAGGTCGGCGACCGGAGCCTCCACATGGGAGCGATGACCGAAATGCTCACGTTGACGCCCGCCGCCGCCAGGCGCGTCGCCTGGATCGCCGAACGCCAGGCCAGGCCGGCCGTGCTGCGTCTCGCGGTCGATGGCGGGGGCTGTTCGGGCTTCCAGTACCGTTTCGAGCTGGCGGAGGGGCCGGACAGCGACGACAGCGTGAGCGAAACGGACGGGGTGCGGCTGATCGTCGATCCGGTCAGCCTCGATCTCGTCGCCGGAAGCGTGGTCGATTTCGTCGAATCGCTCGGCGGCGCGGCCTTCAAGGTCGAGAACCCGCAGGCCGCCTCGGGCTGCGGTTGCGGTTCCAGCTTCGGTATCTAAGGCTGCCCGGATGCGGATTGCATCCTTCAACATCAATGGCGTCAAGGCGCGCCTGCCGCGGCTGCTCGAATGGCTCGAGGAGACGCGGCCGACGGTTGCCTGCCTGCAGGAGATCAAGAGCCAGGACGAAGGCTTCCCGGCGGAGGAATTCGCGAAGATCGGGTACCAGGCGATCTGGCACGGGCAGAAGGGCTTCAATGGCGTCGCTATTCTGGCTGACGGAGTGGCTCCGGTGGAAGCACAGCGGACCCTTCCCGGCGACCCGGCCGACGGGCACGCCCGCTATATCGAGGCCGACGTCAACGGGGTGCGGATCGTCTGCATCTATCTTCCCAACGGCAACCCGGTGCCGGGGCCGAAGTTCGACTACAAGCTGGCATGGATGGACCGGCTGCGCGCCCGGATGCGCGAATTGTGGGCGCTCGAGATACCCATCGCGGTGGTCGGCGATTTCAACGTGATTCCACAGAACAAGGACGTCTGGTCACCTGCCGCGATGGCTCCGGACGCGCTGATGCAGCCGCAATCGCGCGATGCCTATGCGCGCCTCCTCGGCGATGGCTGGACCGATGCCATCGACACGCTCAATCCGCGCGGTGGGGTGTGGACCTTCTGGGATTACCAGGCCGGCGCGTGGCAGCGCGACCACGGCTTTCGCATCGATCACCTGCTGCTCAGCCCCGACCTCGCGGACCGCATGACCGCGGCCGGCGTCGACAAGGCCTATCGCGGTCGCGAGAAAGCCAGCGATCACGCCCCGGTCTGGGTCGAGATAGCCGACTGACCTTGCAAATCAGCGATAGAAGACGTGGTTCGCGATGCGGGCGGCCTGGCGCTTGCCCGACCAGCCCGGCGAAACGTGGCTGGCGTGGAAGAACAGCGCGTCCTTCGCCTGCGACCGCCACAGACCGCGATGCGCGATCTGCGCGATCGCCTTGGCGCGGCGCCATGTCGCGGTGCCGGTCGGCGCGGAGGGAATACGGCCGCGCTTCACGAAGCTGAATTGCGACTTCTGGGTAACGACGCCGCAATAAGATGCCGGGAAACGGCCACTGGCGGCGCGGTTCACGATCACCTCGGCAACGGCAAGCTGGCCGGTCAGCGGTTCGCCGCGCGCTTCGAAATAGATCGCGCCGGCAAGACACTGGAGCTGCGCATCGAGCGGTGCGTCGTCGGGCATGCTGTCGACCATCGCGGCCAGGCTCGACCGGTTCACATCAGCATCCGCCTGTTCGGAGGTCACCTCGGGCACGGTCTGCACGACTTCGCGCGAGACGAAATGCGGAACGATCTCTTCCGCGGGAGATTGGGTGTGCGATACACTGTCGGTCGCGGGCGCGCTTTCCCGCGCGATGGCGTTGGTGCTCTCCACGGGCGCCAACACCGAAACCAGGGCAACGGCAAAAGCCGCCACGCCGGCGGATGCATTCATACGGATCATCGAAAACTGGACATATGCGGTGATCGCACCTGGCGCGGGCTGTGACCGGGCACGCGGTTGGCGTGTCTGTTCCGATCGATGACGGCCCGCCGGCCGATCCCCGTCTGCGCGCTAGCGGGCCGACCTCACGTCGCCCCGGCCGCCTGCGCTTCCGTTCGGCGCGGCCCGATAGTCACATCTGCAACCGGGTCAAGTTAACGGGGCAGTTCTGCGATGAACCGTTCCGGATCCGCGATATCCAGTTCGATCAGCCACAAATCCGGGTCCCGCACGCGCCGCCTTGACAGGTATTCCGAAAATTCTTGTGTTTTTCCAGGTTCTTCGTAGCGGGTTGCTTCGAAAGGACGGCTCCCGTCGAGCTGTGGCATCCGCTCCCACAATCGCGCGTGTTTGCCCCGTGTGATAGTTAATATCGCTATGCTGCCGGCATCGCGCTCACCCCTGGCCAGAACCGTCGCGAAGCCTCCGGCCGATTCGACAGCTCGGAGCAGGGCAGAGACCTCGAGATGGGCAGGCAGGCGCTCCACTTTCAGCGCGCATCGGCCGAATAGCCGGGCAGCCCCGAGAGCGCGATGCGGCTGCGCATGAAGGTTCCGGTGCCCCGCCCGATCTCCTCGCCCTCCACATCCACCAGCCGCGCTTCGGCGACGAACACCCGCTTGCGCCCCGATATCCAGCGTCCTTCAGCGACAACCCGCCCCTCGCGCACCGGCTTGGTGAAGTGCAGGTTGAACGAGGTGGTCAGAAGAAAACGGTCCGTGGCCAGTGAATTGGCGGCATAGAAGGCGGCATCGTCGAGCATCTTGAAGTAGATCGTGCCATGGGCAGCGCCCGCCGCGTGATAGATAGTCGGCGTCACATCGAAATTGATGCGCGACACACCTTCGTCAAGGATCTCGAGCCTGGAGGCGAACAGACTGTTGACAGGAGCGGAGGCGTAGAGCCGCTCCAGCGCGCGGTAATGCAGCTCCGCGCCGGCAACCGACATCGCCCCCTTCCTCGTCCGGTCAGCGCGGCTCAACCCAGCCGATCGACCCGTCGCGCCTGCGATAGACCATGTTATGCGCGCCGGTGCCTGCGTTCTTGAAAAGCAGCGCGCCCGTATCGCGCAGGTCGAGCATCATCACCGCATCCGCGACGCTCGCCTCGGGTATGTCGGCGGTGGTCTCGGCAATGATGGGCGGCGCGTCGACGCCCGCATCGTCATCCGCATCCTCGGCAGCCCCGTTCGAAGTGGGGGCGGGCGCGGCGAAGACGCGATAGGCCGCTTCCTCTTCGGCCAGCGAATGGGCAGCCTGTTCGTGCCGGTCCTGCACCCGCCGCTTGTAGCGCCGCAATTGCTTGTCGAGCTTTTCGGCTGCCTGGTCGAAGGAGAGATGGGGATCCTGCGCATCGCCGTGGCTCTTGAGGATCAGCCCGCGGTTGACGTGGGTGACGATGTCGCTGGTGAAGGCCCCGTGTGCGCCCTTGCCGAAGGTAACCTGCGAGGACAGCGCGCGGCTGAAATATTTCTCGACCATCGCGTTGAGCCGGTCGGCGACATAGGTCTGCAGCGCTTCGCCGGTGTCGATCTGGTGTCCCGAGACGCGAATATCCATGAGCGGCTGTTCTCCTGTACTGTTGTTGTTCCGACCCCGCGCGACCCGCGGACCGGTGGACCCGGTGATCAATGCGCGGTCGCCGATCCGGTGCCCCACAGCGCATCCTTGATCCTGGCGACGAAGCCGGCATGGCGGGCCAGTTCCGCCTCGCTGGCAGCATGCGGACGCGGGGCGCGAAACGTTCCGGTCGCAGCGATCGCGCGGCGCGGCTCGGACAGCGTCTCGACCCGGTCCACCGCCGCATCCACCGCCAGCCCGAGCCCGATCTGCCGCCCACCGCGCAGCTCGATATAGACCTGCGCCAGCAGCTCCGCATCCAGCAGCGCGCCGTGCTTGACCCGGTGGCTGCGATCGATGCCGTAGCGGCTGCACAATGCGTCGAGCGACAGTTTCCCGCCCGGATGCCGCTTCTTCGCTATGGCGACCGTATCCACCATCCGCGAAGTGCACACCGGATCGAGAGAGCAGAGCCCTAGCTCGGCATTGAGGAAAGAGAAATCGAACCCCGCATTATGCGCCACCAGCGGAGAATCGCCGAGGAACTCCAGCAGCGCGGCCGCGGTGTCGCGGAACAGCGGCTTGTCGGAGAGGAACGCCGCTGAAAGGCCGTGCACCTGTTCGGCGCCGACGGGCATATCGCGCTCCGGATTGAAATAGGCGTGGAAAGTCTGCCCCGTGGGGACCATGTTGACAAGCTCGACACAGCCGATTTCGACCATCCGGTCGCCCGTCCGCGGGTCGAGGCCGGTGGTTTCGGTATCGAACACGATTTCGCGCATTGCCGATCATATGTGCGCCGCTTCCCGATGCGGCGCAAGTGCCGAAAACTGCCTATCGCGTGGTCAATTGGCGGATCAGGGCGCGGACCTCGCCGCGTGTTTCCTCGAGCGCGGTGCCGGTGTCGATGAGGTGGTCGGCCCTTGCGCGTTTCTCCGCGTCAGGCACCTGCAGGGCGAGGATCCGCTCGAATTTCTCCTGTGTCATGCCCGGTCGGGCCAGTACCCGCGCGCGCTGGACCTCCGCCGGGGCCGATACCACCGCGATAGCGTCAACCGACGCGTGCCCGCCCTTTTCGAAAAGCAGCGGGATGTCGAAGACCACCAGCGGGGCCGACGCGTGGTCGGCGAGAAATGCTGTGCGGCGCCGCGCGACAGCCGGATGGACGATCGCCTCGAGACGCGCGAGAGCCTCGGGGTTACCGAAGACCTGCGCCCCCAGCGCCTCCCGGTCGACGCCCTGCGCATTGGTCGAGCCCGGGAAGGCTGCTTCGATCGCGGAAATCAGCTCCCCGTGCGGGCCCTGCAACAAGCGGACCTCGGCATCGGCGTCGAAGACGGGCACGCCGGCGCTCTCGAACATTGCCGCCACGGCCGACTTGCCCATGCCGATCGAACCGGTGAGGCCAAGGATGAAGGGGCGTGTCACTGCCCCAGCATTGCCCGCAGCGCGGCATCGTGCTCGCGCGGGGCGGGCTGGCCGAAAAACATCTCGAAGGCGAGTGCGGCCTGGCCAATCAGCATGGCGAGGCCGTCGATGGTCCTGAAACCGGCCTCGCGCGCGGCCACGAGGAATGGGGTTTCCAGCGGATCGGTGACGATGTCGTAGACGATGCTGCCGGGCGGTGCGTGGCTCCAGTCGAACGCCAGCGGCGGCTGGCCCCGCATTCCGAGCGGCGATGCGTTGACCACAAGATCGAGGCATCCCTCGCGATCGTCGAAAGCGAAATCGGTCCGCTCCGAGAAATGCGCGAGGGCGATGGCGTGGTGTTCGCCGCCCGGCGCCAGCTCGTCGAGCAGCACCCGCGCCTTGGCGGGGTCGCGCCCGGCGAGAACGAGCGTGAAATCCTCGCGCGCAAGAGCGGAAACGATGGCCCGCGCGGCGCCCCCGGTTCCCATAATGCGCGCCATGCGGAAGTAATGCTGCTCCGCGAGCACACCCCGGAGAGGTTCGAGGAAGCCCCCCGCGTCGGTGTTGTAGCCCGTGAGGGTGTGGTCGGACGTCGGGCAGATCGTGTTGACGGCACCGATCCTTCGCGCCGGTTCGCCGGTCGAGGCCAGGTGCCGAAGCACCGCCTGCTTGTGCGGCATGGTCACGTTGCAGCCGCACCAGGCGGGGTCGGCTCGGCGGGACTCGAGGTAGTCTTCCAGTTGCCCTGCCGTGATATGATTCGCGCGATAATCGGCCTCAAGCCCGAGCTTTTCGAGCCAGAAGCCGTGAATTGCCGGCGATTTAGACTGCGCGATCGGGTCGCCGATCACCTCCGCATAGAGCCGCGTCATGGGAGCAGGATCTCGCGCTCGCGCAAGGCATCGAGAACCGGGAACAGCGGCATTCCGAGGATGGTGAACTGGTCACCGATCACGCGCTCGAACAATTGCACGCCCGGCCCCTCGAGCCGGAACACGCCGACACAGCCCATCACTGTCGGCCATTCGGCGTCGAGATAGGCGCCGATGAAATCCGCAGAGAGCTCACGAACCGCGAGCCTCGCGAAATCGCCCTCGACCCACTCGATACGTCCGTCGCGGGCGAGAGCGGCCGCACTGTGCAAGGTCATCGTCTTGCCCGAGAAGAAGCGCAGGTGATCAGCCGCCTCCCCGCGGTTGCGCGGCTTGTCGAAGCGTCGGCCCGCGACCTCCACCAGCGAATCGCTCCCCAGCACCCAGCGATCCGGCTGCGAGCCGGACACCGAGGCGGCCTTTGCCGCCGCCAGCGCCTGCGCGACCTCCGCGGGATCGCCGTCGGCCATCTCGGCCTCGAGCGCGCGTTCGTCGATGCCCGCCGGAACGATGTCGATGGCGACACCCGCCGCCGTCAGCATCGCCCGGCGCGATGCGCTGGCCGAAGCCAGCACGATGGTCTCGCGCGCCAGCGTCATATCGCCTTCACCCCTTCGAACTCACCCGCCTCGCCGCCGCGCTGGCGTTCGCCGAGGAGGCGTATCACCGCAGCCGCAGTCTCTTCGATCGAGCGGCGGGTGACATCGATCACCGGCCAGCCGCGGTCGGCGAAAAGACGCCGTGCGAAGGCGACCTCGGCCTTCACGCGCTCGGCATCGATATAATCGGTCCGCGTCGTCTCGTTGAGCGTCAGCAACCGGTTGCGGCGGATTTGCACCAGGCGCTCGGGTGAATTGGTGAGGCCGACGACCAGGGGATTGCGCAGCCGGAACAACGCCTCGGGCGGCGGGCTTTCGACCACCAGCGGGATATTGGCGACCTTGTAACCCCGGTTGGCGAGATAGATGCTGGTTGGCGTCTTGGAGGAGCGTGACACGCCGGCGAGGACGATGTCGGCTTCTTCCCAGTCTTCCTGCCCGATCCCGTCGTCATGCGCGATGGTGAACTGGATCGCATCGACGCGGCTGAAATAGGCCTCGTCCATCAGGTGCTGGCGGCCCGGTCGGCCATGCGCCTCCTGCCCCAGCGCTGCCTCCAGCGCCTCGGTCACCTGGTCGAGGACCGGCACGGCTGGCAGCGAGAGGTGGGCGCAGTGCTCCTCCAGCCTGGTACGCGTCTCCACATTGACGAGCGTGTAGAGCACGAGGCCCGGATGCGCCGTCAGCTCGGGCACGATCCGGTCGAGGTGTTGGCGCGAGCGCACCATCGGCCAGAAATGGCGCACCACCTCGGCGTTCTCGAACTGCGCCAGCGCAGCCTTGGCAATCATCTCCAGCGTTTCCCCGGTGGAATCGGACACGAGGTGGAGGTGGAGACGCTGCAAGGGCAAAGGTTCCGCTTGTGGAGAAGCCCCGGCATAAATCACGGGATGGCGCTGGCGACAAGCACGGGAGAGGATTCGCTCCCCGCTACCGGCCATTTCGCCATCCAGTCTGTTGGGTGGTGCGCTAACTTCTCGACAGGCTGGGGATAGGCGGGAAAACTTTGACTCGACTCAGGCAATGCCGCGATTCGCCACCCGGTCGCCATGCTGGCCAAAGCCGGAGAAATCGGGCAGGGCCAGGCCGTCCCCGCTATCCACAGGGCCAACAGACTCCTTCATCCAATTAGAATCTTGGTTTTTTTAGGACGCGAGACGAATGCCTGGTCTGCTTCTCGACGTGTTGAACGGCAAGCGGAGCGATCGGGTTCCGCTATGGCTCATGCGCCAGGCGGGGCGGTACCTGCCCGAATATCGCGAGCTACGCGCCGCGGCTGGGGGTTTTCTCGCGATGGCCTACGACCCGGGGCTGGCCAGCGAGATCACGCTCCAGCCGATCCGGCGGTTCGGTTTCGATGGAGCGATCCTGTTCTCCGACATTCTCGTCATTCCGCACGCTATCGGACAGGAGCTCTGGTTCGAGACGGGGGAAGGGCCGCGTCTCGCGCCACCGCTGCCCGACGGGGTATGGCAGGGCCTCGAGGCCATGCCGCAGCGGCTCGATCCGATCTACGAGACCGTCCGGCTGACCTGCGCTGCGCTGCCGGACGGCGTGACCATGCTGGGCTTTGCCGGCTCGCCCTGGACGGTGGCGACCTACATGGTGGCCGGACAGGGCTCCAAGGATCATCACCAGGCGCGCGAGCTTGCCTATCGCGATCCCGTGGCATTCGGATCGCTGATCGATGCGATCGAGCGGGCGACCGTCGAGTATATCATCGGCCAGATCGATGCCGGGGTGGAAGCCGTGCAGCTCTTCGACAGCTGGGCCGGCAGCCTCGCCCCCGACCAGTTCGAGCGCTGGGTCATCGCGCCCAATGGACGTATCGCTTCGGCTCTGCACGCGGCGCGACCGGGCGTGCCGGTGATCGGCTTTCCCAAGGGCGCGGGCGAGAAGCTCGCCGCCTATGCCCGCGAGACCGGAGTCGACGCCGTGGGTGTGGACGAAACCGTCGATCCGCTGTGGGCAGCGCGGGCGATGCCCGACGGGATGCCAGTCCAGGGCAATCTCGATCCGATGCTGCTCCTCGCCGGTGGTGAGGCACTGGAAGCGCGGAGTCGCGCGATTCTGGAGGCGTTTTCGGGCCGTCCGCATATCTTCAATCTGGGCCACGGGATTTCCCAGTTCACCCCCATCGCGCATGTGGAAAACCTTATCGCCACGGTTCGTGACTGGCGGGGCTGACGGCGGGGTCTCGGGCGGTTAGGACAGGCGAATGCAAGCGACTCTCGCCACGATCTATCCCTGGCTCAAGGCCGGCCACATCATCTTCATGGTGTTCTGGATGGCGGGCCTTTTCGTCCTTCCTCGCCAGATGCTGTATTGCGTGTCCGCCGCGCCCGGCTCTCCGGAGGAAGCCCTGTGGGCGGACCGAATGGGCAAGCTGCGCGGAATCATCCTTACTCCTAGCATCGTGGTGGTCTGGGTGCTCGGACTGGCCTTGGCCACCGCCATTGGCGCCTGGGACCAGGGCTGGTTTCACGCCAAGCTCACGCTGGGGGTCGCGATGAGCGGTTTCCACGGCTATCTGGCCGCGCAGTCGAAGAAAATGGCTCGCGGAGCACGGCCCCTGAGCGAGCGGCAGCTGCGGATGTGGGGCGAACTCCCTGCGATCCTTATGATTCTCATCGTCGTGCTGGTGGTCATCAAGCCTTTTTGAGCGGCCGCCCCATCGCGCGATTGACGCTGCGGCGGGGGCGAATTATCTGACACCCACACTTTCGGTGTAAGGCACCGCACTTCCAGTGCGGTGCCAGGTCTGCTTTCTCCAAGCCCCAAGACCTTTTTCGGCGACCTGCCGGCCCCTTCCAGGACACGGACACATCCGATGCATCTGCGCGAACTGAAACAGAAAACCCCGGCCGAGCTGGTCGCGATGGCGGAGGACCTCGGCGTCGAAGGCGCCAGCACCATGCGGCGGCAGGACCTCATGTTCTGCATCCTGCGCGAACTCGCCGAGGACGAGGAATACGACGACAAGATCATGGGCGTCGGCACCATCGAGGTGCTGCAGGACGGCTTTGGCTTCCTGCGGAGCCCGGAAGCAAACTATCTCGCCGGCCCGGACGATATCTACGTCAGCCCCAACCAAGTCCGCCGCTGGGGTCTGCGCACCGGCGACACGGTCGAAGGCGAAATCCGCGCACCTAAGGATGGCGAGCGCTATTTTGCGCTCACCGGCCTCACCAGCGTCAATTTCGACGATCCCGACGCGGTGCGCCACCGGACCAACTTCGACAATCTCACGCCGCTTTACCCGGATCAGAAGCTGACGCTCGACACGCTGGACCCAACAGTCAAGGACAAGAGCGCCCGGGTGATCGACATCATCTCGCCGCAGGGCAAGGGCCAGCGCGCGCTGATCGTCGCGCCGCCGCGCACCGGCAAGACCGTGCTGCTCCAGAACATCGCCAAGGCGATCACCGACAATCACCCCGAGGTTTTCCTGATCGTGCTCCTCGTCGACGAACGTCCCGAGGAAGTCACCGACATGCAGCGCAGCGTGAAGGGCGAGGTGATCTCATCGACCTTCGACGAGCCCGCGACCCGCCACGTCCAGGTCGCCGAGATGGTGATCGAGAAGGCCAAGCGCTTGGTCGAGCACAAGAAGGACGTCGTCATCCTTCTCGATTCGATTACCCGTCTGGGCCGGGCCTACAACACCGTGGTGCCGAGCTCGGGCAAGGTGCTGACCGGCGGTGTCGACGCGAACGCGCTCCAGCGCCCGAAGCGCTTCTTCGGTGCCGCGCGCAATATCGAGGAAGGCGGTTCGCTCTCGATCATCGCCACTGCGCTGATCGACACGGGTAGCCGCATGGACGAGGTCATCTTCGAAGAGTTCAAGGGCACCGGCAACTCGGAAATCGTTCTCGACCGCAAGGTCGCCGACAAGCGTATCTTCCCCGCGCTCGACGTGGGCAAGAGCGGCACCCGCAAGGAAGAGCTGCTGGTCGAGAAGGACAAGCTCACCAAGATGTGGGTGCTGCGCCGCATACTCATGCAGATGGGCACCGTCGACGCGATGGAGTTTCTCCTCGATAAGATGAAGGATTCCAAGACCAACGAGGACTTCTTCGCGACGATGAACCAATAGGGTGGAACGGTCCGCAGCCCGGCACGCGGTTCTGACCGGCGCGCCGGGGGCGGGCAAGACCACGCTACTGGAGGCTGCGGCACGCGCGGGGTTTGCGACTTCGCGCGAGGTTGCCCGCACCTTGCTGCAGGCGCCGGGAGGCATGAAGCTTCGCGAGACGGATCCGCTCGCTTTCGCCGAGGCAATGCTCGATGCGCATCTGCGCGAGTACGAGCTCATGGAAGGGAGGCGGGGTCCGGTTATCTTCGACCGCGGCCTTCCTGACGTGGTCGGCTTTCTCGATGTGTCGGGCCTACCCATTCCGGGGGCAATCGACACCGCCTGCCGTAACGTCCGCTATATTGGGCCGATCTTCCGCGCCCCGGCGTGGCGCGACATCTACCGGCAGGATTCGGAGCGCATCCAGGACTGGGCCGGCGCCGTCGCCAGCGATGAGGCCGTCACCGCAGCCTGGCGCCGTTATGGTTATAAGATGACTACGTTGCCGCTTGCGCCCGTCGACGAGCGACTGGCGCTTCTCCGCGAGGCGCTGAAATCCTAGCCCTTGGTCTTTCCCAACTGCGCGGCCATCATCTCCCACACCTTGTTCACCGCCTTCAGTGGTCGCACCATCACTTTGAAATCCTGGATGATTCGCTGGTCGTCGAAGTGAATGATATCGACGCCGTTGACGTGGATGCCGTCCATCTCGGTCTCGAACTCGAGCAGCGCGTCGTTTCCGTCCACCAGCTCACGGACATAGCGAAAGCTGGGATTGCCCAGCGTCTGGCCCGCTGCCGCGAGATATTCCACCACCAGCGCGCGACCGCGCTGCGGCGTGCGGACAACGGGGAGTGGAACACGGCATCCTCGCGGATGATCGCCGCAAGGTCACTCGGGATGCTCCCACTCTCGATGATCCGATGCCAGTGGGCGAGACCCTTTGTTGCGCTCATCGCCAATCCCCTCCTCGTTCGGCAGCTGGCATACGTGCCCGTGATGGACTTTGCCAAATCGCTGTGACAGACCCGAACGGAGCAACGCGAGGAGCGCCCGATGAAGGTGAATATCGAAATCGATTGCACGCCGGAAGAGGCGCGCAGCTTCATGGGGTTGCCCGATGTGGGCAAGGCGAATGCAGTCTATGTCGACATGATGTCCAAGGCCATGGCTGGCGTATCCGATACGGACAAGCTGCAGGAATATGCCCGCCAGCTTGCCCCGATGGGGCAGGCCGGGTTCAAGCTGTTCCAGAGCTTCATGGAAGGTGCGACCGCCGCCTCGCGGCGCGACAAGGGCGACGACTGACGCCTTGGGGACTATCGCGTCGCAGTGACCGATACCATTTTCGCTCTTTCGAGTGGCGCGCCGCCTGCCGCGATAGCCATCATCCGCCTCAGCGGCCCACTTGTCGCCCGTGTGTTGACACGCATGACAGGCTCGCTCCCCGCGGCGCGGATGGCGTCGGTGCGGACGCTTCGCGACGAAGATGGCTTGGTCCTCGACGAGGCACTGGTGCTGTGGTTTCCCGGTCCGGCCAGCGCAACCGGAGAGGACTGCGGCGAACTTCATTGCCATGGTGGAAGGGCAGTGGTCGCCGCAGTGCTGAAGGCGCTGGATCGCTCTGTCGGTCTGCGGCCCGCGGAGCCGGGAGAATTCACACGGCGCGCATTCGCAAACGGCCGGATCGATCTTGCCCAGGCGGAGGCGCTGGGTGACCTTCTGGCGGCGGAGACCGAACTCCAGCGCAGGCTAGCGCAGAACCAGGCGGGCGGCGCTTTGTCGCGGCGCGTTCACGAGTGGCGAGACCGGGTGCTGGAGCTTTCCGCGCTGGTTGAAGCAGCACTCGATTTTTCGGACGAGGATGACGCCGACGTTCTCCCTGAACGGTTTGGGCAGGATCGCAAGGCACTGGCCGATGAAATAGCCGCGCTCCTGTCGGCTCCCCGCACGGAACGACTGCGCGATGGGGTAAGGGTCGTGATAGCTGGCCCGCCAAACGCCGGTAAATCAAGTCTGTTCAATGCTTTACTGGGAAATGAGGCGGCGATCGTCACTCCGATCAAGGGCACCACACGCGATGTCCTGGAGCGACCGGTTGCGATTTCTGGTGTGCCTCTCGTGCTTGTCGACACCGCTGGCCTTCGCGCCGAAGGGGCAGAGGCGATTGAGGCTGTGGGGATAGCCAAGGCGCATGGTGAGATTGCGAATGCCGACATCGTCCTGTGGCTTGGGAACGAAGGGTCCGGCCCAGGCGGAGCCCTGGAGGTGCAACCGCGCGTGGACGACCCGCTCGCGCCAACCAAGACCGCGCCGGACCACGTCGTGTCGGCTGTTTCGGGAGAGGGTATCACCGCACTGTTGGCTGATTTGTCCAAGCGAGGACGCGAGATGCTTCCGAAGGCGTCAGCACTCGCGGTCAATACTCGGCAGGCGGAGCTGCTGCATCAGGCGCATTCAGCACTGTTGGGCGATGGGCATCTCGATTTGCTCCTGGTATCGGAAGATCTCCGGCTCGCGCGCATAGCGTTGGATCGGCTGGTCGGGCGTGCCGGGGTCGAGGAGATGCTTGACGCGGTTTTCGCACGCTTCTGCATCGGGAAGTAATGTTTCACGTGGAACATTTGGGTGTCAAACGCTAGCGAGCCGCCATGACACAATTCGATATCGTCGTTATCGGCGGCGGGCACGCCGGGGTCGAGGCAGCCGCCGCATGCGCGCGGATGGGGTGCAGCACCGCTCTCGTGACGTTCGACCGAGCGACGGTTGGCGCAATGAGCTGCAATCCGGCCATCGGAGGTCTGGGCAAGGGTCATCTGGTCCGCGAGGTCGACGCTCTCGACGGTATCATCGGGCGCGCCGCCGACGATGCCGCGATTCACTATCGGATGCTGAACCGGTCGAAGGGCAGCGCTGTATGGGGACCGCGGATTCAGGCGGATCGACGGCGTTTTCGCGCCAGTGTGCAGCGTCAGCTCGCTGAACTGGAAAATCTGGCGATCGTGGAGGGTGAGGTTGCCGCGCTTGTGCTGGCAGGCGGAAAAGTCGCGGGCATCGAACTGGCTGACGGCGCGCGCCTTTCAGCGCCACGGGTGATCCTCTGTACCGGGACGTTCCTGGGTGGAGTGCTTTTCTGGGGTGAGGAACGGGTGGAAGGGGGTAGGACCAGCGAGCCAGCCGCCCGTCGACTGGCCGAGCAGTTGCGGGCCTTCGAACTGCCAATGGACCGCCTGAAGACCGGCACCCCGCCACGGCTGGATGGCCGGTCTATTGATTGGGCGAGGCTGGAGCGCCAGCCTAGCGACGACGAGGTCTGGACGATGTCCGCCATGACCCGCTGCAGGCGCCTGCCCCAGCTTTTCTGCGCGATCACTCGTACGAATGCGCGCGCGCACGATCTCATTCGTGACAACCTTGCTCGGTCTCCGCTCTTTTCGGGCGCTATTTCTTCGGGGGGGCCGCGCTATTGCCCGTCGATCGAGGACAAGATCCATCGGTTTGCGGATCGCGACGGCCACCAGGTTTTTCTCGAGCCGGAAGGGCTGGATGATCCGACGATCTATCCGAACGGCATCAGCACATCATTGCCCGTGGAGGTGCAGCTGGCGATGCTGCGAAGCATGGAGGGATTGGAGCAGGTAGACATGATTGCACCCGGTTATGCGGTCGAATACGACCACATTGACCCGCGTGCGCTCGATAGCGGCCTGCAGGTGAGGGCAATTCCCGGCCTCCACTGCGCGGGACAGATCAACGGCACGACAGGGTATGAGGAGGCAGCCGCGCAGGGGGTGGTTGCGGGGCTGGCCGCGGCCAGCTCCGTGTATGGTTCGGAGCCGCCGCCACTGGATCGCGGAAACAGCTATCTGTCGGTGATGATCGACGACCTTACACTGCAGGGGGTCACGGAGCCCTATCGGATGCTCACCTCGCGGGCTGAATATCGGCTTCAGCTCCGGGCGTCGAATGCGGAGACCCGGCTTACGGGACTCGGTATAGATGCAGGGTGCGTCCGACCCGAGCGGCGTGAGGCATTTTTGAAGCGGCAGGAGCAGCGCGCTGCCGTGCGGGAGGAGGGGCTCGCGACGCGTGATAGCGCGGTCGATTCCATTTCATTGGGATCGGGACGCAATTTCGATCAGGAGATCGTTGAGGAGATCGCCGAAGAACTTCGTTACGCCCCCTATCTCCTGCGTCAGGAGCGCGAACTTAAGGAATTGCGCGCGGCAAGATCGCAAGGTCTGCCCGACGGCTTGGAATACCGGGACGTTCCCGGACTTTCGAACGAGATGGTGGAGAGGCTCGAGGCAGCAAGGCCGATGACACTGGGCGACGCGAGCCTGGTCCGCGGGATCACGCCGGCGGCGCTCTCCGCAATCCTCGTACATAGCCGCAAGGCGGCGTGACGTTGGAGGAAAAAACCGCTCACGAACTGGTACGGCGACGCTGCGACCAGCGGGCCTATTGGAAGCTCTGCGACTTCGACGCGATGTTGCGGGAGGAGGCGACCCGTCAGAATCTCGTGGCCGCATCGACGCTTGATCATCTGTGGGCCCGCCACTTCGTCGATTCGGTCCAGGTGGTGGATCATGTTGGGGGGATTGGGGCCGACCCGATCCTTCTCGATCTCGGATCTGGCGCCGGCCTTCCTGGACTGGTGTTGGCGATCATCCGCCCCGATTGGCGGGTAACCCTCATCGAATCGCGTCGCTTGCGGATCGAATGGCTTGAACGCGCTGCCGGTGCATTGGGGTGCGGAAACGTATCCGTCGAGGGACGGAATCTGACGCAGGTCCGGTCGATAAAGGCCGACATAATAACCGCTCGAGCCTTCGCGCCGATGCCACGTTTGCTCAGCTTGTCGTCGCGTTTTTCCACACCGACAACCGCATGGGTGTTGCCCAAGGGCCGTACGGCGGCGCAGGAGGTCACAGAATTGCCCATCGAGCTGCAAGGGATGTTTCACGTGGAACAATCATTGAGCGATCCCGACGCCGGGGTGATCGTCGGGCATGGTCAGGTTAGGGTTGATCGATGATCACGATCGCAATCGCAAATCAGAAAGGTGGGGTCGGGAAAACGACCACCGCGATCAACATCGCCACTGCAATGGCAGCCACCGGGTGGCGCACGCTGGTGGTCGATCTTGACCCTCAGGGCAATGCATCGACTGGATTGGGGATCGGACACGGCGACAGGGATATGTCGACCTATGATCTGTTGATCGAGGCTGCGGACATTTCCAAATGCGTGCGGGCAACGAACATTCCAAATCTCGACATTATTCCGGCGACGCAGGATTTGTCGGGCGCTGAAGTTGAACTCGTTGGCCTGAACGAACGCAGCAACCGCCTTCGGGATGCCTTTGCACGGGGCCGTGATGCGCAGAAATATGACGTTTGTTTCATCGACTGCCCCCCCTCGCTCGGTCTGTTGACGCTGAATGCGCTGGCGGCCGCTGATACCTTGATGGTGCCGTTGCAGTGCGAGTTTTTCGCTCTTGAAGGGCTTTCGCAGCTTCTCCAGACCGTCGAGCGGGTGCAGCAGCGCTTCAACCCGAATCTGGGCATCGTCGGCGTCGTGCTTACCATGTTCGATCGCCGCAATAGGCTTACCGACCAGGTTTCGGAAGACGTCCGCGATTGCCTCGGTCAGCTAGTGTTCGAATCGGTCATCCCGCGCAATGTCCGCCTTTCCGAGGCGCCCAGCCATGGCTTGCCGGCCCTCATTTACGACCACCAATGCGCGGGCAGCCGCGCCTACATCGCGCTCGCGCGTGAGTTGATCGGCAGGCTGCCGGAAGAGAGGAAGGCCGCATGAGCGACACCACCGACAGTCCCGCTACGGGCGCGCAGCAGCGCAAGAAGCTCGGTCGCGGGCTCGGGGCGCTGATGGGCGAGATCCGGCGTGACGAACCGATCATCCGCCTCAACCCCAAGATGGTGCTGGGCGAAGAACCAGCCACCACCAGCGTATCTCAAACTGATAATACACTGAAATCGCTTCCAGTTTCGTCGATAGAGCCGCTTCCGGGACAGCCCCGCACCCATTTCGACGAGAGTGCGCTCGACGAGCTCGCAGCCTCGATACGCGCGCGGGGGGTGATCCAGCCGATTATCGTCACACCCCTTTCGGGGGGTCGATTCCGTCTTGTTGCCGGGGAGCGCCGGTGGCGGGCGGCGCAGAGGGCGCGGCTGCACGAAATACCGGCTCTGGTGCGCGAGCTGGAGGAGCGGGACATCATCGCGCTCGCATTGATCGAGAATCTCCAGCGCGAGGATCTGAACCCGGTGGAAGAGGCGCGGGCCTATCGATCGCTGGCCGAAGCCCAGGGGATGACGCAGGCCGAAATCGCGACGATGGTCGACAAGTCGCGCAGCCATGTGGCGAACATACAGCGGCTGCTCGAGCTCCCCGACGACGTGCTCGGGCTGGTGAGTGCGGGCAGCCTTTCCATGGGTCATGCGCGGGCACTGATCGGCCATGCCGAGGCCTCAGCGCTTGCTCGCCGCGCGGCGGACGAACGGCTGTCGGTCCGCGACGTCGAGAAGCTGGCTCGCCGGGAAGCGAAGACAGGCGAATCGGCGGAGCGGGCACCGGCCGCCGCCGGCGGGAATGCCGATCTCGAGGCGGTGCAGAGCCATCTGGAGGATTTTCTCGGCATGCCGGTGCGGATCGTTATCGAGAAATCGCCGCAACAGGGCGCCGTCACCATCCGCTACCGGACGCTCGATCAGCTCGACCTCATCTGCCAGCGCCTGACCGGCGGGGACATCTGATCTCTTTGACAGGGCTGAACCGTTTAAAGGGGCAGTAAGGGTTTTCCTTTAGGCCGCGCGATAGCCATGAGAGCTTCGCGGACCATCAACAGCGTGCGGAAGGGCGCGACGATCGCTGCTGCGACGCTTCTGGCGGCGGTGCCCTCGGTCGTTCATGGCAAGACCACCCTTCAGGTCGGCGGCACCGTCGTTCGCGGCTGCAGCCTGGGCCTTCAGCCGCTGATGTTCGGGCCGGTTGCCTTTCTTTTTCCCGACGCCACCGCGCAATCGCTGGTCGCCGTGGAATGTACCCCCGGCACGACTTTCACGCTTGCCATGGACGATGGGCAGAATTTCAACGGCCAGCGGCGCATGATTCGTACCGGCCCCGGTTTCGGCGCCTACCTCAATTACGAGATTTACAGTGATGCGGCACGTACCCGTCGTTGGGGCTGGACCGCAGCGCAAACCGTGACCCGGACCGCTTCCGGGAACGGGAAAATCAGCCTCCAGGCCTATGGCCGTGCGACGGGATTCGTCGCTGCGGGTCCGTTTCAGGATCTCGTGACAGTCACGATTACATTCTAATGCCGCCAGCGACGCGCACAAAATAAATCGCGCAATCCATTCAAGTTTACGTGCGGTTAACCATTCCGGTCTAGGCATTCTTACCTAACAAAACGACACGAGCTTCGTAACCTTTTAGGTTTTTTGAAAGAAGTTTTTGGCATGGACAGATGCGGCACAAGCCAACAGTCAAGGATCAGGACCATGCGTAACACCAAGTTTCTTCTCGCAGCCGTTGCGGCTCTCGCCAGCGCACCGGCCTTTGCTGCCGATTACGATCTGCAGGTCAATGCCAACGTCGCCAATGCTTGCGACTTCAATGCCGGCCCCGACGTGACCGTCGACATGAGCGCGATCCGCACCGGCGTTACCCAGAGCGGCAATGTGCAGATCTGGTGCACCAACGGCTATGCTGTGCAGGTTACGGCTGCGAGCGGCGTTGACGGCTTCCAGCTTGTCGATGGCAGCAACACCATTCCTTACAGCTTCACCTCGGGCGGTGGTGCGTTCACCAACGTGCCGTTCACCGGAACCGGTCTCGCGACCTATTCGGATATCCCCTACACGCTGACCTTCGCGCCGCAGAACCCGCCGGCCGGTACCTACAGCGACCTCATCACCTTCACTGTCGCCCCGTAAGCGACATTCCATCTGGAGACCGCAATGATCCGTCCGGCTACGACCCTTTGCATGCGCAAGGCAGCGGTGCTGGGCGGATCATTCGCGCTTTTGTGTACGTCGTTGTCGCCGGTCGTCGCACAGGATGACAACGATGGTGCTGCAGCTGCTGCCAAGGCGGCCGCTCTTACCGCGCTGTCAGTGACCCCGCTCCGCATCGAAGTCGACGCCGCGAAGAACGCGGAGACCGTCCAGGTGAAGAACGGCACCCGCAATCCGATGGCGGTGCAGATCCGGCTCTTTGCGTGGTCCCAGAAGGATGGCGAAGACGTCTATACGCCGAGCAGTGACCTGCTCGTCACTCCTTCGATCGTTTCCATTCCGGCGGACCAGGTCCAGCTCGTGCGCGTGCTGCGCAAGGGCGCGGCCACGCCGGGTGAAAAGCGGTACAGGCTGGTCGTTGACCAGCTGCCCGATCCCGCCAATGCACGGCCCGGTGTCGCCCAGACCCGGGTTCGCTTCGCCATCCCGGTCTTCGTGGATCGCGACCGCGTCGCTCCGGCCGCGCTCGCCTGGCGCCTGACCGACAGCAATCTCGAGCTCGTCAACAAGGGCGGCGCCACGGCGCGCATCGTCCAGATCGACGTGAAGCGCGCGGATGGTCGCAGCGTCGAGGTGGAGCGGAACTCGCTCCGTTATGTATTCGGCGAATCGAGCATTGCCTGGCCGCTTGGAAACGGCTGCGCGCTGGGGAAGGTGCATATCACCGCCCAGATCGACGGCCAGACGGTCGATGCAGTACCCGTCCCGGCGTGCGGTTGACGGGCTCTTCGCGTTCGCCGCGGGGCTAGCCGCCCTTTCCGGCACCCCCGCGAACGCTCAGGACGACCCTTTCGCCCTTCCCGACACAGCGACTTCCGACACGGTACGCGCCAACGCGGCCAGGGCGAGCGTCCTTGCCGAAATCGAGATCGACGGCCGGATCTACCGGCGCCTGGTCGAGGTGCAGGGTAACGGCGCAACCACAACGATCGATGCAGTTGGCGCCCGGGCTGCGGGCCTTCCGGTGCCAGCCGATGCAATCGGCAAGATCGCCCTCAGCGCCCTCAGGCTTTACGACTGGCGTTACGATGCGTTGAGGCAGAGAGTGGTCGTGAAGCTGTTTCGCAAGAACGACGGGGCGAACTATCGCGATTTCGCCAGCCGGGATTACGAGCTGGCACAACGCACCACGATCGCCGCGCTTCGCATCGACTACGATCTCAACTTTTCCGCCAACCGGCAGGGAGCGCAGGGCGGGGGACTCGTCAGCGCGGCGCTCACCAAGGGCAACTTCGCTGTGGTCTCGTCGGCGCAGGTCGCGGCCACGGGGCTGGGAGAGCCGGTACGGGCGCGGCGGCTGGACAGCTTCGTGCAGGTGCGACTGCCCGGAAGCACGACCGTCGCAACGCTCGGCGATTTCGTCAGCGCCGGACCGTCCTCGCAGCGCCCGGTGCGCGCCGCGGGTGTGCAGATAGCTTCCGATTTCGCCCAGAACCCGGACCTTGTGACCAATCCCATGCCAGCCTTCAGTGGATCGGTGGCGGTACCGACGTCGATCGATATCCTGACGGCTGATACCCGATTGCAGGTGGGGAAGATCGAACCAGGCGAGTTCACGCTTCGAAACATTCCCTCCAACCCCGGACGAGGTTCGCTTTCGGTCCTCCTGAAGGACTCGCTGGGCCGTGAGGTGGTCAGGACGGTCGATTTCTACCAGTCCAACACATTGTTGAGGCCGGGACTGCAATCCATGGCCGTGAACTTCGGCTTCGTTCGACGACGATACGGGACACCAAACGACGCCTATGGGCCTCTTGTAGCCTCCGCCTTCTATCGGCGGGGGCTTTCGCCGTTTTTGACCCTGGAAGCGAGTGCGGAATCGACCCCGGGTTTGCTTAATTTCGGCTCAAGAGCCGATTTCACTCTCGGAAACGTGGGGCTGGCGAGTTTTGAGCTCCGAACCAGCCGCGAAAACGCGGCGGGGACCGGCGCGATGGTGATCGGCGCCGTCGAATCGCTCGGTCGAGGCATCAGCGGGCGGGCTGGGTTCACGCTGCCGACGTCAAATTATCGTGACGTCGCCAGCCATCTCGGCGACAGCCCGCCTCGCAAGCAGTTTTACGCCAATCTGGGGTTCGACCTGCGCCGCGATATTCCGCTCCAGCTCTCCTTTGTGCGGCAGGAGCCGCTCGCCCGTCCGCGCCTCCCCGGAGAGGGGGTGAGAAACCAGTTTCTGAGCGCGACCGTGTTCTACTCGTCCCGCTCGCGGTTAAATTTCAGCCTTAATGGCGGGATGCGCGTGGCCGACCGGCGCTCGTTCTACGTCAACGCGGGTGTCACGCTGCGGTTCGGCGCCAGGCACTCCGCCAGCTTGTCCGCTGGGCAGACCGGGGACCAGACGGTTGCCAATATGGGTTACCAGTACAGCGACTACGAGAACAGCAAGCTCCGCGCACAGGGCAATCTCGCCATTATCGACGGCCGCGCACGCCTGACTGCATCGGCGATCCAGGAAGGGCGCCTCGCAACGGTCAGCGGGGGAATGATCGTCTCGGAAGGGCGGGTTGCCGGGCAGGTTGGCGCAACCGGCTCGCTGATCGTAACCGGAGGGACGGTGTATGCCCGTGGCCAGTCGAGCAACGGCTATGCCCTGGTGCGCGCGGGGAAGGTGAGGGGCATCCCCGTCAAGCTCGAGAACCGCCTCATCGGAACCACCGATGCGCGCGGGCAGATTCTGGTGCAGAACCTGCGCCCGATGGTTCCGCAACACATCGACGTGGACGGCACCAGATTGCCCGCGGATGCGGTCGTGCTGACCAGCAAGCATATTCTCAGCGTGCCGACGCGCGGAATCGGGCTGCTCGACATCGACGCGATGTATTTCCGCCCGGTGATCGTGGAGGTCGTCGACACGGCGGGTGCGCCAATCGCGGCCGGGCTGCCGATCGTCGCAACCCCGTCCGGACGCGAGACGCTGAGCGGCTATGACGGGATGGTCGAGTTCAACGTGGCTAGCGGGGACCGCGGATTCCGGGTGACTACTCCAAGTGGTGCATGCCTGGTAGAGGTGCCGCCGGGCCTCACACTGGACGGGCCGGTCCAGCGCCTGACCTGCAAGCCGATCACGATCATCGCGCAGGACGAGCCCGGCCCGGCGCAGCGCCTCGCCGCCGGTAAAGTTGCGCGGCGCGACTAGATGCGGTCGGCGAGTAGCTTTGCAAGCGCCTCGATTCCCTTGGCGTCCTCCTGGTCGAAGCGCCCATGCATCGGGCTGTCGAGGTCGATGACAGCCACCACTTTCCCGTCACGCAGCACGGGAACGACCAGCTCGGACAGCGTCAGCGCGTCGCAGGCGATGTGGCCCGGGAAGGCGTGCACATCGGGTACCAGCTGCGTCTTTGCTTGCGCCGCCGCCCCGCCGCAGACCCCCGAGCCGAAGGCGATTCGGATACACGCGGGTCGTCCGGCGAATGGCCCGAGGACCAGTTCGCCGCCGACCACCCGGTAGAAGCCGGTCCAGTTCACGTCGGGCAGGAACTCCCACAGCAGGGCGGCCACGTTGGCCATGTTGGCGACCGTGTCGCGCTCGCCCGCGGTAAGCCCGTCTGCGGCGGCGAGCAGGTCGGCGTAGCTATCGGGTTTGGAGGCGCCGGGTGCGGGTCTGAAATCATACATCGTGCGGTGCGATGTAACGCAGCACGCCATTGCGGCAAGGGTTCACGCGGCCTAGGTGGGCTTTCATGAGCATTGCCAAGAAGATCGGCCTCGGCCTTGTCGTCCTCGTCCTGATCGCCCTGGTGGCGGGTTGGTGGATTACCCGGCCGCAACAGGGCAAGCTGCCTTGGGCGAGCCTGGTCGGCACCGATCCCGTGCTGGCCGACCCCAACCCGCAGTTCTTCCCGACGGTTGGCATTGCCCAGCCGGTGGGATGGAAGGCCAACCAGGCGCCCACGCCCGCCGCGGGACTGGCCGTGTCGCGCTTTGCCGAGGGGCTGAACCACCCTCGAACCATGCTGACCTTGCCGAACGGCGACGTACTTGTCTCGCTGACCGGCGGCCCGCCGGTGAAGGCGCCGGGAAAGCACAGCTGGGTCGAGGGCAAGGTGCAGCACTTCCTGTTCAAGCGCGCCGGCAGCGGCGTGAAGTCGTCGAACCAGGTCGTGCTCCTGCGAGATGCCGACGGCGATGGCCGTGCGGAAACACGCGCGGTCCTTGGCGGCCAGTTCGTTTCGCCCTCGGGCCTCGCCTGGGCGAATGACGTGCTTTTCGTGGCCAACCACGATTCGGTCTGGGCATGGCCATACAAGCTGGGCGACACGGCGTTCTCCGGCGAGCCAACCAAGATCATGGACCTCGCACCCGGGCCCAACCACTGGATGCGCAATCTCCTGCTCAGCCCGGATTCGTCCAAGCTCTATGTCGCCGTCGGATCGGCGTCGAACATCGGGGAACGCGGCATGAAGGCGGAAGAGGGTCGCGCGCTGATCTGGGAGTATGACCTCAAAACCCGTTCGCAGCGGGTCTTCGGCGCCGGCCTGCGCAATGCGAACGGCATGGCGTGGAGCCCGTGGTCGGGCGAGATGTGGACGGTGGTGAACGAGCGCGACATGCTCGGGTCCGACCTCGTTCCCGACTACCTCACCAACGTGCCCCTCGGGGTGCAGTACGGATGGCCTTGGCTGTACTGGAAAAGCAATATAGATGAGCGGGTTGAGGCGCCGATGCCGCAATTCCTGATGGAATATACAAGGCGGCCCGAATACTCGCTCGGACCCCATGTCGCGCCGCTGGGGCTGGTGTTCGCGCAGGGTGGTTCGCGGCTCGGGGCCCGCTTCCAGCAGGGCGCGTTCATCGCGCAGCACGGCTCCTGGAACCGCCAACCGAAGTCAGGCTACGATGTCGTGTTCGTGTCTTTCGATCCCCGTGGCAATCCGCAGGGCAAGCCCGTTCCGGTGCTGACCGGTTTCCTGACCGGCGATGGCACCACGCGCGGCCGTCCAACATGGCTGACCTGGGCGAGCGATGGCGCTCTCCTCGTGAGCGACGATACCGCCGGCATTATCTGGCGCGTCATCGATCCCAAGGCCTCGCCTGCCCCCGCGATCGAGCGCGTTCACGGTCGCCCCCTCCCGCCGCAGAAGAACCTGCGGGGGCTTCAGGCCAGCTTCGATGAAGATTACGCCCGCGAATAGGCGTCACGCCGCGGCCAGCTGGTCGGCGGTCAGCGTGTAGAACGCGGCAGCGCCCGCGGTTGCGCTTGCAACCAGGCCCGTCGCCTCGGGCACGATCCGGTCGAGGAAGAAGCGAACACTCGCGTGCTTGGCGGTCGGTGCGACGCCGTCGAACGAGCGAAGCTGGCGCAGAAGCTGCCAGCCGGCGACCGCCACGGCCATCATGGTGCAAAACGGGACGCTGCCCGCGAGCCGGTCGTCGAGCGAGGCGTCGGTGCGCATCCATTCCGCCACCTTCCGGCACTCGATCGCGAGCGCTGACAGCGCGGGCTGGTCGCCGCTATCCGTGACGATCGCCGCGATCAGACCGAGCAATGCCTCGCCATCCTCGAGGCCCAGCTTGCGCGTGACGAGATCCGCGGCCTGGATGCCATTGGTGCCCTCGTAGATCGGAGCAATGCGCGCATCGCGATAGTGCTGAGCCGCCCCGGTTTCCTCGATGAACCCCATGCCGCCATGGACCTGCACGCCGAGGCTCGCGACCTCGACCCCGATGTCGGTCCCCCAAGCCTTGAGCAGCGGTACCAGCACTTCCGCGCGCGCGGCCGCTGCACCATCGCCCAGCGTGCCCCTGTCGACCTGGCCGGCGGTGTAATAGAGCAGGGCGCGGGCGCCCTCGGTCAGCGCCTTCATGCGCAGCAGCATCCGCCGAACGTCTGGGTGCTCGATGATCGCGACCGGCGCGCGCTCGGGCGAGCCGGCGCGTGCCGACTGGACCCGCTCGCGCGCGTAGTGGAGCGCCTGCTGCAACGCGCGCTCGCCCATCTGCACGCCCTGGTTGCCGACATTGATTCGCGCGTTGTTCATCATCGTGAACATGGCCGCGAGTCCGCGGTTCTCGGCGCCCACCAGCTCGCCGATACATTCGCCATGATCGCCGTAGCTCATCACGCAAGTGGGCGAGGCATTGATGCCGAGCTTGTGCTCTAGGCTGACGGGCCGCAGATCGTTGTGCGGACCGAGGCTGCCATCGGCATTCACGTGATATTTGGGCACCACGAAGAGCGAGATGCCGCGGCTGCCCTCGGGCGCGCCCGGCAAGCGCGCGAGCACGAGGTGGATGATGTTCTCCGCGAGTTCGTGATCGCCCCAGGTGATGTAGATCTTCTGGCCCGCGATTCGGTATTTCCCAGCATGGGGGCCATCGGCGATCGGTTCCGCCGTGGTGCGCAGCGCGCCCACGTCGCTGCCCGCCTGCGGCTCGGTGAGGTTCATGGTGCCCGACCATGCCCCGCTGACGAGCCTCGGCAGATACATGGCCTTCTGCGCGGCGCTGCCATGATGCTCCAGCGCCTCGATCGCGCCGACGCTGAGCATGGGCAGCCGATTGAACGCCATGTTGGCGGTGC
>JAJYQP010000105.1 GCA_021794525.1 Pseudomonadota bacterium | reverse complement strand
TCGGTCTCGCCCATGCCGACGATGATGTGAGCGCCGAACTTCTTGGGGCCGAAGATGTCGCGCGCGTCCTCGAGGATCTCCCAGTATTTCGACCACTTGTGCGGGCTCGCCACGCCCCGCCCGCGGGTCCGGTCGAACAGTTCCGGAGTCGCCGCGTCGAGCGCCACGGTGAAGATGTCGGAACCCATTTCATGCAGCGTCGCGACGTCGTCGCGGGTCATCGTCGTGGGGTTGGACAGGATCGAAATGGCGATGTCGCCGGGATCGACGTAGTTGGTCCAGGTCTTGAGGACGGTCTTGGTATCCTCGTCCGAATTGGGGTGGGTGATCATCGAGATGCACATGCGGTGGAAAGGCGAATTGGCCGGGTCGCGCCCGACTGTCTCGGCGATCTGTTCCATCGGCACCGCGGGCCAATCGACCCGGATGAAGTTGCGATCGGCATAGTCGCGCTCGGCCTCGCGGTGGCGCGCCAGGCCGCAATAGGCGCAATTGGCGCGGCAGCCCTCGGGGTAGGTCAGCAGCAGGTTGAGGCAGCGGGTGCACGAACAGCGGTGCATCGTGCCCGGCATGATCCCCAGCGTGATCGCCGCCGCGGTGCTCATCTGCACATATTCGGGGCTGCGCATATGCGGCGTGAGAATATTGTTGTTCGGCAGGTAGGTGCCGGTCGGGCGGATATCGGTCGCTTTGACCCGGCCGCCGTTGCGGACGCCGAGCGGCGCCTCCTCCGGCCGACGCGGCTGCATCGCCGCGAAGGCGTTGTAATCGCGCCCACCGGCGCCGGCGACACCGGGGATCGCGCCCTCAGGCTTCAAGCAACTCATGACGGACGTCTCCATTTTGCAGGGCGGTTGCGGTCCAATAAGCGGGATAGGCGATCCAGCCCCGGCGCAAGTCGTCGGGTGCGGCGGTCGCCGCCTCGAAGTGCGCCAGCAGTTCCTCGCGCCGATCAACAGCGCGGCGTAGCGACGCGCCGAACAGCGCCTCGATCTCGTCATGATAGTCGGCCACCGCCGCCGGATCGCCGCGCACGATCAGCGCTGCGGCTTCGCCGGCCATCGTCCCGGAGTGGCAGGCAGCGGGGATTCCGGCACCCGTGACAGGGTTGGCGAGGCCCGCCGCGTCGCCGGCGAGCAGTACCCGTACCTCGCCGAGCCGCCCGACCAGGCCGACCAGTCCGCCGACCGGGATCGCCCCGCCGGTATGCCCGAATACCTCGCGCCCGATCGTGCCGCGTTGAGCCAGCAGATCGAGCAGGTTGTCGAGTTCGGGCTTCAGCCGGTTACGCCAGCGCCGGTCGATCCCGAGCCCGACATTCGCGACATCGCCCTTGGGGAACAGCCAGGCGTAGCCGCCGGCCAGCCGGGTGCTGAGGAAGATGTCGGTCGATTCCTGCGGGCGGATCAGCGGCACGCTGACCTGACGCGTTTCGACCAGCACGGAATTGAGACAGCCGATTGCCGCGCCGACCCGCGAGCGTGGGCCGTCCCCGCCGATCAGCACGCGAGGCAGGATGGCGCTCCCGTCGGCGAGCCGGACCACGCCATCGGCGCCAAGCGCGCGCACCTCGCAGCCCAACCGCACCTCGACACCCGCCGCCTCAGCCTGCCCGACCAGCGCGCGGTCGAACCGGGCGCGATCGATCATCCGGCCGCGGAAATCCGCGCTGTGGCGATCGTGCGCGGATTCGACGAAGGTTTCCATCGCCGCGATCGGCTGGATCAGGGCGGAGCTGACCGGCCCGCTGTCGACGCCGAGCATCATCGGCACGAATTCGGCGCATTGCACCGGCAAACCCGCCTCGCGCCGACGGTCGATCGCGATCACCCGGACCCCGGCCCGCGCCGCGGCGATCGCCGCCGAACT
Organism: Pseudomonadota bacterium; assembly: GCA_021794525.1. Classification (GTDB taxonomy): domain Bacteria; phylum Pseudomonadota; class Alphaproteobacteria; order Sphingomonadales; family Sphingomonadaceae; genus Qipengyuania. Next base: position 4,862 of record JAJYQP010000105.1, on the reverse strand, counting down.
GCCCGCCGGACCGAGCCCGATGACGCAAACGTCGCAGGTTTCGGGCGCCGCGCGCATCGCTCAGGCGGCGCAGAGCGTGCGGGCGGCGGTATCCTCGAGCCCGGTCTTGATAGAGCAGCACGAATGCTCCTGTTCGAAGCTGCGGCCAACCATCTGCGCCACCGCCACCGCGCCTTCCGCGCCGAAGGCAATCCCGTCGAGACCGGCCATGACCGCATAGGCATCGGTCACGCGTTTATGCATACCGGCCGGCCGCGCGCAGCCGAGCAGCACCTTCTTGTCACCCATCCGATCGCGCGCCTCGAGGAACATCCGGCCAATCTCGTGCCGGTCGGGGGTGACGAAAGTGCCGGCGCGGGCGTAAATGTCCATGATCACCACCAGCACAAGGCTGTCGATCGGATAGCGCCGGCAGATGTCGAACGCCCGCGGCTCGCCCAGCATCCGGCCGTAGTGGAGCCCGAGGACGATATGCGGTACGACCGCCATCGAGGTGGTGCACAGCGCCGCCAGGGCCGCTTCGAAGTCCTCGACCGGTCGGTCGAGGTGGTAAACCTCGCGGATGGTTTCGTCGGCGCCGATTACGTCCATCATCGCTGAATCGACCCCGGCGGATTCCATCCGCCGCGCCGCCGGCTCGTCCACCAGCGCGGTGTGGATGGCGATGCGCAGAAACGGGAAATCGCGCTTCAGCCCCTCGATCACCGGATAAAAGCGATCGTAGTTGATCTCGTTGCGGCGGTTGGACCCGCCGGAGAGCAGGAACCCGCGCAGTCCCTGGAGCAGGATGAGGTCGCGGACCTTGCGGTCGAGCACTTCCGGCTTGGTGGCCGGGATCATCGGTTCGAGAATTTTCTTCTGGCAGTGATCGCAGTTGAGCGCGCACTCGCCCGCCGTGATCGAGAACGCGGGAAACGAGTTTTTGCCGCAGCCCGACAGTTCCTCGGTCTTGTATTCCTTGAAGGTCGGGCTCGAAAACCGCAGCGGGCGGTTACGCGCGCGATCTCCGCGGACCTGCATCGCCCTTACCAGCGACGCATCGAACGCGGCGTCTTCCAGCGCCTCGATCCGGGAAAGCCCCGCCAGCCAATCCATCGCCGCTCCCAATATTAACTTCCTCTAATGGAGACAGTCGCACCACTCGGCGTTCAAGCCAAGCGAAAAATTCGCTTGCGCAAGGCAAGGTGCGCGGCTTGCTTCACCGCTTCGCGTATGCCGCCGGGGCGCGGCGCATCGGCGATCGCCGAGAGCCATTCCCCTTCGATTTCGTCCTCGTCGACCAGATCGCTCGAAAAGCCCGCGAGGATGCGGGCCGCGCGCGGCGTGAGGGGCGAATTGGCATCGCGGCCCGCCAGCACCGCCCACAACCCCGCCCAGCCGCGCGCGACGGTCCACGGATTGTAGCCCCCGCCCCCCACAACCACCGCATGCGGAGCCCACTCCACCGCCCGGGCAACCGCACGCCACCATGCCCGATTGGACACCTCCATCGCCGACAGCGGGTCACCGCGCAGGCAATCCGCACCGGCCGTGACGACGATCGCAGAAGGCTTGACCCGTGCGACCACGTTCTCCTCGCAGGCGTCGATCAGCCACATCAGCTCATCATCGGTGAAGCCGCGCGGCACGGGAATGTTGATGGCATTGGCGGGACCCTCGCCCGGCCGGTCGGCGGTATGCGGCCAGCGTCCCTGTTCGTGAATTGAAATCAGCGTCACCCGGGCGTCGTCCGCGAAGAGCGCCTCGACGCCGTCGCCGTGATGCGCGTCGAGGTCGAGATAAAGCACCGGTGCCGCTTCGGCGTCGAGGAAGGTGGCGATCGCGAAGGCAGGGTCGTTGAAGTAACAAAAGCCGCTTGCCCGCCCGGGGCGGCCATGGTGTGTGCCGCCGGCCGGATGGAAGGCGACTGCGCCGCCGAGCGCCGCATTCGCCGCCGCGATCGAGCCACCCACGGTGGCGCGCGCGCGATCGAACAACCCGGGAAACACCGGGTTCTCCATAGTTCCGAATCCGAACTCGGCCCGTTCGGCCGCGGTGACTTGGCGACCGTCGACGGCCTGTTCCAGCGCTGCGACATAACCCGGGGCGTGAAACCGTTCGAGCGTGGCGCGCTCCGGCAGATCGAAGGTCAGGACATCCCTGGCCGTCAGCCAGCCCATCGCCTCGGCAAGCTCGCGAACCGCAGCCTGGCGTGAAAAGGCCAGCGGGTGAAGCGCGTTCCACGCGGGTGCGGAGAATGCGGGATGATCGACGAAACTGGCCGCCAAACTCTAGCCTACCCTGGTCCAGATCTCCGACCGGCACATCGCCTTGCCCATCGCGCAGCCCTTGATCTTGATCGCCCGCTCGTCGCTCGAGACGGTGCCGTTGAAAGTCATGAATCCGGGCATCCCCGGGTGCTTCATGCCTTTTCCGAACCAGTCCTCACCCTGCGGATGCATGCCGTGGCACATTTCGAAGCCGGGCTTCTTGCCCTTCTCGATCTTGCAGTAGAGCTTGCCGTTGACGATCGCGACCGCAACCAGATCGCCATTCGGGCGCTTGTAGCTGCCGCTGGGATCGCGCGCCAGGGCCGGCGCAGCGACGAGTCCGAGTACCGCAGCTGCTGCGACAAACAGTTGTCTCATGGGTGTTTTTCCTCTCTCCGGTTAGTTTTATGGGCTATGCATATTAGCCGAACCGCATGCGTTGTCGAGCCGCCTGCGCGGGCAATTCGCTTTTCGTCAGACTTTTCTAAATAAGGGCTTGCGCATGAACGCGCGAAGGAGTTTCATGCGCGAATGTCTGAGCACCGCGGCGATGCGGGCCGGCGCTAGGGAGAGTTCACATGGCCGAGGCCGACCTGCCGAACGGCAAATCGATGTCGATTATCATCACCAAGGGGACACTCGATTGGGCCTATCCCCCGTTCATCCTCGCCACCACGGCGGCCGCGATGGACGTCAAGGTGACTATGTTCTTCACCTTCTACGGGCTCGGCCTGCTGAAGAAGAATCTCAAACTGTCGGTTACCACGCTCGGCAACAGCGCGATGGAGATGCCGATGATGGGCGGGCACATGAAGATGCCCAACATGATGTCGATGCTGCCGGGCATGACCGGACTTACAAGCTCGATGATGAAGAAGCTCATCAAGAAAAAAGGCGTCGCGTCGATCGAGGAACTGCGCGAGGCCGCCGAACTGTCCGATGTCCGGCTCATCGCGTGCCAGATGACCATGGACCTTTTCGGATACAAACCCGAGCAGATGGTCGACGGACTCGAGTACGCTGGCGCGGCGACGTACATGGAAACCGCGCTGAAGTCGGACATCAACCTCTATATCTGATGATTACTGGGAGATTTGAGTAATGGCGGACCAGCTCCTCGACGCGAAAGGGCTCAATTGCCCGCTTCCGATTCTCAAGGCCAAGAAGCAACTGGCGACCATGGGCAACGGGCAAACCCTCGAGATTCTCGCCACCGACCCCGGGGCGGTCAAGGATTTCGAGGCTTTCTGCCGCACCACCGGCAACAAGCTTGCCGAGCACAGCCAGGACGGTTCGGTATACCGGTTCGTGATCGAACGGGTGGCCTGAACGCTTGCTAACGATCGCGAGGCCGCGAGAAAAAATAAACGGAAAACCGAAAACAAATCGAGGGAGGATGGCATGGGACGGCTTCTGACAACGGGTGCGCTGCTGGCAGCGGCTTCGCTGGGCGCGGCGGCGTCGACGGCGAACGCGACCGAAGGGTATTTCCTCAACGGGACAAGCGTGAGGGACAAGGGGGTGGCGGGATCGGGGATCGCCGACCCGGCCGATTCTCTCGTCCTCGCCAACAATCCCGCCGGGATCGCCGAGATCGACAGTCAGCTCGAAATCGGGGGCTCGCTCTTCATGCCCCGCCGTCAGTTCACCGGCTCGGGTGGCCCCGGTTTCACCCCCTCGGGCGAGGTGAAGAGCGGGTCGAATTACTTCCCCTTGCCGGCAATGGCGATCTCAAAGCGTCTGGATGACAGTTCGGCGATCGGCCTGGCCATCTACGGCAATGGCGGGCTGAACACGAATTATGGGGCGCCGGCCAACCCGGCTTGCGTGTCGCCGCCGCTGCCCGCGAGCAATGGGGTGTTCTGTGGCGGGACGACCGGGGTCAACCTGATGCAGGCCTTCGTAGCGGCAGGCTACGCACGCAAATTTGGCGACCATCTTACGGTCGGAATCTCGCCGGTGTTCGCGTTGCAGATCTTCAAGGCGCGCGGTCTGGCCGTGTTCACGCCCTTCTCGGCGAACGGCGCGGCGCTGACCGACCGCGGCAATGATGTGTCAACCGGTTTCGGCGGGCGGGTCGGCGTTGTCGTGAAACCCGTGCCGCAATTCCGTCTGGCGGCAGCCTACCAGACCAAGATCAACATGAGCAAGTTCGACAAATATGCCGGCCTGTTCGAGAACGGCGGCAACTTCGACATACCGTCGAGCTACACCTTCGGCGTCGCGGTCGATCCTGCCCCCGGGCTGACACTGATGGCGGACTACCGGCACATCAATTATTCGGACGTGCCTGCGGTTTCCAATTCGTCGCTGATCCAGGCGCCGCTCGGTTCGGTGGGCGGGCCGGGCTTCGGCTGGAAGAACATCGACGGCTACAAGTTCGGAATCGAGGCCGAGGTGTCGCCGAGCCTGACACTGCGTGCAGGAGCGGCGTTCAACAACAATCCGGTGCCCGGATCGGACGCGACCATCAATATCCTTGCGCCGGGGGTGATAAAGCAACATTTCACCGTCGGCGCGCGCCTCGGAACGGGTGAGAGCAGTGCCTTCAACTTCTCTTTCCTCTATGCCCCGGCGGCCCGCACGCAGGGCATCGAAATAACCCCCGCAGGT
>JAJYQP010000010.1 GCA_021794525.1 Pseudomonadota bacterium | reverse complement strand
TCACAAACGCAAGTTCAACGATGCGCTGCTGATGTTCTGCCTGCGCCATTACGGCGAGGATGCGGGTGGTCGGCGGACCACGATCGATTATTTCTCCACCCGCGCCAGCACGGGCGCCGGGGCCGGCCGCGCGCAAAGGGCTGCCGACGCGACCTTGACCGAAGCGGCCGCCACGACCGTGCGCACCGTCATCACGGGGCGGGACGATCGCTCGGGCGGCACCGGGGCCGACGCGCTGCTCCGCGCCTTCGACGGCGTCACGCTGGACGGACAGGCGCAGGCGGAGATCATGGCCGCGCTCCACGCCGCCGCCGCGCGTGTCCGCGCCGACCGCGCGGACATCGAGGCGGGCGGCGAGCGGGAGTGCGCCGCGCTGGAGGACGATCCCGCAGTGCCCTTCGTCGAGCATCCGCAAAATGGCCTGCCCTGGCGTGGCGGGCTGGAAAATCCTTACCCGGTCGAAGTCGCCCCGGTGCCCGAGGGGGAGGACGAGTGGCAGCGACTGGGCGAGCCCTGGCCCGAGTGGAAGCTGGCGCTGGAGGGCGGGCGGGACTGACCGGTCATGGCTCGCCGCACCTCCTGCGCCGCCTCCCATTGCGCGGGCGCGACGGTCTGGCGCGGCGCCCGGCGACGGCGACTGTTCACACTCGCTCCCGTCCCGTTTCCACGCCGCCATCACCCTGATAGGCCTCGCCCATGCAGACCGGCACGCTCGTCACCCTCGCCCTCTATTTCATCGCCATGCTCGGCATCGGGCTTTACGCGTGGCGCAGGTCCAGCGCGACGAGCGAGGGCTATCTGCTTGCCGGACGCAGCCTCTCCCCCTCGGTCACAGCGCTCTCCGCCGGGGCGAGCGACATGTCGGGCTGGCTGCTCCTGGGCCTGCCGGGGGCGCTTTATGTCGCCGGGCTCAGCGCGGCGTGGATCGGCATCGGGCTGACACTGGGGGCGCTCGCCAACTGGATACTCGTCGCGCCGCGGCTGCGCGAACAGAGCGAGGCCCGCGGCAATGCGCTGACCATTCCCGAATTCCTCGCCAACCGCTTCCCCGACAGCGCCACCGCACTGCGCGTCACCAGCGCGGTGGTGATCGTGCTGTTCTTCACCGTCTATACCGCCAGCGGGCTCGTGGCCGGGGGCAAGCTGTTCGAGACCGCCTTCGCCGACCTGCTGCCGCGGGGACTGGGCCTCAGCCCCTACATCGCGGGCGTCGCCATCACGCTGGCGGTGGTCCTCGCCTACACGATGATCGGCGGCTTCCTCGCCGTCAGCCTCACCGACTTCGTGCAAGGCGTGATCATGCTGCTGGCGCTGGTGGTCATGCCGCTGGTCATCATGTTCGGGCCCGGGGGCAGCGCGGGGGCGAGCATCGCCGCGGTGCCGGTGCCGGGGTTCCTGAGCCTGACGCAGGGGATGACGCTGCTCGGGTTCCTCTCGGCGGTGACCTGGGGCCTCGGCTATTTCGGCCAGCCGCATATCATCGTGCGCTTCATGGCGATCCGCAGCGTGAAGGACATTCCGGTCGCCCGCGCGATCGGCATGGTGTGGATGGTCCTCTGCCTCGCGGGCGCCGTGGGCGTGGGGCTGGCGGGCCGCGCCTATGTCGAGCGCAACGGGCTGGCGGTGGCAGACCCGGAGACGATCTTCATTCTCCTCGCCCAGCTCCTGTTCCACCCGCTCATCACCGGCTTCCTCTACGCCGCGCTGCTGGCGGCGGTGATGAGCACGATCAGCTCGCAGCTTCTCGTGAGTTCGTCCTCGCTGACGGAGGACTTCTACCGCCTGTTCCTGCGCCGCGACGCCGGCGAGCGCGAGGCGGTGACGGTGGGGCGCATCTGCGTCGCGCTGGTGGCGCTGGCGGCGGCCGTGATCGCGCGCGATCCGGCCAGCGAGGTGCTGGGCCTCGTTGCCCACGCCTGGGCAGGCTTCGGCGCCGCCTTCGGGCCAATGATCCTGCTCGCGCTGACCTGGGACCGGATGACCGGCGCAGGCGCGGTGGCAGGGCTGGTGACGGGCGCGGCGGTGGTCGCAGGTTGGATCGCGCTCGGGTGGGACGCGGCGCTGCCGGGGATGAGCGAAGGCCTGTATGAGATCGTGCCCGGCTTCATCGCCGCCTGGCTCGCAATCGTGGTGGTGAGCCGGTTGACCGCAGCGCGGTCGCGCGCCGAATGACAGGCTGCGAGCGATGCATTAGCCTGCCGCCCGATGTCGCACCCAGTCCCTCGCTTGCGCGCGCTCGGCGTATCGCTGTTGGCAACCGCCACCCTTTCCGCGTGCAGCCTGCTGCCGGACCGCCAGCCGCCGGAGCGCCCCGGTGCTGGAGCCGGCTCCTCGCAAACCGCTGTCTCGCGGCCCGAGGACCAGCGTTGCCTCGCCAATCTCGGCTTCACCGGCGCGCGCTATGCGGCGCTGCCTGACAAGTATTACGCGCCCGGCTGTCATGCGCTCGGGAGCGTCAGGCTCGAGGCGCTTGCGGGCGACAAGGGGAGCTTCGACCTCGCCAATCTCGGCCCGGTCGCCTGCCCGCTGGCCGGAGCTTTCGCCGGCTGGGCGCGGTTCGGCGTCGACAGGGCGGCGCGGCAGATCCTCGGCAGCCCGCTGGCGCGGATCGAGACCATGGGGAGCTATTCCTGCCGCAATGTCGCCGGCTCTTCGCGGCTCTCCGCCCATTCGCGGGCCGAGGCCATCGATGTCGGCGCCTTCGTACTGGCCGACGGACGGCGGATTTCCGTGAAGGACGGCTGGTCGGGCCCCTCGGCGCAGGAGCGCGATTTCCTGCACTCAGTGCACACCAGCGCCTGCAAGCGGTTCGGTACCGTGCTCGGCCCGGCCTACAACACCGCCCATCGCGATCACCTCCATGTGGAGCTGGGCGATGGACGGTTCTGTCGTTGACCCTGCGTGGCGTCAGGCCGCCAGCGGTGGCTCGGCCAGCGCCGTCCCCGGACCCATCGACGCTTGCAACCAAATTCTCACAGCATCGGCAGAATGACCGGCGCCAAGTTTGCTCATCATGTGCGCGCGATGGATTTCCACGGTGCGCGGGCTGATTTGAAGATCGCGCGCGATTGTCTTGTTGCTCGAACCCGCGACCAGCAATTCAAGCACTTCACGCTCTCGGTTGGTAAGGCGTGCGATCAGAGCGCGGGCTTTCTCCGTTTGGCGCTGCGCTTGAGTGCGGACTTCGGCTTCCTGACCGGCATCGACAAGTGCTTCGCGGAGGCATGACGGATCGCAGGGCAACGACAGATAATCGAGGGCGCCGGCCTTCATCGCCATCACCACGCGGTTCGGCTGGGGACTATGCGCCACGCCGATCACGGGCAGCCAGGACATCTCCGTGCTCATGGTGGACAACAGCCCCCGGATGCCGCCGAGTGCCTCGACGTCCTCCGCGAGCACGAAGCCCCGATCCGGTCGGCTATCGATCAGCTCCTGATAGCTGGCGTAGATTTCGGCGTGGTGACCCAGCGTGTAGCATACGCGTGCAATCTCCGCCCGATCGGCACTGGTGGCGGCAATTACATGGACCAGGGAATCGCTCGACATTGTGACGTTCCATTGAAAAGGACAATGACGTCACGGTAAGCATCTAGGGGTTTACGCCAATGCGTTATCCTATCTACGTAATAACCGTAATACTACCACATTCTGTTAGGATTCATCCTGAATTCAACTCTTCATTAAAGATTGCAAACTGATTTAATCTCTATTTGCCAATCATTATTGCAAAAAGACATAGCCGGGCAGCGAATGGAACGCGTTCTTGAGCGCATCGCCCCAGCTGCTTGAGATCGCCTGGAAATATGGATCGTCGAAACCGATCCGCCGCTCGTGCGCGGGCGCGAAGCGGTCGCGTTCGATGACCAGCAGGTCGAGCGGAAGACCGACGGAAAGGTTGGCCTTGAGCGTCGAATCGAAGCTGACCATCAGCAACTTGACGGCATCCTCCATGCTCATCTCGCGGTCGTAGCCGCGCAGGATGATGGGGCGTCCGTATTTGGTTTCGCCGATCTGGAAGAAGGGGGTGTCGAAACCGGCCTCGATGAAATTGCCTTCAGGATAGATGAGGAACAGCCGCGGCTCCATGCCCTTGATCTGGCCGGCGAGGATGATCGAGGCGGTGAAGCGGCCCTGACCGCGCTGGCCGTTTGCCTCTTGCCGCTCGCCCACGGTCGCGCGCAGCAGCCTGCCGATTTCGCTCGCGGCCTGGAACATGGTCGGCGTCTCGAGCAGCGAATTGTGCCGCTCGCCCGGTGCCTTGGTTCGCTCCTCGAGCTGGCTGATGACCGCCTGGGTGGTGGCGAGGTTGCCCGCCGTCAGCACCGCGATGATGCGTTCGCCCGGCACTTCCCAGCGGAACATCTTGCGATAGACGGAGACGTTATCGACGCCCGAATTGGTGCGGGTATCGCTCATCAGCACCAGGCCGCGATCGAGCAGCATGCCGACGCAATAAGTCATGGGAACGGCTCCTACTGTTGCTGGCGCTGCGTCTGCTCGACGGCGACGGCGACCGAAAGCCCCTCGGTCGAACTACCCACACTGATGCCGGTCACCGGGGCCGCGTCCCGATAGTCGCGCCCGGTCGCCACCCTGACATAGCGCTGGTCGGGGCTGATGCCGTTGGATACGTCGAATCCGACCCACCCCAAGCCTTCGACATGGGCTTCCGCCCAAGCATGGGTCGCCTCCTGCTCGATCCGGTCGTTCATCATCAGATAGCCGCTGACGTAGCGGGCCGGGATGTCGAGCGCGCGGCACAGGCCGACGAAGACGTGGGTGTGGTCCTGGCACACGCCCTTGCCGCTGGCGAGCGCCTCTTCCGCGGTGGTCGTCACCCCGGTGGTGCCGGTCGCATAGGCGATCCGCTCCCGCACGCGGGCGGACAGGGCGTGCAACAGGTCGAGCGTCGGGAGTTTCTCCTTCCGCAATTCGCGCACCAGTGCACGCATCTGCGCGCCGCAGCGGGTCAGTGCGGTGCCGCCGCGAAAGCTCCACAGAGGAAGATGACCGGCGTGCTGGCCGATAATCCCGGCGAAATCATGGGTATCGACCACGCCCTCGCAGGTAACCGTGACCTGCTGTTCGCCGGGGGTCATGGCGATCAGCGTGGTCGGGTTGCGGTGCTGGTCTTCGTATTCGAGCTGGCGCTCGGCATTTTCGAACCGCATGGTCCACGATACGATCTCCTGCCCTTGCGTGGACTTGGGTGTCAGCCGCAGCCGCTGGATGGCATGCACCACGGGCCGCTCGAAGCGGTAGTGGGTGACATGGCGGATGGCGAGACGCATGGGCTGGCTGCCTCCTAAGCCAGAAAACGGTAATCGCCGGCGACGGCGGTGCCGACCCGGCTGTTGGTGTCGAGGAAGGCGATCAGGAACTCGTGCAGGCCCATCTCGAATACGCCGTCGAGACCGGTCGCCTCAAGGTTCTGCGTCGCCTCGCGCATCAGCGCGTGGCTCCGGCCCTCGCGACCGTGAATCTGCGCGATCGCCTGAAGGTGATCGCGCAATGCCGTGTGGCAATAGGCGAGGCTGCGCGGGAAGCGGGTGTCGAACACCAGGAATTCCACGATGCCGCGCGCATCGATCCGGGTGTTGTTGAGCCAGCGATAGGCCCGGTCGCCCGAGACCGCGCGCAGCACGCTGTCCCATTGCCCGGTGTCGAGGCTCGACCCGACATAGGTCAGCGAGGGCAGGAGCAAATAGTATTTGATGTCGAGCAGGCGGGCGACATTGTCGGCCCGCTCGATGAAGGTGCCGGCGCGCGCGAAATGGAACCCCTCGTCGCGCGGCATGGTGCCGATTATGGCGCCGTGAACGAGCAGTCCGGCCTGGCGGATAGCGGAGAGAACCTCGCCCAGCCGCTGTTCGGGGACGGGCTTTGCGAGGAGGTCCCGCAATTGCATCCAGCTGTCGTTGAGTGCCTGCCATATCTCGCTGGTGAGCACGTTGCGCGCGGCGCGGGCGTTGTCGCGGATCTTTCCGAACATGGCCAGCGCGCTGCCCGGGTTCTCGCGGTCGCGGAGCATGAAGTTCCACGCCTGCATTCCGGTATAGGTGCCGTGGCGGCCCTCGAAGGCGCTGCGCTGGCCCGCCGCGGCCATGACCGAGCGCCATTCCTCTTCCGAGGCGACGATATCGCGCGTCAGCGACATCCGCAGCCCGGCGTCGACCATGCGCCCAGTATTGTCCACCCGCTCGAGATAGCGCGACATCCAGAACAGCGCATTGGCGGTCCGGCCTAGCAAGAGCGCGCCTCCCCCATCAGTCCTTGAGCACCCAGGTATCCTTGGTGCCGCCGCCCTGACTTGAGTTCACCACCAGCGATCCCTTGGCCATGGCGACGCGGGTCAGCCCGCCGGGCGTGATCTCCACCGCATCGGGCGAGACGAGGACGAAGGGCCGCAGGTCCACATGGCGCGGCGCGAGGCCCTTCTCGGTGAAAATCGGACAAGTCGAAAGCGCGAGCGTCGGCTGCGCGATGTAGTTTTCCGGGTGTGCTTCCAGCTTCTTGCGGAACGCCTCCAGTTCGGCCTTGCTCGCCGCGGGGCCGATCAGCATCCCGTAGCCGCCCGAGCCGTGCACTTCCTTGACGACCAGTTCGGCAAGGTTGTCGAGGACGTATTTGCAGCTTTCCGGGTCGGCGCAGCGGAAGGTTTCGACATTGGGCAGCAGGGGCTTCTCGCCGGTGTAGAACTCGACGATCTCCGGCATGAAGGAGTAGATCGCCTTGTCGTCGGAAATGCCCGTGCCCGGCGCATTGGCGATGGTGATGCCGCCGGCGCGATAGACGTCCATGATGCCAGGTACGCCGAGCGCGCTGTCTGGCCGGAAGGTCAGTGGGTCGAGAAAATCGTCGTCCACCCGGCGATAGAGCACGTCGACCGGCTGATAGCCGCTGGTGGTCCGCATCGCGACCCGTCCGTCCACGACGCGCAAATCGCTTCCC
>JAJYQP010000085.1 GCA_021794525.1 Pseudomonadota bacterium | reverse complement strand
GATCTCCTGATCCGCTGGGCGGGGCTGGTGCTGGAGGACAACGAGGACATGGTGCGCGCGGTCATCCACACCCGTGCCAATGCCCTGCTGCGCTTTACCGGCCTCGACGAACGGCTCGCGAACTCCGTGCTCGACGGGCTCTACAAGCTGCTGGCCGAGGTGCTGGTCGACCCCGACCATCCGCTGCGCGCCAAGGTGGAGGAAGGCCTGGCCAAGCTCGCCCGCGACCTTGTCGAGGACGAGGAGCTGCGCGCCAAGGTGGAGCGGCTGAAAAACGAACTCATTGCCAACCCGGCCGTTGCGGAATGGTGGGCAGGCGTGTGGGAGCGGCTGCGGCTGGGCCTTATCGCGACCGTACGCGGAGAGAAGAAGGCCGATGCCAGCTTCGGGGCGTTCGCCGACAGCATGACCGAGATGGGCGTGGCCCTGCGCGACGACCCGCGGCTGCAGTGGCAGGTCAACCGCTTCGCTCGCCGCACCGCCGTCGGCATATCCTCGCGCTATGGCGGGCAGATCGTGCAGCTGGTCTCGGAAACGGTGAAGCGCTGGGACGCGCAAACCATCACCGACCGGGTGGAAGGCGCGGTCGGCCGGGATCTCCAGTTCATCCGCATGAACGGGACGCTTGTGGGCGGGCTGGTCGGCCTCGCGCTGCACGCGCTGTCGGAGCTGACCTGAGCGCGTCGCGGCAAGCCGCCGGTGCAGACGCTTCGTCGTCCCGACGGTCCGGAAAATACTCCGGCCTTCGGCGACGCCCTCCCGGTCCAGCGCCTCTGGTGGTCGCTCACCGCGCGCGCGTCACAGCTTCGCCGTCAGCTCCGGCACGATCTTGAACAGGTCGCCGACAAGGCCGATGTCGGCGACCTGGAAGATCGGCGCGTCCTCGTCCTTGTTGATGGCGATGATGGTCTTCGAATCCTTCATCCCCGCAAGGTGCTGGATCGCGCCGGAAATGCCGACCGCGATATAGACTTCGGGCGCCACGATCTTGCCGGTCTGGCCGACCTGGTAGTCGTTCGGCACATAGCCCGCATCGACTGCGGCGCGGCTGGCGCCGACACCGGCATTCAGCTTGTCGGCGAGCGGCAGGATGACCTCCTGGAAGGTTTCCGCGTCCTTGAGCGCGCGGCCGCCCGAGACGATCACCTTGGCGCTGGTGAGTTCGGGGCGTTCCGACTTGGCCAGTTCGCTCCCCTGGAAGGTGCTGGTCCCGGCGTCGCCCTTGCCGGCGACCGCCTCGACCGTTCCACTGCCGCCCTCGGTGGCTGCCTTGTCGAAGGCGGTGCCGCGCACGGTGATGACCAGCTTCGCGTCGGTGCTCTCGACCGTGGCGATGGCATTGCCGGCGTAGATCGGCCGGGTGAAGGTCCTGTCGCCCTCGATCCCGATGATCTCGGAGATCTGCATCACGTCGAGCAGCGCGGCGACGCGCGGGGCGATGTTCTTGCCGGTGGTGGTGGCGGGCGCGAGGAGGGCGTCGTGGTGGCCCATGAGGTCGGCGACGAGCGGCGCGACGTTTTCGGGCAGCTGGTGCTCGTAGGCGGCATCGTCGGCGAGGTGGACCTTGCCCACGCCCGCGATCTTCGCCGCGGCCTCGGCAACGCCCGCGCAGCCCTTGCCGGCGACCAGCAGGTGGACTTCGCCGAGCTTCGATGCGGCAGTGACGGTGGCGAGCGTCGCGTCCTTCACGGCGGTGTTGTCGTGTTCGACCAGAACAAGCGTTTTCATCTTACATTCCCTTCAAACCAACCCCGTTCGTGTCGAGCGTAGTCGAGACACGCTGGCGCGGACGGTTCTCGACTTCGCTCGAACCGAACGGCAAGGGGGAGCAATCTTCAAGCGATGCCGAGAGCTTTCATCTTGGCGACGAGTTCGTCGACGTCGGCGACCTTGATCCCGGCCTGGCGGACGGGCGGCTCGCTGACCTTCAGCGTCTTGAGACGCGGCGCGATGTCCACGCCGTAGTCGGCGGGAGTCCTGGCCGCGAGCGGCTTGGACTTCGCTTTCATGATGTTGGGCAGCGAGGCATAGCGCGGCTCGTTGAGGCGAAGGTCGGTGGTGACGATCGCAGGCAGGGCAAGCTTCACCGTCTCGAGCCCTCCGTCGATTTCGCGTTTCACGGTGACATGATCGCCCTCGACCTCGACGGTGTTGGCGAAGGTGCCTTGCGGCCGGTTCATCAGCGCGGCGAGCATCTGGCCGGTCTGGTTCGAATCGTCGCTGATCGCCTGCTTGCCGAGCATCACCAGGCCCGGCTGTTCCTCGTCGGCGATGGCCTTGAGGATCTTGGCGACCGCCAGCGGCTCGACATCGACATCATCATCGACCTGCACGTGGATCGCGCGGTCGGCCCCCATCGCAAGCGCGGTGCGGAGCGTTTCCTGGGCCTTTGCAGGGCCGATGCTGACGGCGACGATCTCGGTCGCCTTGCCCTTTTCCCTGAGACGGATGGCTTCCTCGACCGCGATTTCGTCGAAGGGATTCATGCTCATCTTGACGTTGGCGAGATCGACCCCGCTGCCGTCCGCCTTCACCCGGGGCTTCACGTTGTAGTCGATCACCCGCTTGACGGGGACGAGGATTTTCATGGCTCGCGCTCCTGATGCTGTGCGCCGCGTGTAACTAACCCTTACGTAAGCGTCAACCTTTCCAGGCAAACGCTCACGCCGCCTTCCTCACCTCGGCCACGATCTTGCGGGCCGCGTCGCCCAGGTCGTCGGCGGCGACGATCGGGAGGCCGGAATTCGCGAGGATGTCCTTGCCCTGTTGGACGTTGGTGCCCTCGAGGCGGACCACCAGCGGCACCGAGAGGTTCACGTCCTTGGCCGCCGCGACGATGCCGTCGGCGATCACATCGCACTTCATGATGCCGCCGAAGATGTTGACCAGAATGCCCTCGACCGCCGGATCCTTGAGGATGATCTTGAACGCCGCCGTCACCTTCTCGCGGTTCGCGCCACCGCCGACGTCGAGGAAGTTTGCCGGGAAGGCCCCGTTCAGCTTGATGATGTCCATCGTCGCCATGGCGAGGCCCGCGCCATTGACCATGCAGCCGATGTTGCCGTCGAGCTTGATGTAGGCGAGGTCGTGTTCGCTCGCCTCGACCTCGGCCGGGTCCTCCTCGGTCACGTCGCGCAGCGCCTCGATGTCCTTGTGGCGGTAGAGCGCGTTCGAATCGAAGCTCATCTTGGCGTCGAGCACCATGAGCCTGCCGTCCTCGCTCTCGACCAGCGGATTGATCTCGAGCATCGAGCAGTCGGTGGCGAGGAAGGCGTCGTAGAGCTGCCTGGCGAGCGTCTGCGCCTGCTTGTTGAGATCGCCCCTGAGCTTCAGCGCGAAGGCCACCGCGCGGCCGTGGTGCGGCTGGAAGCCCTGCGCCGGATCGACGGTGAAGGTGGCGATCTTCTCGGGCGTGTCATGCGCGACCGCCTCGATATCCATGCCGCCCTCGGTCGAAACGACAAAGGCGACGCGGCCGGTGGCGCGATCGACCAGCAGCGACAGGTAGTATTCCTTGGCGATGTCCACGCCATCGGTGACGTAGAGACGATTGACCTGCTTGCCCGCCTCGCCCGTCTGGATGGTCACCAGCGTGTTGCCGAGCATTTCCTTGGCGTTGGCCTCGACCTCCTCGAGGCTTTTCGCGAGACGCACGCCACCCTTGGCGTCGGGTCCCAGTTCCCTGAACTTGCCCTTCCCGCGGCCGCCGGCGTGGATCTGCGCCTTGACCACATAGAGCGGGCCGGGGAGCTGTTTGGCGGCGGCCACGGCCTCCTCGACGGAAAGCGCGGCGTGGCCGGCGGGCACGGCGATGCCGAACTTGGCGAGCAGTTCCTTGGCCTGGTATTCGTGGATGTTCATGTCTGGCTGGGTCCCATGGGAAAGGGGTTCGGGCATGATCTGCCGGGGGCAAAGAGTCGCGCGGGGCATAAGCATGGTTGGCGCGGCTTGAAAAGGGGCCGCGCCCGGTGCAGTCCCAGCCAACGCCGCATGATCGACCGCACCCGCCTCCGCTCCATCATGACCGAAGCCGGGCGGATCGCCCACGGGATGTGGCCGGGCGCGGGGCACGCCGTGAGGGCGTGGGAGAAGCTTCCGGGCAACCCGGTCTGCGATGCGGACATGGCGGTCGACGCCTTCCTCAGACGCGAGCTCGGTGCCTTGCTTCCGGCGGCGGCGTGGTTGTCGGAGGAGACCGTGGACGATCCCGCGCGGCTGGCACAGGATCTCGTCTGGCTGGTCGATCCGGTGGACGGCACGCGCGATTTCCTCCGCGGCCGCCCCGGGTGGACGGTGTCGGTGGCGCTGGTGAGCGCAGGCCGGCCGCTCATCGCCATGCTGGAGGCACCCGCCCGCGCCGAGCATTGGGAGGCGGAGGCGGGCAAGGGGGCCTTCCGCAATGGCGAGCGGCTTGTTGCCTCGCAGCGCAGGACGCTGCCGGGCGCGCGCGTGCCGGCCGATACGCTGCCCCATGCCGATGCGGACCTCGTCGCGGTGCCGCGCGCCAATTCGATTGCGCTCAGGATCGCGATGGTGGCCGCCGACGATGCGGATGTCTGTGCGACGCTGCGCTGGGGCTATGAATGGGATATCGGCGGCGCGACACTCATCGCGCGCGAGGCCGGTGCCGCTGTCAGCGACGCCTTCGGCAACGCCCTCGCCTTCAACAAGCGCGATCCCCGGGCGTTCGGCGTGCTGGTTTCCGCCCCCGCCATCCATGCCGCCGCGGTCGAGCGGCTGTCGGGGCGGGCGGCGGAGATTGCCGTTACGGCCACGCCCTGAGCACCCCATGAAAAGGGGCCGCGCGATGGCGGCCCCTGCTCATTCGATCGTCCGCGACGAAGCGGCGTCAGTTCCCGGCCTTGGCCGCGGCAACGTCCGCCTCGGTGAATGGCACGATCTTGATCTCGACCCGGCGGTTCTGCGCGCGGCCGAACTCGGTCGAATTGTCGCCCTTGAAGTACCTGGGGTCCTCGCCGAACCCCTGGGTACGGATGCGGGCGCTGGAAACGCCCTGGCTGATGAGATAGCTCGCCACCGCATCCGCGCGCTGCTGCGACAGGCGCAGGTTGAACGCTTCCGAACCGGTGGAATCGGTGTAGCCGTACACGTCGATGATGCTGTTCGGATACTGCTTCAGGCTGGCCGCGACCTGGTCCAGCGTGTTGCGGAAGGTCTGGTTGATCGAGGCGCTGCCGGTGGCGAAGGTGACGCCGTCGGGCAGGTTGACGAGGATCGCCTGGCCATTGTCGGTCTCGGTCACATCGACGCCCGAGCCGGCGGTGCCTTCCTTCAACTCCTTGATCTGCTGGTCCATGCGATAGCCGACATAGCCGCCCGCCGCGCCGCCTGCGACAGCGCCGACGATGCGTCCGGTCTTGCCCCCGATCACGCCGCCGAGAAGCCCGCCGAGCACGGCACCGCCGCCCGCGCCCAGGACGGTGCGCGAAACTTTCTGCTCGCCGGTGTTGGGGTCGGTGACGCAGGCGCTGACGGTCAGCAGCGAGGCGGAGGCCAGCGCGGCGGTAAGAATGCGCGGAGTTTTCATGGTCTTTCCCTTCTTTTGCGGTGCGCCTGTCCGACGCGCCCGTTTTGCGTATTCTCGGTGCGTCCACCCTCGCACCCTGCGCAAGAAACACGTAAAGCCTTGGCCCGTTCCGGCCAGATGGTTCGCGAAGCGGCTGGCGCGGCGGGGCAATTGTGCTAGGCGGGAGCCATCGTGACGCCCTTTCCCTGGACCGATCTCTTCATCATCGCCGGGCTGATCCTGCTCAACGGCGTATTCGCGTTGAGCGAGCTGGCGATCGTGTCCGCGCGCACCGCCCGCCTGCGCACCGCTGCGGACAAGGGCAGCAAGGGTGCCAGAACCGCGCTCGCGCTGGCAGCCGACCCGGGCAAGTTCCTCTCCACCGTGCAGATCGGCATCACGCTGATCGGTATCATCGCCGGCGCCTATTCGGGCGCGAGTCTGGGCGAACCGGTGGGGCAAAGGCTGGCGCTTCTCGGCGTTCCTGCGGAGTATGCGGGCGAAATCGGCTTTGCCGCCGTGATCGCGCTGACCACCTATTTCAGCCTGGTGGTGGGCGAGCTGGTGCCCAAGCAGGTCGCGCTGCAGATCGCGGTGCCGGTGGCGATCGCGATGGCAGCGCCGATGGCGATGATGGCACGCGTCGCCAAGCCGCTGGTGTGGCTGCTCGACATGTCCTCGGGCCTCATCATCCGGCTGATCGGGGTGCGGCCCACGGCGCACGGCGCGGTGACCGCCGAAGAGCTGCATATGCTCTTCGCCGAGGCGACCCGCTCCGGCGTCATCGAGCGCGAACAGCACCAGATGCTGGCGGGCGTGGTCAGGCTCGCGGAACGGCCGGTGCGCGAGATGATGACGCCGCGCAACCAGCTCGACTGGGTGGACGTCAATGCGTCTGAGCCCGACATTCGCGCGGCCCTCGACCGCAGCTCGCACTCGCTGCTGCCGGTGGGTGACGGCTCGTCCGACAAGATCGTGGGCGTGGTCAAGGCGCGCGAGGTTTACGCCGCGCTCGCCGCCGGCCGGGCGCCCGATCTCGTTGCCCTGATGCGCAAGCCCGAGGTGGTGCCCGACCAGCTCGACGCGGTCGATGCCCTGCGCGTGCTCCAGACCGCCGAAGTGCCCATGGCGATGGTGCACGACGAATATGGCCACCTCGACGGGATCGTGACCCCGGTCGACCTGCTCACCGCGCTAGTCGGCTATTTCAGCAGCGACAAGGACCACGGGGAGGCGCCGGGCCTGATCGAGCGCGAGGACGGCTCCCTCCTCGTCTCCGGCAGCCTGGCGGCGGACCTGCTGTCCGACCGCATCGGCATCGAATACGAGGACAACCGCGAGTTCGCGACGGTCGCCGGTTTTGCGCTGTCGGTGCTCAAGAAGCTGCCCGACGAGGGCGAGCGTTTCGACTACGATGGCTGGCGGTTCGAGATCGTCGATATGGACGGGCGCCGTATCGACAAGCTGCTGGTGTCGGAAATCGGAGAAGAGTCGGAGCCGGCCGGGGGTTAGGTTTTTTTTTGGTTTTCCGCACGCCTCCGGCGT
>JAJYQP010000098.1 GCA_021794525.1 Pseudomonadota bacterium | reverse complement strand
ACAGGGCCGTCAGATCGGCCGCGAGCCGCCCGATCAGCGAGCAGGGTCCGCGCTCCGCGGTGCCGCTCTGGTCGGGCGAGAGGTAGTCGAAGTGTTCGCCCTGGTAGATCGCCGCGTATGTGTGCGTGGTGATCCGTCGCCACAGATTGGCGTTCGCGGCGGGGTTGTCCTCGATCCGCTCGAAGCCGAGGCCGCCGGGCTGGAACATGAACAGGCTGGGCACGCGGATGGCATCGAAGGTCGCCGCCGCATCGTTCGGTTCGTGCCACGGCCCGCCGAGGCTCACCAGTGCGGCGACTTCGGACCAATTATTGGCGATGAACGTCGCCTCGAGTGCGCCATAGCTGTGACCGACCGCGACGACCCGGCCCGGCGCTCGTGAGACCCATTTCGCTTCGCGCCAGGAATTGCGAATCCACTCGACGTCTTTCTGCGCGGCAGCAAGCATCGCGGGACCGGTGTCAGGCGTAGTGAGTTGTGCCGAGCGAAGCGGGGCAGCCACGACGTAGCCCGAGCGGGCGAGCGCGACTGCTATCAGCGCAAAGCTACGGTGGTAGGCGGATTGCTGCGTGGCGGTCAGCCCGGCAGGCGGCTGGCCATGAAGAAGGAGCACGAGGGGCCATCGACCGAGGCAGGATCGCAGCATCTGCCTCGGTGGCAACGCGCGGTTCGAGGGATAGTAGAGCGAGATCGTGCGGGGCGGTCCGTCGGCGGGCGTCAAGTGCTCCTCGCCCCACCAAACCGGGTGGGCGATGTCGGGGATCCACGATACCCCGCTGACTGCCGGTGGGTCACAGGGCGGTCCGGGAGGTTCCGGGATCGTCTTGCATCCCGCAAGGCCAAGTCCGAGAGCCGCCCCGGCGCTGCCTACAAACAGACGCCGATCGATCATGCCGCGCACATCGTCCATCGCACCCTCCAGCTAAAGAGCTGCGATCCCGTTCTGTTATGGGACGAGATTACACCGTTTTGCGGGTTGTCACCAAACGCAATCGGCTCAATCGGCCTTGCGCTTCGCCTTCTTTCTTTCATGCGGATCGAGGATCGCCTTCCTCAGGCGGATGTTCTGCGGAGTCACCTCGACCATCTCGTCATCGTCGATATAGGCGATCGCCTGTTCCAGCGTCATGATCCGCGGCGGAGTGAGGCGGATGGCGTCGTCCTTGCCGCTCGAGCGGAAATTGGTGAGCTGCTTCGACTTCATCGGGTTGACTTCGAGATCGTCGGGCTTGGCGTTCTCGCCGATGATCATGCCTTCGTAGAGCTTGTCCTGCGGGCTCACGAACAGCGTGCCGCGGTCTTCCAGCGCGTTGAGCGCATAGGCGACCGCCTCGCCGCTGGCATTGGAGATCAAAACGCCATTGGGGCGTCCTTCGATCGCGCCCTTGTAGGGACCGTATTTCTCGAACAACCGGTTCATGATGCCGGTGCCGCGCGTGTCGGAGAGGAACTCGCCGTGGTAGCCGATGAGGCCGCGGCTGGGCGCTGAAAAGGTGATGCGCGTCTTGCCGCCGCCGCTGGGGCGCATGTCGGTCATCTCGGCCTTGCGGATCGCCATCTTCTCGACGACCGTGCCCGAGTGCTCGTCATCGACATCGATGACGACGGTTTCATAGGGCTCGGTGCGCTGGCCGTTCTCCTCCCGGAAAAGCACGCGCGGGCGGCTGATGCCGAGCTCGAAACCCTCGCGGCGCATCGTCTCGATCAACACGCCGAGCTGCAATTCGCCCCGGCCTGCGACCTCGAAGCTGTCCTTGTCGGCGCTTTCGGTGACGCGGATGGCGCCATTCGATTCCGCCTCGCGCTCCAGCCGGTCGCGGATCATGCGGCTCGTCACCTTGGTGCCCTCGCGGCCGGCCATCGGGCTGTCGTTGACGGCGAAGCGCATCGACAGCGTCGGCGGGTCGATCGGCTGGGCCTTCAGCGGCTCGGTGACCGAGGGCGCGGCGATGGTGTTGGCGACGGTGGCGGTGGTGAGGCCGGCGATGGAGATGATGTCGCCCGCCTGCGCCTCGTCCACGGGCACGCGCTCGAGCCCGCGGAAGGCGAGGAGCTTGCTGGCGCGGCCGGTCTCGACGACCTTGCCGTCGGCGTCGAGCGCGTGGATCGGGTCGTTGACCTTGAGCGTGCCCGAGGCGACCAGCCCGGTCAGGATGCGGCCGAGGAAATTGTCGCGGTCGAGCAGGGTGACGAGGAACTTGAACTCGCCTGCGGGGTCCGCCTGCGGCGCGGGAACGTGGGCGACGATCTTCTCGAACAGCGGCGTCAGGTCGCCTTCGCGTGCATCGACATCCTCGCTCGCATAGCCGTTGCGGCCCGAGGCGTAGAGGACGGGGAAATCGAGCTGCTCGTCGTTCGCGTCGAGGCTGACGAAGAGGTCGAACACCTCGTCGAGCACTTCCTGCGGGCGGCCGTCGGGACGGTCGATCTTGTTGACGACGACAATCGGCCTGAGACCGAGCGCGAGCGCCTTGCCGGTGACGAACTTCGTCTGCGGCATCGCGCCTTCGGAACTGTCGACCAGCAGGATCACGCCGTCGACCATGGAGAGGATCCGTTCCACCTCGCCGCCGAAGTCCGCGTGGCCCGGCGTGTCGACGATGTTGATGCGGATCGGACCGTCTTGGCCCTGCCATTCGACCGATGTGCACTTGGCAAGAATCGTGATCCCCCGCTCTTTCTCCAAGTCATTGGAATCCATAGCTCTTTCTTCGACCCGCTGATTGTCGCGGAAGGTGCCGGACTGGCGGAAGAGCTGGTCGACGAGGGTGGTCTTGCCGTGGTCGACGTGCGCAATGATGGCGATATTTCGCAGGGAGCGGGACATGGGAGGCTTTCGGATTGTGCGGGGGCGGCGCGAGCGCTCGCGCCATTCGCGCGCGCCCCTAGCCGAGCGCGGCCGCAGCGGCAAGCGCAACGCACTGTGGCGCGCGTGCAACGCCTCACTTGCACTCGTGTAAGTAAAGCTCGGTGGCGATTGAGCGGCGCCGTTTTCGCGCTTATCCGCTCGCCAAAGCGTTCGGGCCGAACCGGGCCCGGAACGCGATGGAGAGAGGACAATCTTGATGCGCTTCGCCGCCTTTGCCACCGCCCGTGCACTCATGCTCGCCGGCGCCGCCATCCTGCCCGCCGCCGCTCTGCACGCGCAGGATGCGACGCCCGCCGACGAGACCGCGGCGGCCGATGCTGACGCCGCGGACACCGGAAACGAGATCATCGTCACCGCCACCAAGCGTTCGCAGACGTTGCAGGACACTCCGGTGTCAGTCAGCGTGACCACCGGCGAGACCCTTGACCGCGCGCAGATCCGCGACGTGCTTGACCTTCAGACAGTCACCCCGTCGCTGCGCGTCAGCCAGCTCCAGAACTCGTCGTCATCGACTTTCATCATCCGCGGCTTCGGTAACGGCGACAACAACTTCGGTATCGAGCCGTCGGTAGGCGTTTTCATCGATGGCGTGTTCCGCTCACGCTCGGCGTCCTCGCTCAACGATCTTGCAAATGTCCAGCGCATCGAAGTCCTGAACGGACCGCAGTCTACCCTGTTCGGCAAGAACGCTTCGGCCGGTGTGATCTCGGTCGTAACCCGCGCTCCGCAGTTCGATTTCGGCGGTTCGGTCGAAGCAACCTACGGCAACTATAACGCCTTCACATTGAAGGGCGACGTCACCGGCCCGCTCAGCGACACGATCGCCTTCTCGCTCGACGGTAGCTACAATCGCCGCGATGGCTACGGTCGGATTGTCAATCTCGACCGGGATATCAGCAACCGCAATCGCTGGACCGGACGTGGCCAGCTGCTGTTCGAACCGAGCACCGATCTGCGCATCCGCGTGATCGGCGATTATTCGCGCATCGACGAGGTCTGCTGCGTGGTCAGCACGCTCGTCGCCGGCCCGACAGCGCCCGCCGTCTTCGGAGTGGGCGGCGCGCTCAGCACCGACTTCTTCAGCTACGACACCTATCTGAACAAGCCGCCGGTCAACAAGGTCGACAACTACGGCGGCTCGGTCCAGGCGGACTGGAACGTGGGCGCGCTCACCGTCACCTCAATCACGGCCTATCGCGAGTTGAAAAACTTCGTCGACCAGGACGTGGACTTCACCAGCGCCGACATCGTCAGCGAACTGCGCGACCAGCGGGTGAACACCTTCACCCAGGAATTCCGCGTGACGTCAGACTTCGACGGCCCGCTCAACTTCCTGCTCGGCGGCTTCTACTTCGACGAGACGGTCACGCAGGACAGTGCCCTCACCACCGGCGCCGCGACTCGCAACTTCTTCACCTTGCTGGCGCGGGCGGCAACGCGCAATCCGGCCTTCACCTTCAACCAGGTCGAAGCCGGTCTTGGCCTGCCCCAGAACAGCATTTTCTCGGCTGGCCCGCTGACCAGTGAATCTTACCGGATGGACAACAAGTCCTATTCGCTCTTCGGAACGGTAGACTTGGAGCCGATCGACGGTCTCGTCTTCACCGGCGGTATCAACTACACCAACGACAAGAAGGACTTCGCGCTCAGCGGGACGGCCTTCGACGAGCTGGCCAACGTAAACCTCGCCGATGCATTCATCACCGGCGCCACCGGCGGCACGGTCACAACCCGCGCCCAGTTCCAGGCCTTACCGGCGCCGACCCAGGCCGCGCTTGCGGCGGCGGCCTTCAACCCGGCGACCAACCCGCTCCTCGGCCTCGCCGCGTTCCAGTTCCAGCCGCCGTTCCTCACCATTCCGAACGCGGTGGAAGACGGCAAGACCGGTGACGATAACGTCAGCTATCTGGCGCGCGTGTCGTACAAGGTGAACCGCAACGTGAATGTCTATTTCACCTACGCGACGGGCTTCAAGGCCAGCTCGGTGAACCTGTCGCGCGATTCGCGCCCGGCGTTCGGTGACTACGTCCCGGCGACGCGCCCCGCGGGCGTCCCGGCAGTCGTTGCCGGCAGCCGGTTTCTCTCGCCAGCATCGCCGATCACCAATGCGGGCTTGCCGATCACCAATCTGACCACCGGCTCCCGCTTTGCCGGGCCGGAAGACGCCACTGTATTCGAACTGGGCCTGAAGGGTTCGTGGGAGGGACTCGATGTCAATCTCGCGCTGTTCGACCAGTCGATCAAGGGATTCCAGAGCTTCCTGTTCACCGGCACCGGTTTCCAGCTTGCCAATGCCGGCGAGGAATCGGTGAGAGGCTTCGAACTTAGCTCGACGATTACGCCGATCCGTCCGCTCGTTTTCACATTTGCCGCGACGTATCTTGACGCCATC
The DNA here is from genome assembly GCA_021794525.1 of Pseudomonadota bacterium. Lineage (GTDB taxonomy): Bacteria > Pseudomonadota > Alphaproteobacteria > Sphingomonadales > Sphingomonadaceae > Qipengyuania. The sequence continues at coordinate 25,658 of JAJYQP010000098.1, read as the reverse complement.
TACGACAGCTTCACGCAGAGCCCGGTGGGGGACCTAACGGGGCAGCGTCCCGGCGGGATCCCCGAATGGAACATCGCTACATCGGCCTCCTATTCGCACGAGTTTGGGGATAGCGGCACCCGCCTCATCAGCCGGGTCGATTTCAGCCATGAAAGCAATGTCAGGATCAATAATGGTCTCCCGACTTTCGGAGCGAACAATTTCAAGCGCGAAGTCAATCTACTGAACGCGTCGATGACTCTGGCCCTTTCCAACGGGCTGGAGCTGGGCGTGTGGGCCCGCAACGTCTTCGATGAGCAGTATATCCTCACAGTCTTCGATGGCGTGGCACAGGTCGGCACCGTGTCAGGCTATCCCAGCCCGCCGCGGACCTATGGTGCCGTGGCCCGCTTCAAGTTCTGATCCGACGGACATCGCAACGATGGAAAAGGGGGCCCGCGCGGCCCCCTTTTTGTGCCTCTCGCTGCCCCCGAGGTCAGAGCGAGCGCAGCGCGCGGGCAGGTTTCTCGCGCAGGAGAGGCAGCGAGGCGAGCAGGCTGAACAGGAGCACGACTAGAACCCCTCCGCCCAGGGTGGCGGCCACGGTGCCCCAGTCAGGCAGCCAATCGAACTCGAACAGCCTGACGATCACGAGCCGGGCCGCGCCGCCGCCGAGCGCGAGGGCGACCAGTGCCAGAACGCCCGCCAGCATCGCATATTCCGCGACCAACAGCGCCAGCACCTGCCCCCGGCTCGCGCCCAGCACCCGCAGCATTACCGTGTCATAGGCCCGCTGGTTGCGCACCGCGGCGATGGCGCCGAGAAGTACTGCGAGGCCCGCGAGCACCGTCACCCCGGCCGCCGCCAGCGTCGCGAGGCCCACCTGGTCGAGCAAGGTGCGCGCCTGCCGCAGTACCCCGCCGACCTCGATTACCGAACTGGAGGGGAAGGCGGTTACGAGCGCGCGCAGCAGCGGTCCGGTCGGGCTGCCGCTCGGCAGGTCGACCGTCGCGGAGAGATTATGCGGGGCGTTGGCTAGCACCGGCGGCGAGAGCACGAAGACGAAGTTGAACCCCATCGTTTGCCAGTCGATCCGCCGCAGCGAGGTGACGGTGGCGGTCGTCTCCACGCCCAGCACGCCGAAGGTAATCCGGTCACCGAGGTTCAGCCCGACCGCCTTGGCGAAGTCCTCGTCCACCGAAACCTCCGCCGCCGTGGTATCGGCGGGCCACCAGCGGCCGGCGGTCAGCGTGTTCCCCTCCGGCGGATCGTCGAGATAGGTGAGGCCGCGCTCGCCGCGCAACGCCCAGCCTCCCTCGGGAATGTCCTTGAGGTCGGCGGTGCGGGTCATGCGCCCCTCCGGCCCGAAGGCGATCACCGACCCGCGCAGCATGGGCACGAGCCGTGTTTCCGCCGCCGGGTGCGCCTTGGCGACGAGGCCGCGGAATTCGGCCGCGCGGTCCTTCGGCACGTCGAGCACGAAATAGTCGGGCGCGCGGGCCGGCACGCGCCGGGCGATGGTGCCGCCGATCGCGGTCTGCACGGCAGCAAGGAGGACGAAGGCGGCGAGGCCGAACCCCAGCGCCGTCACCAGCGTGCCCGTCGCCGAGCCGGGCCGGTGGAGATTGGCGAGGGCCGCGCGGGCGACCGGGCTACGCGGTCGCGGCAGGGCGCGGGCCGCACGCTGCAGGAGCCAGCCGGCGAGCGCCAGCACGGCAAACGCCGCCGCTGCCCCGGCAAGGAAGCCCCCGGTCAGCATCACGTCCTTGGCCGTAAGCAGGGCGATCGCGGCGATCGTGCCCAGGCCCAGCGCCACCACAGCCCAGGCGAGCCGGTCGCGGGCCAGCGGGCTCACCTGCGCGCGCATCAACGCCATCGCCGGAAAGCGCCGCGCGCGCAGCAGGGGCGGGGCGGCGAACACCAGCGAGACCAGCAGCGCATAGGCCAGCGCCAGCGCAATCGCGGCGGGCGCGAGCACGATCCCGCCCGCGACCGGCAGCAGGCCATCGAGCGCGGTGGCGATCAGCGGCGTCACCGCAATGCCCGCGACGAGGCCCGCGAGGCTTCCCACCGCCGCTGCCGCCGCGATCTCCAGCGCATAGATCCGGGCGATGTCGGCACTGGTCGCGCCCAGGATCTTGAGCGTCGCGATGCTGGACCGCCGCGCATCGAGGTAGCTGGGGCCCCCGCCGCCGATTCCGATCCCGGCGATCACCAGCGCGGCGAGGCCGACAAGGGTCAGGAAATCGCCCATCCGCTGCACGAAGCGGTCCGCGCCGGGACTCGCCTCGTCGCGGGTGCGGGCCTCGAACCCGGCGGTGGGAAACTGCCGCAGGAAGGCCTGCGCGACATTTTCCGGCGTCTGGCCGGTCGCAAGCTTGAGGCGGACCTTGGTTCGATACATCGAGCCTGGCGCGAGCAGCCCCGCGGACTCGGGCATCCGGGCATCGACGATCACGGTCGGGCCGAGCTGGAAACCCTCGCCGAGCCGGTCGGGTTCGCTGGCGATGATTCCGCCGACCGTTAGCGCTCCGGTGCCGATTGCGATCCGCGCGCCGGGTGCGACGCCGAGTCGATCCGCGGCGTCCTGCGATAGCCAGGCGGTTCCTGGGTCCGGGCTGCCAACGCTGCGCCCGTCCTTCAGGATAAGCGCGCCATACATCGGATAGGCGGCGTCCACTGCCTTGAGCTCGATCGGCACCGCCGTCTCTCCCACGCGCGCCATCGCCTGGAGGCGCACACCTTCGGAAATCGTGCCGTTGTTCGCCAGCGCGCGCCGCTCCGCTTCGTTCAGGCCCCGCTGCCAGACCGAGAGCTGGACGTCACCGCCCAGCAGCTCGCCCCCGCGCGTCGAAAGCTCGCGCTCGATCGCGGCGGTGAGCGAGCCGATGGCGGTCAGCGCCATCGTGCCGAGAAACAGGCACACCAGCAGCAGGCGCAGGCCCCGGAACCGAGCCGAGAGGTCGCGCCGCGCGATGCTCCAGGCAGCCCGCCAGCTCATGGCCGCGTGTCGCTCGCGATGCGACCATCCGCGAGGGTAATGACCCGCTCGCAGTGTTCGGCCAGCTCCGGGTCGTGCGTGATGACGACCAGCGTGGCACCGGTCTCGGCGCGGCGGGCAAACAGCAGTTCGACGATGGTGTGGCCGGTAGCGGCGTCGAGGTTTCCGGTCGGCTCGTCTGCGAACAGCAGGGCCGGGCGCGGCGCGGTGGCGCGCGCGATGGCGACGCGCTGCTGCTCGCCGCCCGAAAGCTGCTGCGGATAATGGTCGAGCCGGTGGCCGAGACCGACGGCCGCCAGCTCCGCCGCAGCGCGGTCGCGGGCGTCCTCCACGCCCGCAAGCTCCATCGGGGTCGCGACATTCTCGAGCGCGGTCATGGTCGGCAGGAGGTGGAAGGCCTGGAGCACGATCCCGATCCGGCCCCGCCGCGCCAGCGCCAGCTGATCCTCGCCCAGCGCGGCAAAATCGGCCCCGGCGACCGAGAGGGTGCCGGAACTCGCGCGCTCCAGTCCGGTAAGAACGGCCATCAGCGAGCTCTTGCCCGAACCGGAGGGACCGAGCAGCGCGACCGTTTCGCCGGCGCCGATATCGAGGTCGATGCCCTTGAGGATGGCCACCGGGGCGGCGCTGCTGCCGAGGGTGAGGGTGAGGTCGCGGGCGGAAATGGCGCCGGCGGCAAGGGAGGGGCTTGTCACGTGGCCGAGATGGCATAGGCAGGGCGCTCCAACAAGGAACTTGGTCCATGCGCGTCGCACTCCCGTCGATTGCTTGTCTGCCGCTGCTTCTGCTCGCCGGATGCGGCACGGCACCGGGCGATACGGCCACGGCGCCCGCCGCGACCAGCGCCCCGCCAGCGACCGAGGCGGCTGTATCCGGGCCGGAGCGCCGCATCCTGGCCTTCGGGGACAGCTTGTTCGCCGGTCTCGGGGTCGGGATCGAGAACAGCTATCCCGCCCAGCTCGAAGCCGCGCTGCGCAAGGAGGGGATCAATGCGTGGATCGCCAATGCGGGGACTTCGGGCGACACCACGGCCGCTGGGCTCCAGCGGCTCGCCTTCACGCTCGACGCCCAGAAGCCGAAGCCCCACCTCGTCCTGCTCGAACTCGGCGCGAATGACATGCTGCGCGCGCTGAAACCGGCAGAGACCCGCCGCAACCTCGTCGCCATTCTGGACGAACTCGCGAAGCGGAACATCCCGGTGGTCCTGATGGGAATGCGCGCGCCACCCAACTATGGGCCCGAGTACCAGCGCGACTTCGACGCGATCTATGCCGATCTCGGCAAGCGCGAGGGCGTTACGCTGGTGCCGTTCTGGCTGGAAAGCATCTACCAGCGCCCCGAACTGTTCCAGGCCGACCACCTGCATCCCACAACCGAGGGGCTGGGGATGCTGGTTGAGGCGACGAAGGATGCCGTCGCCGCAGCCCTGCCCCCTCCGGACTAGAGCCTTCGAACGGCGCCATCGGTCACCTCCCACAGCGCCGCCTCCCCCGCCACCGGCGCAAATGGGGCGGCTTCCGTGCCTGTCATCCAGACCTGGCTGCCAATTTCGCCGAGCCGGGCGAACAGCGCGGCCCGGCGCTGCGGATCGAGATGGGCGGCTACCTCGTCAAGCAGCAGCACCGAGGGGCGCCCGCGTGCCGTCAGCGTGGCATGGGCGAGGGTGATCGCGATCAGCAGCGCCTTCTGCTCGCCCGTGGAGCTGAGCGCGGCGCGTGTCCGCTTGGCCGCATAGCCGACCTCGAGATCGTCGCGATGCGGGCCCTCGAGCGTGCGACCGGTAGCCCGGTCGCGGGCACGGCCATCGTGGAGCGCCTGCGCGAGCTGATCGGCCCCGACCGGCCCGCCGGGCGCATAGGTGAGGGCGGGGCGCGGGAAAGGCTCCTCCGCGTGGCGCACCACCTCGCCCATCAGCGCCTCGACCAGCCGTGCGCGCCCCTCCGCCAGCGCTGCGCCGTGCGCCGCGAGCTGCGCCTCGATCGCGTCGAGCCAGCGCGGGTCGGGGGCGCGCTCGTCGGCGAGCAGACGGTTGCGCTCGCGCAGCGCCGCCTCATACCGTCCGACATGGCTCGCATGCGCCGGGTCGAGCGCCAGGGCGAGCCGGTCGAGATAGCGGCGGCGGTCGCCGGCGGGTGCGGCGAAGAGCCCGTCCATCGCCGGCGTAAGCCAGCCGACCGAGAGCCATTCGCCGAGGCTGGCGGCGCTCGCTTCGGCGCCGTTGATGCGGATCCTGCGCCGTCCGGGCTGAGCGGGATCGACGAAAGTGCCGAGCCGGACCTCCCCTTCGGTGGCGAGAGATGCGCCGACCGAAAAGCCGCCGCTCCCGCCCTGCCGCGCGATCTCGGCGGCACCGGCACGCCGCAACCCGCGACCGGGGGCGAGCAACGACAGGGCCTCCAGCACATTGGTCTTGCCCGCGCCATTCGGGCCGACGAGCACGTTGAGCGTCCCGGCATCCTCCAATGCCGTCGCAGCGTGGTTCCGGAAATCGGTCAGGGCGATGCGGGAGAGCGTCATGCGAGCCCGTGCCCTAGCCGCTGCGATGCCACGCCACTACCGCGAAACACGTGATCCCAACCCTTGGTGAAAATTCCCAACATTGCGCGGAGCTGAATGGCGACGCGTCAGGCCGTTAAGGTGAAAACGCCGGAAATCCGCCGTTTTTCGAATTTGGCACGGTCGGTGCAGCCTGCCTGGTATCCCGGATGAGCCGGGCAAACGAACAAGGAAGGGACCTGTAATGACCAAGACTTTCGACCACGCTCTCGCCGCTTTCGCCGCCTTCACCCTCTCGGTGCTGTGCTTCGCGACCGCGATCGCTCCCGCCACCCCCGCCGGCCTCATCGCCTGAATGCCGACCCCGACATCGCATGACACAAGGACTCCATACCATGCCTTCGACTTCGACCAGCAAGCTCTTCGCCGCGGCCTTCTCGCTGATGATCAGCGCGGCATTCATGGCCACCGCGATCCTGCCCGCCTCGCCGAACGGCCTCATCGCATGAGCCGCAACGTCGACCACTACGGCGTCCGCCCCGCCAGGCAGGGCTTTCGCCTCAACCGCCGCGACGCCAAGCTGATGGGCGTTTCGGCCGGGATCGCCGACTGGAGCGGAATGCCTGCGACCTTCGTTCGCATCGCCTTCGTCCTCGGCGCTCTTTTCAGCTTCGGCACAGCCGCGCTGATCTACCTGGCGATCGGACTGATCGCCGACTGAGGGGGCCCTTTCGAGGGCTCCCTCGTTACATCCTCACATGGCGGAGATACCGCCGTCGAGCTTCAGCTCCGCCCCGGTCATGAACTTCGATTCGTCGCTCGCGAGATAGAGCACCCCATTGGCGATATCGTCGGGCTCGCCGACCCGCTGAAGCGGGATCTGCCGCGCCAGCTTGTCCATTACCACCGCCTTGTCCTTGCCCGAGCGTGCGACGATGCCGTCGAGGATCGGGGTGTCGATGAAGGTCGGGTGCACGCTGTTGCAGCGGATGTTCCAGCCCATCTTCGCGCAATAGAGCGCCACCGACTTGGTCAGCATCCACACCGCCGCCTTGCTGGCGTTGTAGCCGGGCATGGTGTCGCTGGCGATCAGCCCGGCGATGCTGGAGATGTTGACGATCGAGCCGGGCTGGCTCTCCTTCATCAGCGGCAGCGCCTTCTGGCAGCCGAGGAACACGCTGTCGACATTGATCGCGAAGCCGCGCTGCCAGTCCTCGTAGGTGCAGGTCTCGATATTGCCGGGAATGCCGACCCCGGCATTGTTCACGAGCACGCTGAGCCCGCCGAGGCTGCCCTGCGCCTCGGCGATGGCGGCGTCCCAGTGTTCCGGGCTGGTCACGTCGTGGCGGATCGCAAAGCCGGTGCCCGCGCCGCATTCGGCATCGATGGCTGCGGCGGTTTCGCGCGCGCCGGCCTCGTTGATGTCGGTGCATAGCACCCGGGCGCCATGCCGCGCCAGCATCCGCGCTTGCGCCGCGCCGAGCCCTTGCGCAGCGCCCGTTACCAGCGCGAGCTTGCCTGCGACCCGTCCATTCATGCCTGCTCTCCCAGAATATCCGTCGCGAGCAGCATCAGCACGCGGACATCGACCCCGCAACCCTCGGCGCGCTTGGCGGCGACGAAGCCGGCAAGATCGGCCAGCGGCACACGGTGGACGGTGATGTTCTCCCCCTCGACCCCGCCGCCAGGTCCGGTCTGCGTGAGTTCGGTCGCGCGCACCAGGGTGAAACTCTCGCTGACCATGCCGGGGCTGGACCAGTAGGTGCCGAGGTCCTCGAGGCGGCCGGCGCGGTAACCGGTCTCCTCCTCCAGCTCGCGGCCTGCGGCGGCGAGATCGTCCTCGCCCTCGGCCCCCGCATCGTCGCCGATCAGCCCCGCGGGCAGCTCGAGGCAGTTGCGGCCCAGCGGCACGCGATACTGTTCGACCAGCAGGACATCGCCGTCAATCATGGCGAGGATAACGGCGGCGCGGATATCGCGCGCCCGCCCGACATACTCCCAGCGGCCCCGCTTCTTTGCTGTGATAAAGCAGCCTTCCCAGACCACTTCTTCGGGCAAATCGGCGTCGGGAACGACGCGGGTTACAGGGTGACACCTGTCACCCATGTGTAACCCACAGCAAGGTATTGCAGGATAACGATAAAAATGCTTCAGGGTGACACATTGGCGATCTGGGCACGTGTTTTCCTGTCGTTCGATGCGAATCGATGTTCGTCAAACGTTCGCAGGCGGCGGGCATGTAGGAAAGCGAAAAATCTAGACCACGATCAGCCGGTCGGGCAGCTCGTTCACGTCGTCCTCGGCGCGGAGGAAATGCTCGGCAAGCACCTCGCCGACGTCTTGAATGCCGACGGCCAGTCCCTCCGCCACATGACCCTGCGCAATCTGCGCCAGCATATCCGCCATGGCCTTGCCCCAGACCTCGGCATCGACTTGCGTCGCGATGGCCTCGTCGGCGACGATCTCGGCGCGGTGCTCGCGCATCGAGAGGTAGAGGAGCACGCCGGTGCGGCCATGCGTGCGCCGGTCGGCACCGACCTTGAAATGGCGGATCGCCGCATCGCGCACGCGCGCGACTTTCACCGGCTTGGGGATCAGCGCGAATTTGAGCGGCTGCCAGAGCTGGATCGCCCACATGCCGAGGAACTTGGCGAGGCCCACCCCGGTCACCAGCGTCAGCAGCTCACCCGGCGTCCAGACGTGGCTCCAGTGGCCGAGGATGCGATCGACGAGACCGGTGGTGAAGGTGGGGAAGGCGGTTACGAAGGCCATGGCGGTAAAGGCCACCGCGACCGCCCACAGCAGCGCGACGTCGGTATAGCCGTCCGACCGGTCTGCGAGCACAGGCACAATCTCGCCCGATGTATGCGCCTCGGCGGCCGTGACGGCGGAGGAGACGCGATCCTGATCCGCTTCGGTCAGTGTCATGGTCACCAGCCCCCGCTCGCGCCGCCGCCGGAAAAGCCGCCGCCCCCGCCGCCGAAACCGCCGAAGCCGCCGCCACCACCGCCGCCCCAGTTTCCACCGTCGCTGCTGCTGTTCAGGATCCCGCGCGCAATCGAGGAGCCCGCTTCCCACAAGATGATGTCTCGCGCGGTGTTGCCCCACGGACTGCGACTGCGCCGCCGCCGACTGCGCCCCCGTGTCAGCATCGGCAGGATGAAGAACAGGACCACGAAGACCAGCCAGAATAAGGCACCAATGGGGAAGCCGCCATCCGACTGGCGTGCCCGCTCGGCAGCCGCCTGCGCCTCCTCGATGGCCTTGGCCTGCGCCGGGTCCATGTCGAGCTGCCGGATGATGGCATCGACACCCGCGACGATACCGCCCGACATATCGCCAGCCTTGAAGCGCGGCACGACCACGTCGCGGATGATCCGGCCCGACATGATGTCGGTCAGGCGAACGTCCACGCCGCGCGCGGTCGCGATGCGGACCTTGCGTTCGGTCGGCGCAACCAGGAACAGCACCCCATTCTGGCTTTCGGCTCCGCCGATGCCCCATGTTTCGGCCATGGTCTGCGCGTAAGTCTCGATTTCCTCGCCATCGAGCGAAGGGACCGTGGCGACGATGATCGCGCGGCCTGTGGTGCGATTGTAGTCGCGCAGCCGCGCATCGAGCGTCGCCTTGTCCGAGGCCGTGAGCACATTGGCGTAATCGGCAATCGGCCCATCCGGTCGCGCGGGGATTTCGGCCCGCGCGACCTGGGAGACGAGCGCCAGCAGCAGCGCGAGAAATGCCGCGAGGCGGCGCACCGGATCGGCCTTACTGGGCCGCGGCGGTCGCGGTCTGGGCCGGAGCGGCCGTGGCGTTGTCGTTCGCCGGAGCCGCTGCGTTCGGCGCTGCGCCCGGCTGGGCCCCCATGTTGCCGAAGTCGACCGTCGGGGCGTTCTGCGCCGCGGCGCTCGCCTCGAAGGGCACCATCGGCTTCGCGCCGTGCACCAGCTTCGCACCGATCGCGCTCGGGAAGGTGCGGATCTCGGTGTTGTAGTCGCGCACCGCGTCGTTGTAGCGCGTGCGGGCGGTATCGATCCGGTTCTCGCTCCCCTCCAGCGCCGTCATCAGGTCGGCAAAGCGCGCCTGGCTCTGGAGCTGCGGATAGTTCTCGACCACCGTGCGCAGCTGGCCGAGCGCCTGCGTCAGCTGGTTCTGCGCGTCCTGGAATTTCTTGAATTCCTCCGGGTTCGAGAGATCGTCGGTCGTGATGTTGATGCTGGTCGCGCGGGCGCGGGCGTTGGTGACATTGGTCAGGATGGTCGTTTCCGACTGCGCCGCCCCCCGTACCGAGGCGACGAGGTTGGGCACCAGGTCGGCACGGCGCTGGTAGGCGCTCTGCACGTCGGCCCAGGCGGCCTTCGCGGCCTCCTGCTTGGTGGGGACCGAATTGATGCCGCAGGCGGACAGGACCGCGGCGGCGGCGAGCACGATCACGGTGCGGAAGGCATTGAAGCGAGTCATGGTCGAACGGCTCCCAGGAAAGGCAACTGTCTTATATAGATAGCACGGCGGTGTGGCCGTTCAAGAACAACCGGACTTGTCGCGGTAAAACCAGGGACGAGCTCAAGAAGCGGCCCTGACCCTTCCATTCCGCCGTAAACTGCCTATATTGCCCGGTGCCGGTTTCGGCCGGCTATGGCGATAAACTGCGGTGTGCAATAGGCACAACGGACCCGGGGGCAGTACCCGGCGGCTCCACCACCTGGGCCGAACCGCGAGGGTCGACACGCGTGAAGCGTGCCGACCGAGCGGCTCAGCTGATGGGGCCGAACCAGGATCGACGTGTGTTGAAAAGCACTGTTTTCGCCCGGGCTGAGTAACCCGTTAAAGGCTCAAAACCCATAAGTGCCAACGACAACGAAGCACTTGCTCTCGCGGCGTAACCTGACGGCCTAGCGGCCTGATCTTACAAAGCTACGAGCACGGTTCGGACCGAACCGGGTAACAGAATCGGAAACCGGGGGCCCGGGGCGGGCCTAGCAACAGAACCGCCCCACCGTTCATCGATGACAAACGCCAGCGGTGCCCCAACCGCGACGGTCCTCCGCCCCGGTTTCCTGCTCCAGGGCGGGCCTAGCAACAGAACCGCCCCACCGTTCATCGATGACAAACGCCAGCGGTGCCCCAACCGCGACGGTCCTCCGCCCCGGTTTCCTGCTCCAGGGCGGGCGGGCCTGGCAACAGAAACGCCCCACCTGCCATGCGACGGAAAACGTCTTCGCGGCATCGCTCCCGCCGGATCGCCGCGTGTGAGGCCGCGCCGATACCGGCGGCAATCCGTCGCGAAATCGTGTGCCACTGTCGCTTTGGTCGGACCCTAAGCTGCCTTAACCCGTTCAATTAACCCGGAGTTCAGCATTTCGGGTCCCTGTGTCGTCACAACGGCAGGAATGCCGGTGATCCTATCGGGACAAGGAAGGTGCCCTCCCGGGTCTTAGGAGGCACCGCAAGAAGGAGAAGACAGATGTTGAAATATCTCGCATCGGCAGGAGCGCTGGCCATGACCGCCAGTCTCGCACTGGCGCAGGATGCGCCCGCAGAAAAAGAGGCCGGCTTCGGCGCGACCGTGAGCACCATGGCCAAGGCGCAGCGCGACGGCGACGCCAAGGGCATCGGCGCCGAGGTTTCGGCCCAGGCCAAGGCCCGCAACGAAGCTCGTAAGGACGCCCGTGACGATTCCGTTCAGGAGGACTCCGAAGCGACCGAGGTCAAAGCGACCGAGGAAGAAGCTGGCGATGCCGATGGTACCGACCCTGGTGCCACAAGCGGACGCGCAAGCGCCAACGCCGGCTCCGCCGCTGCCCAGGCCGGGCTGGTCGCTGCCGCCCGCGGCGACAACAGCGCCGTGAAGGGTAACGCCGGCGCGGTCGCCGATCTGCGCGCGGCACGCTCGGGCCGCGAATTCGGTGCCGAGGCCCGCAGTGTCGCTGCCGACGCACGGGCAGCGGCGGCCGAAGGGCGCCAGATCGCGGCGGGTGCCCGCGAGGCGGCCAAGCAGGCCCGCGAAGTTCGCGACACCGTTCGCGGTGCCCGTCCGGGTCGTGGCGGCTGATCCACCCCGATCGATCAGAAAATGGAAGGCGGAGCGCAGTGCGTTCCGCCTTCGTGCATGGGAGTTGAAATGAGAAACCTGTCCCTGGCGTTCGCGATCTGCGCCGCCACTGCAGCCGGCCCCGCGTTTGCCCAGTCCGCCGACGGAGGCACCGATTTTTCGATCACCACCGGTGTCGATTACTCCTCGGGCGATTACGGCACCGGCACCGATACCAACATCCTGGTTGCCCCGGTATCCGCGCGCCTCGGCGCCGGCGATCTGCGCTTCAGCGCCAGCATTCCCTACGTCCGTATCGAGGGATCGGGCAATATCGTCGGCGGTGACGGCGGCCCGGTCGTCATCGACCCCAACGCCGCGCCGACGACCCGCAGCGGCATCGGCGATCTCACGCTCGGCGCGAACTATGCGATCCCGGAAGACCGCTTCGGCCTCGGCGTGGATGTGGGGACGCGCGTGAAACTGCCGACCGCCGAGACTGGACTGGGAACAGGCAAGACCGATGTCAGCTTGTCGGGCGAGCTGTCCCGGACGTTTGGAACCGTCACCCCCTTTGTCCAGGCCGGTTACCGGATCATGGGCGATCCGGACGGCCTCGACCTGAACAACGTCTGGTTCGGATCGGTTGGCGCGAGCGCATCGCTGGGCCGGTCGGTGCTGCTCGCCTCCTATGACTACCGGCAGGCCACGAACGCGCTCGTCTCCGACAGCCAGGAAGTGTTCGGTGCATTCAGCACCCCGGTCTCGAAGGCACTCAACCTGACGCTCTATGGATCGGCCGGCCTGAGCGACGGCGCTCCGGATTTCGGCATCGGCGCGATGGTGACGATCAAGGCGTTCTGAGGCGGGCGGGACCAGTGCCTGTTCCGCTTGCCGTCAACCGTTGAGCGTCGCCGCACGCGGTGAGGGCCGCCTCACCGCGGTCGCGGCACGCTGCTATTCGCCCGGCGGGAGGGATGCCGCCCGCGCCGCTTTTTCGTATTTCAGGCAGTCGAGGATCTTTGCCCCGGCCATGAACACCGCACCGGTGGTGGCGAGGAACAGCAGCCAGCCGCCCCAGCCGGGGAACTGTTCGAGGTAATGCGCACCGCGCGTGGTGGCGCCGAGGGCGAGGGCGTAGATGATCAGATAGCCTTCCCAGGTCGTCTTGATGACGAACAACCGCCCGATCTTCCTCAACACCGCGAGACCATCCTTTCGTTAACGCCGTCCCACGCAAACTCCGTGCCAGTGGCGGAAATGGGCGGCCCGCGACGGTTAACAGGGATGGAACTGTAATCCGCGCCGACGGGCTGTCCAGCGCGTTAACCAGCAAAGTGCGCCCCGGTCCCGCAATCAGGCAAGCTCGCCGAGTTCGAGCGCGTCGAGCAGTGCCCGGCGGGCGGTGCGGACTCGATCGGCCAGCGCCGGATCCCCGATCTGGCCCGGCTCGATCCTCTCGGGCCAGTGCGCCGCGATCACGCTCTCGATCCGGTCAGCCTTGGCCTCGTCGAGCAGGAAGCGCGGGTCCACGGTGGCCGGATCGGCGACGACGCGCAGGCGCAGGCAGGCGGGGCCACCGCCGTTCGCCATCGACTGCTTCACATCGACCGAGATGACCCGGCGGATCGGGCCGTTGGAGGCGAGCATCCCCTCGCACCAGCGCCACACGGCCGCGCTCTCGCGGCATTCGGAGGGGACGACGAGCGCCATGGTGCCATCGGGAAGTGTCAGCAGCTGGGCGTTGAAGAGATAGGTGCGGATCGCCTCCTCCAGGCTGACCGCGTCCTCGGGCACCTCGACCACCTCCAGCGCGGGGAAGGCTGCGCGGATCGCCTCGTAGGCACTCTCCTGGTCGGCAAAGGCGCGAGCGTGGGTGAACAGCACCCGCCCATTGGCGACTGCGACGACATCGTTGTGGAAGGCACCGGCGGCGATCGCTTCGGGGTTCTGCTCGATGAAGACGGTGCGCGCCGGGTCGAGCCCGTGAAGGCGTGCGACCGCGCGGCTCGCCTGCTCGTGCTGGCGCGCGGGAAATCTGCTTCCGGTTTCATGGGCGGGCTTGCCGTAGACGAAGGCCTCTACGCCGGGCGCATCGTGCCTCTCGCACAGGCGCATATGGTTTGCCGCGCCCTCGTCGCCGAAGCTGGCGGGAATGGCGTCGTGGATGGCGAAATGGCGGTCGTCACCGAAGGCGATCCTGAGCTGCGCCTGCGTGTCGCGCCATTCCTGCCCGCGGTGAAGCATGGTCACCAGATTGGCGGGCGTCAGGTGGCAGCGCCCGTCCGCGGTGTCGGGCGCGGGGCTGACGGTCGCGGCGTTTGCGGTCCACATGCTCGACGCCGACCAGGCCGCGGCAAGGAGAGCGCGGTCCGAGTCCGGCCCCACCGCCAGTTCATGCAGCAGCGCATCGTTCGGACGCGGCAGGGGCAGCAGGAAACCCTGCGGCAGGCCCAGCGCCATGTTCGATCGCATCTTGGCGAGCCCTTGCAAGGCAGCGGCGCGCGGGAAGCTCGCATCGCCCTTGTGGCTTGCGCTGGCGATATTGCCGAGGCTGAGCCCCGCGTAATTGTGGGAGGGGCCGACGATGCCGTCGAAGTTGATCTCGGTAAGGCTCATCCCATTTCCGTTCGGTTCTAGCGGTTGCGTAGCACTGCCGCAGGCAGAACTCGAGAACCCGGACCGACACGTGTCTCGACTTCGCTCGACACGACAGGTGGAGGCGATGCTACCGCCCCACGCTCCATACCTCGTCGCCTACAGTCACGCCGAGCACGCGGGCGGTGCGTTCGTCGATCGCCACCTCGCCCTCGCCGCGGATCTCGCGCATCCCGAAGGCCGAGACGAAGCTGCCAAGCGCGCCCGTCGCTATCAGGCATTTCTCGCCGATGTCGAGATCGGTCGCCACCACCGTTGTCGGTGCCGCCTCGCGCACGCTCTTCACCTGGTCGGTGCGCGCGGTCATGGTCGGGCCGCCGTCGAAGATGTCGACATAGCCTTCATAGGCGAAACCCTCCGCCTCCAGCATCCGCATCGCCGCGCGGCCCGTGGGATGGGGTACGCCGATCACCTTGCGCGCCTCGGCATCGAGCATTTCGACATAGACCGGGTGCTTGGGCATCAGGTCGGCGATGAACTGGTTGCCATTGATGGCGTTGAAATAGTCGGCTTCCTGGAAGTTCATCCCGAAGAAACGCCCCGCGACCCCGTCCCAGAAGGGCGATCCGCCGCGGTCGTCGATGACGCCGCGAAGCTCCGCGAGGATGCGCGGGGCGAAGCGGGTACGGTGCATGGCAACGAAGAGGTAGCGGCTGCGCGCCAGCAGCAGCCCCAGCCCGCCGGCGCGTTCCGCCGGATGGAGAAACAGCCCGCCGACCTCGCTCGAACCTTCAAGATCGGTGACGAGCGAGAGCAGCTCGGCGCGCACCGTCCGGTCGAGCTCCTGCGAATACTGGGTCAGCGTGTTGAGGCGATAGGAATAGAACGGCCAGCGCTGGCCCACCTGGCTCATCAGCTGGCAGGTGCCGCGAACCTGTCCGGTCTCGGTGTTCTCGAGCACCAGCACGAACTGGTCGTCGCCAAGGTCGCCGTCGCGCGAAAAGGCCGCGTCGGCGCGGGCGAGCTTGGCCCCCAGCGCGGCGCGGTCGGCGGGGAGATTGGTGAAGCCGCCACCGGTGAGCTTGGCCATCTCGTAGAGCGGATCGATGTCGGAGGCGTGCGCGGCACGCAGGCGGAAGGGCACTACAGGTCTCCGGTGGAAAGGCGGGCGAGGACCAGCGCCGACAGCGCGGCACGCTCGGCAAGGCTGGGAACGATCATGTATTCCTGAGGCGAATGGATCGCCCCGCCGCGCACGCCCATCGTGTCGACCACGGGCACGCCGCAGGCGGCGATGTTGTTGCCGTCGCACACGCCGCCGGAAGGCTGCCACCCGATGCTCTGGCCGAGTTCCGCGCCGCAGTCGCGCACGAGGTCGAACAGCTTCTGGGCGCGCGCGTCGACGGGTTTGGGCGGGCGGGTGACGCCGCCGTGGCGGTGGATCGCGACCTCGCGCTCCTCCGCGATCTCGGTGGCGAGGTCGGCGAGCTGGCCCTCGAAGCGGGCCATCGCCCCGGTCGTCTTCGGGCGGATGTTGAAGCGCACGACGGCGAGGTCGGGGACGACATTGTTCGCAGCGCCGCCTTCGATCTTCGCGGGGTTGATGGTGATATCCTCGGCCTCGAGACGGGTGAGGCGCAGCACCAGCTCGGCAGCGGCGACCACGGCGTTGCGGCCCTCGTGCGGATTGCGGCCTGCATGGGCGGAGCGGCCGCGGATGGTGACGCTGTAATTGCCCGTCCCGCCGCGGGCATGGGCCAGCGTTCCGTCGGGCAGCGCGCTCGGTTCATAGGTGAGGGCGGCATACTTCCCGCGCGCCAGCTCCGCGATCAGCGCGACCGAGGCGAGCGAGCCCGTCTCCTCGTCCGAATTCACCATCACGTCATAGCCGATCCGCGCCGCATCCGCCGTCGCCTCGAAAGCCGTCAGCGCATGGAGGATGACGTTGAGCCCGCCCTTCATGTCGGCGGTGCCGGGGCCGTTCACGGTATCCGCGTCGACGCGGGTGACGGCCTGGAACGGGTGGTCGGCGGGGAACACGGTGTCCATGTGCCCGGTCAGCAGCAGCCGCCGCTCGGCCTCGGGACGGACGCGCAGGACGAGGTGCCTGCCGTGCGGTTTCTCGACCTCGGTGCCGTTCGCATCGATGGCGGTGACGGGCGCCGGTTCGACCAGCGAAAGCTGGCCTGGCAGCGCCGCGAAGGCATCGGCGAGCCGGCCCGCCATCTCGGCCAGCCCGGCAAGGTTGCCCGTGCCGCTGTTGATTGCAGCCCACTCGCAGGTCTGTTGCAGCATCGCCGCGCCGTCGATGCGGCCCGCGATGGTCTCTCCCTCGCTCATGCCGCGCGCCTAGCCGAGCCCCGGCGGCTTGCCAAGGCGAGGGCGGCTCGCCATACCCCGCCCGCTCCTCCCCGGGATTCGACAATTCGAACGGTCTGCCGCCGCGTGCGGCGCAATGGGTTATGGAGTTTTCATGAGCGATTACATCGAGCGGGCCGGGATCGCGGTCGATCCGGCGCTGGCCGCGTTTGTCGAGAGCGAGGTGCTTGCGCCGCTCGGGCACGATTCCGGCGCGTTCTGGTCGGGTTTTGCGCAGCTTCTGGCAGAATTCGCGCCCCGCAACCGCACGTTGCTCGAAACGCGCGAGAGGTTCCAGCAGCAGATCGACGCCTGGCACCTCGCCCGGCGCGGGCAACCGCATGACGCGGGTGCTTATCGCGCCTTTCTGGAGGACATCGGCTACCTCGTCCCGGAGCCTGGCGATTTCACCATCGGGACCGGGAACGTCGATCCCGAAATCGCCACCATGGCCGGGCCGCAGCTGGTGGTCCCGGTCCTCAACGCCCGCTTCCTCCTGAACGCCGCCAATGCGCGCTGGGGGAGCCTTTACGATGCGCTCTACGGCACCGATGCGCTCGACGCGCCGCCCGCGCGGCCGGGAGGCTATGACGAGGCGCGCGGCGCGGCGGTGATCGCGGCGGCCAAGGCCTTCCTCGACCACGCGGTGCCGCTGGCGAGCGGGCGCTGGGCCGATCTGGCGGGCGATCCGGTGCTGGCCGATCCGGCGCAATTCGTGGGCGCGACCGACCAGGGCCTCATGTTCCACCACAACGGCCTCCACATCGAAATCCACCGGGATCGCGAGAGCGCCATCGGGAAGACCGACCCTGCCGACATCAGCGACGTCATTCTCGAATCCGCGCTCACAACCATCTGCGACCTCGAGGATTCGATCGCGGCGGTCGATGCGGCGGACAAGCTTGCGGCCTATCGCAACTGGCTCGGCGTGATCCGCGGCGATCTGGAGGACAGCTTCGAAAAAGGCGGGCGGACCATGACGCGGCGACTGGCGGAGGATGTCGTGGTCGGCGACCGGACGCTGCCCGGCCGCAGCCTGCTGTTCGTCCGCAATGTCGGTCACCTGATGACCAGTCCGGCAATGATGTGGAACGGGCAGGAGATACCCGAAGGCATCATGGATGCCGTCATCACCAGCGCCATCGGCGCCTACGACGTGCGCGGTCTCGGTAAGTATCGCAACTCGAAAACCGGCAGCATCTATATCGTCAAGCCCAAGCAGCACGGGCCCGAGGAATGCGCCTTCACCAACGATCTGTTCGACGCGGTGGAGGACCTGCTCGGGCTTGACCGCCACACCATCAAGGTCGGCGTCATGGACGAGGAGCGGCGCACCAGCGCGAACCTCGCAGCCTGCATCCATGCGGTGAAGGACCGCATCGTCTTCATCAACACCGGCTTCCTCGACCGAACTGGCGATGAAATCCACACCTCGATGCAGGCCGGGCCGATGATGCGGAAGGGCGCGATGAAGACCAGCGCCTGGCTCACCGCCTACGAGGCGCGCAATGTCGCGATCGGCCTCGAGCACGGCCTTTCGGGCAAGGCGCAGATCGGCAAGGGGATGTGGGCCGCGCCCGACAAGATGGCCGACATGATGGCGCAGAAGGTCGCCCATCCGGAGGCGGGCGCCAACACCGCCTGGGTGCCGAGCCCGACCGCGGCCACGCTTCACGCGATGCACTACCACCGCATGGACGTGTTCGAACGGCAGAAGGAACTGGCGGAGGCGCCCGGCCTCGAGGCGCTGCTGACCATCCCGCTGGCCGATGGCGTCAACTGGTCGGAGGAGGAAATCCGCGACGAGCTCGACAACAATTGCCAGGGCCTGCTCGGCTATGTCGTGCGCTGGATCGACCAGGGCGTCGGCTGCTCCAAGGTGCCCGACATCCACGACGTCGGCCTGATGGAAGACCGCGCGACTCTGCGGATTTCATCGCAGCACATCGCCAACTGGCTCCTCCACGGTGTCGTCACGGAGGAGCAGGTAATGGAGAGCCTGCGCCGCATGGCCGCCAAGGTTGACGCGCAGAACGCGGGGGATCCCGCCTATGTGCCGCTTGCCGGCAACGCGGACGGCCCCGCGTTTCGCGCGGCGAAGGATCTGATCTTCATGGGGGTCGCGCAACCGGGCGGTTATACCGAGCCTTTGCTGCACGCTTGGCGACAGGTTGCAAAGGCGGTGACCCGATCGCGTGGCCGAAAATGACAAAGGCGCCGCCGGATCGCTCCGGCGGCGCCTGGTTTTTTAAAGACCGTGACCTCAGCCGAACTGGACGGCGGCGGTCTGGCGCTTGCGCGCGCGCAGGGCGGCACCGGCAACGCCGAAGCCGAGGATCATGAGCGCCCAGGCGCTCGGCTCGGGTACACCCCCAGCCACGAGCCCCAGCGTGAAGGTCTGGCCTTGCTGGAAATCGTGGAAGGCATAGCCCACCCCCTGCGTCGGATTGAGGCTGATCCCGGTCACGCTGCCAGTGGCGAAGTTGATCGTCCCGAGGGTGTGGAGCGGCAGGTCACCCGAGACGGCGCCGCTCGAATAAATCAGCGTCGAGACGCCGTTGATGACCGCACTGATCGTAAACTGCGCCCCATTGCCGTGATCGTGAAAATAGCCGCTTCCCAGCCAGGCACTGGGGTTTACGTCGAAGGTCAGCGAATTCGCATTGACGGCGCCGAAGGTCTGGGCGGCACTGTCAAAGTCGCTCGGTCCTGTCCAATTGATGGTCGCGGCAACGGCCGGCTGGCTGGCGACGCCGAGGGCCACGACGGATACTGCAGCAAGCTTGATGAGTCTGTTCAAGAATACCTCCCATTAACAAAGCCCACAACGAGGCGGCGCATCGATAACAATCGACAAGTGATCCGCAAGGGAATTTTGGAAATTGTCCCGATCTGGGAACGGCTTACGCCGCGCGACATCGCCAAGTAGCAATGTCGAGGAGCGTCGCTCGAGGCCGAAGCCGGGGGCAGCACTCTCTGGGTCGTCCTGCGGGAAATCAGCTGGCGAGGCCACGGGCCAGCGCCGTGAAATCCGCGAACGACAGCGTCTCGGCGCGCCGCTGCGGGTCGATGCCCAGCGCCTCCAGCGCATCCAGCGCGCCGGGCACGCCCTTGAGGCTCTGGCGCAGCATCTTGCGGCGCTGGCCGAAGGCGGCTTCGGTGAGGCGTTCGAGAACCCGGACCGAGACGCCGTCCGGCATTGCGGCGGGCTCGACATGGACGATCGCGCTCATCACCTTGGGCGGCGGGGTGAAGGCGCTGCGGTGGACTTTCATCGCCAGCCGCGCTTCGGCCCGCCACTGCGCCAGCACGGCGAGGCGGCCGTAGGCGGAGCTGTCGGGCGCGGCGACGATGCGCTGGGCGACCTCCTGCTGGAACATCAGCGTCAGGCTGGTCCAGTTCGGTGGCCATGTCTCGCCCCCTAGCCAGCGCACGAACAGCGCGGTGCCGACATTGTAGGGCAGGTTGGAGAGGACCGCATAGGGCTCGCCCGCCATCACCGCATCGTGGTCGAGCTTCAGCGCATCGCCCTCGATCACGCGGAGCCGGCCGGGAAAGGCCTCGCCGAGGTCGGCGAGCGCGGGCAGGCAGCGGCGGTCCATCTCGATCGCCGTCACCCGCGCACCGGCCCGCAGCAAGGCCCGCGTCAGCCCGCCGGGGCCGGGGCCGACTTCGAGCACGGCCTTGCCGGTCAGATCGCCGGGGATGGCGGCGATACGCGCGAGCAATTGCTCGTCGAGCAGGAAGTTCTGGCCGAGCGCCTTGGAAGCGGCGAGTCCGTGCCTGGCGATGACTTCGCGCAGGGGGGGGAGGTCAGCCATGCGCCGCCCGCCGCGCCGCGATTGCGCCCGCCATGCGGACAGCCGTCATCGTCGCGCCGGGATCGGCCAGCCGCTTGCCTGCGATATCGAAGGCCGTGCCGTGGTCGGGGCTGGTCCGCACGATCGGCAGGCCGAGCGTGACGTTCACGCCCTCGTCGAAGTCGAGCGCCTTCAGCGGCACCAGCGCCTGGTCATGATACATGGCGAGCGCCGCGTCGTAGGTGGCACGTGCGCGCGGGGTGAAGATCGCGTCGGCCGGGTGCGGACCGGAGACGGCGAGACCTTCGGCGCGGAGGTGTTCGATCGCGGGAGCGATGATGTCGCGTTCCTCGGTGCCGAATTTGCCGCCTTCGCCCGCGTGCGGGTTGAGGCCGCAGACGGCGAGGCGCGGCGACGCGATCCCGAAATCGCGGGCGAGCGCGGCGGCGACGATGCGCGCCCTGGCGACGATCATCCTGGTCGAGAGCCGCCCCGGCACGTCTGCCAATGCGCAATGCACCGTCAACGGAACCGTCCTGAGTCTCGGCCCGGCGAGCATCATCACCGCGTCGTCGGGCGCGGCACCGCAGGCGGCGGCGAGGAACTCGGTCTGGCCGGGAAAGTCGAAGCCGATCTTCGCCAGCTCCGATTTCGCGATCGGGGCGGTGACCACGCCGCCTGCCTTGCCGAGCAGCGCCATCCGCACCGCTTCCGCCAGCGAGTGCATCGCCAGCGCGGCGCCGGCCTCGTCCGGCTGGCCCGGGCGATAGTCGCAATCCTCTTCGCCGAGCACGGGGAGCCCGGTGTCGAAGGCAGCCGCCGCCTCCGAGGGGTGATCGATACGCACGACCGGACAGGCGATGCCCCGCTGTGCCGCTGCGGCCGCCAGCACACCAGCGCCGCCGGACACGAAGAACGGCGCGCCCGTCAGCTCGGCCCGCCGCCCCCAGCATTCGGCGATCAGTTCGGGTCCGATGCCCGCCGGATCGCCCAGCGAAACGGCGAGCGGTCTCATCGGATCAGTTGTACTCGATATAGGCGTCGTTGCGCAGGTCGCGCAGGTAACGCTGGGCGCGCTTGCCGACGCGCTCGTCCTCGATCTGCGCCATCAGCTGCTCGAAGGTCGGCTTGCCGGCGTCCTGGGTATCGTCACGCCCGCACAGCATCAGCACGCGCACGCCGTCCTCGACGGAACCGAAGGGCGGGGTGGTCTGGCCGACCTGCAACCCGGCGATCATCTGCTGGAGCTGCTCGGGCAGGGCACGCATCTTGACCTGTTCGTTGGAGACGATCTGCGCGCCCAGCCGGGCCGCGCCGTCTTCGGCATCGCCGCAGCCCTTGATGGCCTGGACGCCTTCGGAAAACCTCTTCACGAGAGGGTTCGCCTGTGCCGGGGTAATGCCGGCGGGGAAGGTCAGCGAGATCTGCTTGAGCGAGAGCACCGCGTCGCGCGGATCGGCGGTGAGCACCTGCCGCTTGTCGATCAGCAGCATGATCTCGTAACCACCCGGGATTGCGAACGGGCCGATGAGCTGGTTGGGCTGCATCTGGCGCGCGGCTTCCGCCATCTCGGTCGGCAGGGTTTCGAGCCGCACCCAGCCGAGATCGCCACCGACCGCCGCGGTGGAGGCTTCGGAGAACTGGCGCGCATAGGCGACGAAGCTGCCGCCCTTCTTGATCTGCTCGACGATCTTGAGGGCGTTCTCGCGCACCTGCGCGTCGGTTTCGGGCGTCGAGGCGAGGAAGATTTCGCCCAGCCGGTACTCCTCGCTCCCGCGCGAGGCCTCGAGCCGCTTCAGCAGGTCGTTCACCTCCTCGTTCGAGACATTGACGAATGGCTGGACATTGCGGCGCAGAAGGCGCTGCCACGATAGCTCGCCCTCGATCTGGCGCTTGAGCGAGGCGCTGGACGAGCCGATCGAGCGCAGGTGCTCGTCCATCCGCTTCGTATCCTGGCCGAAGTTCTGGGCGGCGATGCGGGCATAGGTCGCATCGATGTCTTCCGTCGGCACCTCGATCTTCTGCGCCTTCGCCTCCTGGATCTGCAGCGTCTCGTCGATAAGATTGCGCAGCACCTGCGCTCGCAGCCGCTGAAGTTCCTCGGGCGAGGGCGTGACGTTCTTGTTCGCCGCGATCAGCAGCGCGAGCCGCTGGTCGATATCGGTCCCGGTCAGCACCTGGCCGTTGACCACCGCGGTCGCAGTGCGGCGATTGGGATCGTTCTTGCCGAGGATCGAAATCGTCGCGGGCAGGCCCAGCGCTGCGACGGCGGCGGCGTCTTCGGCGGCGGCCTGCTCTGCGGCAGCGGTCGACTGCGCCTGCGGGGCCGGGGCGCTGGCCTGAGCCGCAGCCGCGACGGGCGTGAGTACCATGGAGGCCGTGGCCGCGAGCGAGAACAGCGAGGATACCGTTTTGAACGTCACGTGCGAAATTCCGATGCAAGTAAGCGGGGATGCGGCCGCCGGAATTGCCCCCCGCGGCTGAACGCTAGCTGATTGGCGGGCCGAATAGCGCGTTTGGGCCGCGCTGCCAATCGCGCCGAAACGCTCCTGCCGGTCAGCGGAATCCGAGATTCTTCAAGGCGAAATAGACCTGGAAGGTGTTGCCGCGCCGCGCGTCCCCCGCGGTCACGTAATCCCGCCGCCAGGTGAGCCCCAGCTCGAGACATTCGTCGGCGTAGGCGACGCCCAGCCGGGTGCGGATGGCCTGGAACCCGTCGCTGGTAAGGCTCGGGTCCTCCTCGGAATCGGTGAGGTTGAAGACGCCCGACCCGAACACCGACCAGTAATTGGCAAAGGCGATCCGCGCAGCGACGCGCGCTTCCTCGCGGTCCTGCAAGTCCTCCACCGCCACGATGTTGCGGTTGAGGCGCAGGTAGCCGAGTTCGAGATAGGTCTTGGACGAGCCGACCGTCGCGTCGATCTCGTTGCGGCGGATCGCGAGGCTGTCCTTGTCGAGCCGGAAGCGGTGCGTGAAGCGCACGAAATCGCGGAACTTGACCTGCGTCCGCCCGACGATGTCGGAAACGTCGCTGTAGATGCCGGTTCCGTCCACCAGCACGTCGCGGCTGCCCGAGAAGCGATAGGACTGGCCGATGGTGGAGCGAACTTCCCAGCCCGGCCGCAGCAGCTGCCAGTCGATTCCATAGGTGATGCGGGTCCCGTCTTCGACCCGGTCGTAGCCGGGGAAGCGGTTCAGTTCGAACAGGTTGGTGTCCTCGAGGTCGATGGCGCGCGAATCCTCGTTGGGGATGCCGAGATTGCGGATTGGCGGCGCGGCGACGAGCTGGACGCGCGGTGTCAGCACCTGCGTGCCGCCGAACAGCTCGCCCACCAGCGGCCAGCTGATGTCCACGGCGCCAAGCGCCACCCCGCGCGTCTGCCAGCCCGGATCGCCGCTGTAGATCGGCTGGGGCGAGAGCGCATTCTCGTTCGAATGATAGACGTCCCCGCGGGCGAGGGCGGTGAACTGGACCACCTGGCCAAGCGGCGTCACACGCCACAGGTCCCATTGCGCGCTCGCAAAGGCGCGGCGCGTGTCCTGCCCCTCCGGTCGCCACAGCGCCAGCGTGTTGCCCTGAAGCTGGAGCGTACCGCCCGCCACCACATTGGTGAAGCGCTTGCGATAGTCGATCGCAGGCAGGGCGATCGGGATCTGGCCCTGGTCCTCGAACGGGCGCAGCGTCTGCGTGTACCATCCCGCGGCCGAGAAATAGGAGCTGGCGTCGATCCGCTCGGCATTGACCGTCGAACGCAGCCGGTCGTCGTAGCTGATGTCGTAGCGGCGCAGGAAAGTGCGGTCGCTGGCGAGCCGGACCGAGGGGGTCACGCTCCAGCTCGGGTCGATCTGGAACTTGCCGTTGGCGAACACGTAACCGCGCAGGTCGCGCAGAGTCGTGGCGGGATCGGCGGGATCGGGCACGCGCTTGCTGGCGGTCAGGTAGCCCGTGATCTGGTAGGCGCCGCGGTCGGTCAGGTGGCGAAACTGCCCGTCGATCATCGGCGGCGCCTGCGTGAAGACGGTCGCGTTGGCCGTCGCGTCCATGTTGGGGCGCAGGCGCCAGTAATAGCCTTGCGAGATTTCGAGTCCGTTGTTGCGGGAAACCTGGAAGCCCGGGATGAGGAAGCCGCTCTGGGCCTGCCCCGTCGTGCTGACCACCAGTCTCGGCAGGGGAAGCAGGCGCAGGCCGAAGATTTCGAGGACGGCGCCGCGGAACCGGATGCGATCGGTCGCCGGGTCATAAATGACCTCGTCGGCGGTGATGCGCCAGCTCGGCTTCCTCGCGCAGCCTTCGGGTGTCTCGACCGGGCAGGCGGAATAGGCGGCGTCGGTCAGTGCGATGCCGCCATTCGCCGCCCGCTCCCCACGCCGCGCCGCCAGCCGCCCGCCTTGGCGTAGCGCGATGAGGAGATCCTCCATCGTCCCGGCCTCGAACTGGTCGGTCAATTCCACGCTCTGGGTGAAGAGCTGGTTGCCGTTCTCGTCCACGAAGCGGACCCGTCCGCTGGCGAGGATCTTGCCGGTCGCGCGGCTGTAGGTGACCTTGTCGGCACGGACCGAGCGGTCGCCGCTGCGCAGCACGACATTGCCGGTGGCGACCAGCGTCTCGCCATTGTCGTCGTAGCTGAGCTGGTCGGCCTCGAAGGCAACCTGGCGGTTCCCTTGCGCGTCGGTTTCGGGCGCTGGAGGCGGCGCGGGTGCATCCTCCAGCGGACGCCCCGCCAGATCCTGCGCGGCCAGCGGCGCGAGCGGCAGGGCCAGCGCCACCGAGGCCGCCAGCGCGGTTCGCAAACTGCGGAACAGAGGCGCTGCGGCGCAAGACCTGAGCATCGCTTGCCTATCGCACCCCCGTTCCCTAATCGCAATCGCCCCGATGGCTGCGGCCGTCGCCCCACCAGAAAGCTTCGCGGGAGTATGCATGCAGATCGAGTTCACGTCAGGCCGTCCGGATGGGTCGCGGCTCATTGCCCATGTCGCGGACAAGGGCAAGCTTCCCGATGGCCTGGAGCGGTCGCTGGCGGAAGGGGCGAAGCTCGCGCGGTTCGAGGGGCGCGGCGGCCAGCTGTTCGAAGGCTTCGTGGAACGCGATGGCGCGGTGGTGCGGGTCGCGGTGGCGGGTGCGGGGGATCCGGGCGCCGATGACCGCGCGGCCGACCTCGAAAAGGCCGGCGCAGCGCTGGCGGCGAAGTTCCAGTCGGCGGGCGAGGATGCGATCGTGCTCGACGCTGCCGGTCTCAAGGCGGCGGAGCTCGCCTCGATCCTCCTTGGCCTGCGCCTGCGCAACTGGCGCTGGGACTACCACCGCACCACGATGAAGGACGATGCGAAGGTCCACCTCAGATCGGTGATCGTCGCCAACGCGCCCGAGGGTGCCGCCGAAGCCTGGCGCACGGCCGAG
>JAJYQP010000040.1 GCA_021794525.1 Pseudomonadota bacterium | reverse complement strand
ATGTCTGCGTTGTTGACGGCGATCGCGAAACCCTCGCCAGACGGCTGGAAGGACCGGCTCCACGAGGCGTAATAGCTCTGCGCATCGTCAGGCTGGAAGACGAGCCCCGCGCGCGGACTCCATTCCGAATCCGTACGCGCGAGGCTTGGCAGTGCCAGGCGTTGTATCGTGCGCTGTTCAAACCAGTCGTGTCGCAAGCCTACCAGCGCCTTGATGCCCGATCCAAAATCGATCAGGTCTTGGACATAGAGCCCCTCGTTCTGGAAGCGCCCTTGATTGTTGGTGGCAGGCGTTCCCCCCAAATCGACCGGAACCACCGGAAGGACTGGCGCGAACAAATCGACAGTCGCGATGCCGTTGCGCGAAAATAGCAATTGATCCTTGCGCTGGCGCGCGACCTCGAAGCCATAGAGGAGCGTGTGCTCCATGCCGCCAAGCCGGGCGATCTGGGTCAGTTCGAGTTGGTTCGACCAGCCGTTTTCGTGACGGAAGAAGTTGGAACGGTTGAGCGAGACCTGAGGCCGGGGTCGGGTCGCGGTTACAGGAAGGACGACGCCCGATAATGTGTTGCGGCGGTCGAGGTCGTAATCGTAATGCCGAAAGCCATTGCGTATGCTCAGCGTGTCCGAAAGCCGGTGGTTGAGCGTGATTGTCTGTGAAGTGACCAACGCGCGGCTTACATCGGCTTCGCGGGCATTTGCGGCGCCATAATAGGTTGCCGGGGCGACATCGACGGGACGGCCTTGGTAAGCGGGAATCCCGAAATCGGTAATGCGAGCGTCACGCAGATAGTCGGCTTGGAGCAAAAGCTCGGTCCGCTCGTCGGGCTTATAAAGCAGCGATGGAGAAATGGTTTCGCGGTCGAGGAACTGGAATCGGCGATAGCTTCCGCTTCGCTCTACTGCTCCGGTAAGGCGGAAGCCACTGCCGCCGGTTGCAAATGTTCGACCAAGGTCCGCTTCCGCCCGCTTTAGGCCCCAGCTTCCCGCGGAAAGCGTCAGCGAAGTGACGTCCATCCCCGGCCTGCGTGTGACACGATTGATTAGCCCACCTGACGATCCACGGCCATAAAGCACCGCTGCCGGACCCTTGATCACCTCAATCCGTTCAACGTTGGAGAGATCGCGGAAATACAGTGCATCATCGCGAAATCCATCCACGAACTGATCGGAGATTGCACTGAAGCCTCGGATAGTGATTTGATCGCGCTGCCCATCACCATGACTCATTCCCACGCCGGGAATGTTCTTCATTGCATCCTGGATCGACAGGGCTCGCTGGTCGCGCAGGACCTCGATGGGAACAACGTCAACGGTCTGGGGCAAATCACGGAGTTCGACAGGGATCTTGGCCGCCGTGCTCGACTTGGGTGTGTAACCCTCGCGCTGGCCAAGGACCACGATCGAGGACTGCTGTTCGGCTTCGCCGATTGCCTCAGCTGCCGAGGCGGGGGTGAGCGAGACGAGCGCAGCCGTGAGCGCCGACCCGGCAAAAAACACGAATTTCATTGATGATTCCTCCAAGTGGCTTTAGCAGCTAGAGGTGTTGCGAATGTTTCGCAATAGCAAAATCGTTCGTTTAGTTTCGCGGGAGAGTTCAGAATGGGTGGGCTGTCAGCCAGGAACCGCGTCAAACGAGCCGTGGTGCTTTTCCACCTGTGGTTGGGAATATCCGTCGGTGCGCTGTGGGCGCTTCAGGGCCTCAGCGGCGCGTTGCTGGTGCTTCACCGTGATCTCGATCGGCCGACGATGGTATCATCGTCAAAACGCCTCCCGCTCGACGCACTTATCGCGGCAGCACGGACGAAAGCCGGGGGCGAAGCCGAGTCTATCGGTCTTTATTATCCGAACCCCGCAATCCTCGGAGTGACCTTTTCGGGCTTCCGGTCCGGCAAGGGCAGCGTTCTGATGGAGGCTGCGACCGGCCGCGTGATGGCGACCCGCGAGCGCATGCCGCTGAGGCCGGACGAAGGGAATTTTTGGCGCTGGATTTACAACTTTCACCATTCCCTGTTCGCGCATGATTTCGGCGAAGCCTTCCTTGGAATATCGGGGCTTTTGCTGGTTTCTATGGCGGGCACCGGCGCATGGCTGGCGTGGCCTCGTCGCGGGCAGTGGCGTGCATCCTTCGCCATGAGACGCTGGCGAACCCGAAGCCAGCAACTGTTCGGATGGCATCGATGCGCCGGGCTGGCTTCCGCGCTGGCGATCGTTGTTTTGGCGCTATCCGGCGCCTCGATGGATTTCGGAAAATCGCTACGGACATGGGCAGAAGAGAACGCAGGCTACCGCGCACCTTTCAGGGCTGCCTCGGTCGCTGAACTTCCAAAGCAGCTTTATGGAACCGAGAATGCCTATAGTCGTGCTCGGGAAGTATTCCCGCGCGCGACATTGTCGGCGGTTACTCTCCCCACCCCGGAGGCCCCGGTTTATCAGGTTCGTGTGCGACAGCCGGGAGAGTGGCGTCAGTGGTCTGGCACTTCAATGGTGGTGATTCACGCCGCTAGTGGCAGGGTTCTTTCAAGCTACGATGCAGCGCGTGGTCCGATCGCCAATCGCATCCTCGACAGTGCCTTCCCGGTGCACAATGGTGAGATTGCCGGACTGCCAGGGCGAATTTTGGTGCTTCTCGCAGGTCTCAGCCTCCCCGTCTTATATATTTCCGGGCTTTGGGCATGGTTGCGGCGACGCCGCGCTACGGGACCTTCCATTCGGTCGGCGCATTCAGCTAAACGAGTATGACTTGCGGAAAACGGCAGGGCTTTGGGGTCGTGCTGTCAGTCCGCTTTTGAAGCCGGCAACGGCGAAGCCATCGCCGTGGCGCCGAACGGGATTCGCGGGGCTGCCGCCAAACCGTCGGCCGGGCCGGGCGGTGCCGCCCCCGCGGCACCCCCTCCGCCCGTCAGTACATATGCTGCCCGCCGTTGATGCTCATGGTCGAGCCGGTGACGAAGCCCGCCTGCTCGCTGCACAGGAAGCTGACCCCGCGGGCGATTTCCTCGGCCCGGCCGAGGCGGCCGACGGGGATCTTGGCGACGATCTTCTCGAGAACCGGGGCAGGAACGGCGGCGACCATGTCGGTGTCGATATAGCCCGGCGCAATCGCGTTGACGGTGATGCCGAAGCGCGCGCCTTCCTGCGCCAGCGCCTTGGTGAATCCGTGGATGCCGCTCTTGGCGCTGGCGTAGTTGACCTGCCCGTACTGCCCCGCCTGCCCATTGATCGAGCCGATGTTGACATAGCGGCCCCAGCCCCGCTCTTTCATGCCGGCGAAGGTTGCCTTGGCCATGTTGAAGCAGCCGCCGAGGTTGATCCGCATCACCTCGTGCCAGTCCTCGTAGCTCATCTTCATCAGCGTGCCGTCGCGGGTGATCCCGGCGTTGTTGATCACCGCGTCGATCGGGCCGACCTCGCTCTCCACCTTGGCGCAGCCGTCGAGGCAGGCCTGGTGGTCGCCCACGTCCCACTTGTAGGCGGGAATGCCGGTCTCGTCGGAGAAGGCCCTGGCAGCCTCGTCGTTGCCGCCGTAATTGGCCACGACGGTGAAGCCGTCATCGCGCAACGCCTCCGCGATTGCGCGTCCGATGCCGCGTGTGCCGCCGGTGACGATGGCAACCTTGCCCATGCTGTGCTCTCCCAGGCTTTCCGTAGCGTTACGGGAACTGCCGTAGGGCCAAGCGCGGACCAGGGTAAAGGGCTAATATATCGGAAGAAAATGCTGCAATGCAGCAAGCGTCAGAACTTGAACTGGGTTCCGACGTAGACCGCCTTGTCGTCCGCCACGCCATCGGTGAGCGGGGCCAGACGGTTGCGTTCCTGCGACACGCGCAAGCCCGCCGTGACGTTGAGGTTCTTCATCACGCGGTAGGAACCGCCGACATCGACTGTCGGTTCGCCCTGGCCTTCGAAGGTGCGGGGGGCACGACCGGCGTCGGCCCGTTCCTCGAACGCGATGCGCGGCTGGAGGCGCGAGGGCTTCGCAGGCGCCGACCCTTCGGTCAGGCGGTAGGTCGAGAGGTCCGCCATCGCGATCTCGCGGATGCCGCTTGGCAGCGCCAGCGCCTTGGGAGCGGGGGCCGCGGCGAAGCTCTGGAAGCCGCGCGCGGTTCCGAGGTTGTAGCGCGTCGGTGCGATCAGCGGCGCGGCGGCGAGCGCATCGCCCATCCGCCCGGCGCTGCCTTCGGCCAGCGTCCGCTGCACCGAGATCGCGCGGGCGGTGGCCCGGTCCACCCGGACCGCCATGGTCACCAGCCGGTCACCGCGAGGCGCACGAGGTGCGGGCGTGAAGCGCAGCCCGTCCAGGCCCAGAGTAGCGGCGACCTTGCGCGCCAGCGCGGGATCGATGTTGGCGGGAGTGAACGGCACATAGGCCGAATCGAAGCTCTTGACCGCGGGGATCAGGCTGCCGACCGCGGCGGCACCGGCCACGGGCACGGCGAGCATCATCCCGGCAGCCGCCAGCGCTGCGGGAAGTGCCCGCAAGCCGCCAATCCTGCCGCCGATACGCTTCATTGTCGTGTGGCCCTGTTAAACCTCTGCCCCTCATCCAGACACGATTGCGCCTGAACGGTTCCTGATCTCTGCACGTCGAACCGGGTTCCTGTCCGATTCGGGATACGCCCATACACCCCGATTGGCCAGCTTTTCCACAGGGTGATTTCACGGGAATCGGCGATTCCGTTACGATTCACGCCAGCTGTTGCGCATATGCACTGCATGACCACTGCGAGCCAGGTTAAGCGCGCGTTCAAGCCCCGGCGCGCCATGCGATGGCCGGTGCTTGCCCGCGCCGCGCGCTGGGCTATAGAACGCCCGAACGCAATCCGAAGGACCTTCATGCGCCTGTCCGCTCTTACCTCCGGCCCTTTCCGCGCCGCCGCTGCCCTTGCCATCGTCGCCGTTCTGGGCGGTTGCGCCTCGAAGGAGAAGCGCCCCAAGGCCGATCTCGCCGCTGCGAAGGTCAACACCATCGGCGTCAACAGCTACCTCTGGCGCGCCGCGCTGGAGACGGTCAGCTTCGCGCCGCTGCTCCAGGCCGACAGCAACGGCGGCGTCATCGTCACCGACTGGTACGCCAACCCGGCCAATCCAGGCGAGCGGGTGAAGGTCACCGTCAGCATCCTCGACACCGACCTGCGCGCCGACGCCGTGCGGGTCGCTGCCAGCCGCCAGGTGACGCAAGGTGGCAGCTGGGTCGATGCCCCGGTTCAGGCCGCGACGGTCCAGAAGCTGGAGGACATCATCCTCACCAAGGCGCGCGAACTGCGCCGCCAGGCCGTGGCCGGATAATCTTGCCCCACCTGTGCGCGACGGGTTTTCTTCGCGCGCGAATTGGCTAACGCGGGCGGCATGACGACTGAGCGTTTCGACCCCGCATCGGCGGACACCCGATGGCAGGCCGCGTGGGAAGCCGCGCGGGTGTTCGAGGCGGACAGCAACTCAGCCAGGCCCAAGAGCTTCGTGCTGGAGATGTTCCCCTATCCCAGCGGGCGCATCCACATCGGCCATGTCCGAAACTACACCATGGGTGACGTGCTGGCGCGCTACAAGCGGATGACCGGGCACGAGGTGCTGCACCCGATGGGCTGGGACGCCTTCGGGATGCCGGCCGAAAACGCCGCGATGGAGAAGGGCGTCCATCCGGGCGGCTGGACCCGGCAGAACATCGCCACCATGAAGGCGCAGTTGAAGCGCCTTGGCTTCGCGCTCGACTGGAGCCGCGAGCTCGCAACCTGCGAGCCGGAGTATTACGGGCACGAGCAGGCGCTGTTCATCGCGCTCTACGAGGCGGGTCTCGTCTATCGCAAGGAGAGCGAGGTCAACTGGGACCCGGTCGACATGACCGTGCTCGCCAACGAGCAGGTGATCGACGGCAAGGGCTGGCGCTCGGGTGCGACGGTCGAGCGCCGCAAGCTCGCCCAGTGGTTCCTCCGCATCACCGATTTCGCCGAGGAACTGCTGGAAGGTCTCGGCGGGCTCGACACCTGGCCCGACAAGGTCCGGCTGATGCAGGAGAACTGGATCGGCAAGTCGACCGGGCTGGAGTTCAGCTTCGACCTGTCGAACGGCGACAGGCTGCCCGTCTACACCACCCGCCCGGATACGATTTTCGGCGCGACTTTCGTGGCGATCGCCCCCGACCACCCGATTGCGCAGGACGTGGCGGCGCAGAATTGCGACGCGGCCAAGTTCATCGAGCTGTGCAAGCGCGGCGGCACGACTGCCGCCGAACTCGAGACCGCCGAGAAGCTGGGCTTCGACACCGGCATCGGCGCGCGGCATCCCTTCACCGGGGAGCACCTCCCCGTTTTCATCGCCAATTTCGTGCTGATGGAATACGGCACCGGCGCGATCATGGCCGTGCCCGGCCACGACCAGCGCGACTTCGAATTCGCGACCAAATATGGCCTGCCGATCCCGCGCGTGGTCGCGGCCAGCGTCGTCGAGGCGGACAAGCCCTTCGCGGGCGAGGCCGAGCCGGGCGAGGGTGTGATCGTCAATTCGGGCTTCCTCGACGGCATGAGCGTCGCGGATGCCAAGGCCGAGATCATCCGCCGCATCGAGGCCGAAGGGCGCGGGACGGGCAAGACCGTCTGGCGCCTGCGCGACTGGGGCGTCTCGCGCCAGCGGTACTGGGGCACGCCGATCCCCTTCATCCATTGCGATGCCTGCGGCGTCGTGCCGGTGCCGAAGGACCAGCTCCCGGTCGTCCTGCCGGAGGACGTGGACTTCAAGACCCCCGGCAACCCGCTCGACCGCCACCCGACGTGGAAGCACACCCGCTGCCCGTCCTGCGGCGGCGAGGCGCGGCGCGAAACCGACACGCTCGACACCTTCGTCGATTCGAGCTGGTACTTCCTTCGCTTCGCCAGCCAGCCCGCCGACCGGCCCTTCGATCCGGCGGAAGTGGCGAAATGGCTGCCGGTCGAGCAATATATCGGCGGGATCGAGCACGCGATCCTGCACCTCCTCTACGCCCGCTTCTGGACCCGCGCGCTGGCGAAGATCGGGATGCTGGAGGTGACCGAGCCCTTCGCCGCGCTGTTCACGCAGGGCATGGTGACGCACGAAACCTATTCGCGCCGCGAAGGCGAGCGGGTGATCTATTATGCGCCCGAGGAAATCAGCCGCAAGGCCGAAAGGGCGCTGCTGACAGCGGATGGCGGCGAGGTCGAGATCGGCCGCGTCATCAAGATGTCGAAGTCGAAGAAGAACACCGTCGACCCCGACACCATCGTCGCCCGCTATGGCGCGGAC
>JAJYQP010000019.1 GCA_021794525.1 Pseudomonadota bacterium | reverse complement strand
CGTGACGTGGCGCCGGGTGAGCCGCCGCCTTGCGTGAACGCCGGGCCCGCCACCAGCGCGCCGCCGATGGCCGTTGCCGCCAGCGCTGCCGTCCTCAAAATCGCAATCATCGTCCAGCCCCCCAACGACCCGAGGCACCCGTCATATACCCGCGCCCGGCGGCGGCAAAATGTTTTCGCCACGGCAACTCCTACGCGGGTGCAGAAAGCGTTTTCCTACACGGCATCGCCGTGTCTAGTCAGTCGGCCTCGAACCGCCGGAGGCCCGCCACGCCATGCATCGCAAAGTGATTTTCGACGTCGTCCGCCGTGTGCTCGGCCGCGGCCTGCGGCAGCGCGAGGTGGCCGCGATCGACGCTGCTATCGATGCCGCCGAGCAGCCGGTCAAAGCCCCTGCCGCACGGACCATCGGCGCCGATGGCATCGCGCTGATCAAGCGCTTCGAAGGCTGCGCGCGGCGCCTGCCGGGCGGGTTGTTCGAAGCCTATCCCGACCCCGGCACGGGCGGCGCGCCGTGGACGATCGGCTGGGGAGCGACCGGTCCGGGCATCGGCCCCGGCACGGTGTGGACGCAGGCACAATGCGATGCGCGGCTGGAGGCGGACCTCGCCCGCTACGGCGCCGAGGTTGCAGCGGCGCTTGGCGAGGTGCCCACGACGCAGTCGCAGTTCGATGCCCTGGTGAGCTTCCACTACAACACCGGCGCCATCGCCCGCGCCACTCTGACGGTCAGGCACAGGGCAGGCGATTTCGCCGGGGCGGCGGAGGAATTCGCCCGCTGGAACCGGGCCGGCGGGCGCGTAATGCCCGGCCTCGTCCGACGCCGTGCCGCGGAGGCCGCGCTCTATCGGAGCCGAGCGTCAGCTCGTCGCGCTGTGGAACCCGCACCGGATGCTGTGGAACCGGCACCGGATAACGCCGTTGATTGCCCAAGCAGGAGATCGACAGATGATACGTCTTATCGGGGCGACCGCCGCGCTGGTGCTGGCCGCGACGAGCCCGCTGGCGGCTCAGGGAAAGGGTAATGGTCATGGCAACGACGGCCATGGTCAGGGCAAGGAAATGGGCCAAAAGGGTGGGCCGGACAGGCCTGGGCCAGCGAAGGATGCCGTCCGCGATCGCGGAAAGCCGGCTCGTGTGGACGACCGCGGCCCGGATCGCGTCGTTGCGCCGCGCATGGATCGGCGGATCGAAAACGACAGCACGGTTCGCGAAGACCGGCGCCGGGACCGCTCGGACGAACGGCGCGCCGGTGATGCAGACGAATGGGCGCGCCGCGACGGCAGCGACGGTTTGCGCCGGGGCGACCGGTGGAATGATGATCGGCGCTATGCCGTCATCGGATCGTGCCCGCCGGGCCTCGCCAGGAAGAACAACGGGTGCCTGCCGCCGGGACAGGCGAAGCAGGTGCGGGACGATGTATTCGGCCTTCCCTATCGCCCGAGCCTGTTCGGCATCCCGCTGCGCACCGGCGCGGATTATGTCTATTACGATGGCTACCTGATCCCGTCCGGCGGATCGCGGGCGGCCTATATCCCGCTGCTCGGCGGCGCGCTCGCCGTCGGCAAGGTCTGGCCCGCGGGCTATCCCAGTTACGGCCTCGAGGACTGGCAGCGCAGCTACTATGGCTTCGATGACCCCCGCGCCTATCGCTACGCCGACAACGTGATCTACCGCATCGATCCGCAGACCGCCGCAATCCAGGCCGTCGCGGCGCTGCTGACCGGCAACGATTTCATTGTCGGCCAGCCCATGCCGGCGGGGTACGACGTCTACAACGTCCCCGCCCCCTATCGCGACCGCTATTACGATCGCGACGATGCGCTCTATCGCTATGCCGATGGCCGTATCTATCAGATCGACCCCGCAACGATGCTGATCGCGCAGGCGATCGACACGGTGCTGTGATGCGGGCCGGTCGCATGGCGGTCGCTGCCGCAGCCGCATTTGGCCTCACGGCCTGTGGAGACGGGAAATCCACTGCCGATGGCGAGCCGCTGACCGCCGCCAGGCTGCAGAACGGGACAATCGCTGCGTCCCTCGCCGAAATTGGGGACTTGCGCACCTTGTCGGCAGCGCTTGCCGATACCCAGCTGGCCCCCGTGCTGGACCGAAAGGGCGATTACACGCTTCTCGCGCCCACCGACGCGGCATTCACCGCTCTCGGCAAGAAGTTCGATGAACTTCGCAGCCCGAAGGCACGCCCGCTGATGATCGCGCTGCTGCGCGGCCATATCCTGCCCGGACAGGTCACCACCGAGTCGATCAAGGCGGCGATCGCGCGCAAGAAGGGCCCCGTGCGGATGCAGACGATGGGCGGGACCACGGTGACCTTCACCGATACCGGCAAGGCCATCACCGTGGGCAATGGTGCGACTACGGCAACCCTGGGAGCAACCGCGACCGCCTCCAACGGCGCCATCCTGACCATCGACAAGGTACTGCTGCCGAAGGCGTGAGCGATCAATAGTCCTTCGAAATCTTCGCCACCGCGCTCTGCCGCCCGACGGTCGAGACGGTGGCGAGAAGCGAGAGCCAGTTGGTGATGCGGAATTCGAGCGCCGTCGCCGAATAGCCGCGGCCATCGGTCACCAGCTCGACGTAGAAGCGCCGGCCGATGTTCTTGCCGAGCGCGACACCGGTCTGTCGTTTGATCGTCGGGTCGGCGGGCACGATGCGCAGCCGGTCGAGCCCGATGGCGCTGCGCAGCCGGTTGATCGGGTCGAGCCCGCCCCCGCCGCGCAGGCTGGCGACCGCCGCTCCCAGTTGCAGCGCATCGGTGGCCGAAAGCGTGGTGATCGAACCGCCGAAGAGCAGCCGGGCGAGGATTTCCTCTTCCGGAAGGGACGGCGTCGAGCTGAAGTCGATCTGCGGCTGGACCGCATTGCCGGTCACCCGGACCGTCACCTCCAGCCCGGTCGTGGAGGTGCTGGCGGCGATGTCGAGGCGGGGATCGATCGGCACATCCTCGTCGAAAGTGATGATCCCGCGCGTCAGCTCGAACCGCGTACCGGCGAAGCTGTAACCGCCGCGTACCATACGGGCCTCGCCGCCGATGCGTGGGGCATCGGTGGTGCCGCGCAGCAGGATGTTGGCGCCCCATTCGCTGTCGAGCCCCATTCCGCGCACGTCGATCCGGCTGTCGCCGCTCGCGTTGATGAGATACCGCCACGTGCTCCCCGTCGCATTGGCGGGACCGATGTCGTCGGGGACGTTGATTTCGCGCGTGGCGATGCGCGGCAGCTTCTGCGAGGCGTTGGCGCGGCCGAGCGCCCAGCTCGCCCCGTCGATCCGCACCCGCCCCGCGATGGTCCCGCCCAGCCCGTCGGACACGATGCGAAGCGGCCCGGTGATGGTCGCCGACAAACCGTTGGCATCGAGCAGGTGCGCATTGCGCGCGGCGGCACGCAGGTCGAGCTTGGGCCCGCGCACCTGCACGAAGCGGCCCTGCACCCGCTCGCCGAGACCGGCAAGATCGACGATGCCGCTACCCGAAACGTCCCCGCCGTTGTCCGCCTTGCCCGCGAACCGGCTGATCGAGAGCCGCGATCCGGCGAAGGTGCCGCGCATGGCGACGCTGCGAATGTCGGTGCCCGAAAGCGCGCTGCGGATCCGCAAGCTGTCGCTCGCGACCGCGCCGCGCACTTGCGGCTGGGCGAGCGTGCCGGTGGCGTCGGCGGCGATCGAGACCGGACCGGTCATGTCGAAGGCCTCCACCGCGGCAAGCCGCCACAGGCTCTCCGCGGCACCATCGTAACGCAACTGGGCGAGGAGCTGCCCGGCGCGCAGTCGCTCGATCAGGTCGGGTCCGGCGGGCAGGTTCGCGATCCGCGCCTGCAGGCGTCCGCGCCGGATATCCTCGTTGCGGAACACCGCCCTCGCCACGAGATCGCTGGCGGTGAGGTTGGCCACCAGCGAGAGGTCGACGGGTTTCGAGGTCAGCACCAGACCCGAGCGGGTGAGGCCGGCGACGATCACCTTTGCATCGGCGCGCGGCAGCCCCTCCCGCCCGCGTCCGTAATTGACGAGGCCCGAGATGGTCCCGCCCACGCCAAGATCGGCCACCACGATATCGAGCAGCGAGAGCGGCATCCTGTCGAGCTGAAGCCCGAGCTGGAGGTTCTTGCCGCCGAACCGGCCGCTCGCCACCATGGTCCCGTCGCCGTAGAGCACAGCCGTCGGCGCGAGCTGCCAGCCGCCGCCGTCGAGCGAGGTCAGCACCGCGCGGCGCGGCATGGTAATCTTGCGGCCCGCGAGCTCGCCCCGCGCCGCGACTGCCACCCGGCTCTTCGCGACATCGGCGTTGAGATCGAGCACGAAGCTGCTCGACCGGCGCCCGGCGATCGAAGCGTCGATATGGCCTACCCCGTTCGTCACCTGCCCCTGCGCGGCGAAGCGGCCGATGAACAGCG
The DNA here is from genome assembly GCA_021794525.1 of Pseudomonadota bacterium. Lineage (GTDB taxonomy): Bacteria > Pseudomonadota > Alphaproteobacteria > Sphingomonadales > Sphingomonadaceae > Qipengyuania. The sequence goes on along the minus strand of JAJYQP010000019.1, from coordinate 27,271 downwards.
TGCCATAGCTGAGACCCGCGCCGCGCGCGGTGCCGGTGAAGGTCGAATTGCCCTTCGTCAGCGTGCCCCGCGCCTGGATGTCTGCCCGCGCGATCGTGATCGGGGTCGCGCCGCCGAAGCTCGCCCGGCGAGCCGTCACGTCGATGTCGAGCCCCTGCCCACCCCCGCGCGATGCGAGCAGGATCGTGCCGTCGAGGCCGCCACCCGCCAGCGCGAGATTGCCGCTCACCGCGCTCTTGCCCAACGTCACGGTGCCGGTCACCTGCGTATCGCTGACCACCAGCCGCTGGATCGCGATCCGGGTCGCGCCGCCGCGCGGCATGACGAGGCCGAGCGTCCCCTCGAACGGGCCGAGAGTCGACTGGCCGCTGGTGGCGATGTCGAACCCGTCCCTGCTTGGCGAGAGCGCCACGCGCACGTCGCGCAGGCCCGCCGCCGGATAGGGATTCGCGAAGACCAGCATCGCGCGCGGGCCAGCGCCGGTGATTGTCGCCTCGACCGTGAAGGGTCCGTAATCCGCCTGCCGCCCGCTTCCGGCGAGCGTCGTGCGCCCGCCCTGCACGCGCCCGTTGAGCTGCGCGGTGAGACGCGGCGCGTCGATCCGCAGGCGATTGAATACCACCGGGCGATTCGCGCCCAGCATCAGCCCGCCGCGCACCGCGATGCGGTTGCCCGCGAGATTGGCGAGCGTCGCATTGCTGACCGGTTGCACGCGCGCCGAAATCCCGGCGACCAACCCCCACGGCGAGCGCCCGCCGATATCGAGGGTGATCTTGGCGCTGCCGCTGGCGCGGCCAATGTTCTCGAGCGCGAGCTGGTTCGCGCGAACCATGCCATCGAGCCGGTAGGTGCCCCGCGCGATATCGCCGGTCAGCGCCAGGTCACCAGTCGTGTTGGGGAAGGCGATCCGCAGCCGGTCGGAGTCGAGCCGGTTTCCGGCAAGGCGAAGCGTGCCGTCCACCCGCCCGCGGATCAGCCGCGGATCGACCAGCGCATTGCCGGTGCGGACCCGCTCCACCGTGGCGGCGAGCGGCAGCGTCCAGCGCGTGCCGTCATAGGTCGCGGTGCCGCTCTGGTTGAGGCCTGCGAGCTCGGTCGTGCCCGAGACCAGCCGCCCGATCCGCAGGCTGTGATCGAGCGCAAGATCGGTGAAGGCCCCGTTTGCCGTGCCGGTGAGGCGGGCGTTTTCGAGAAGCAGCGAACCGAAGCGCAGCGGCGCCTTGCCGGCAAGGTCTACCGCCAGTCCCTGCACCCGGTTCTGCGCGAGATCGACCAGCCCTTTCGCATCGAGGCTGAGCGTGTTGCTGACGACACGGTAGCGACCGTCCAGCCGGCGATTGTCTATCCGCGCCGCGGCATCGACCGACACCACCGGCCCTGCCAGCGCGGCCAGCTTCCCCGTCAGCGCCGGACCGGGCTTCGCCTGGCCGAGCAGGCGGAACAGGCCCGCGCGGTTGGTGAGCTGGAACGCGCCGAAATCCGCGCCGTCGCGGCGGACCACGAGATAACCGTCCCACCGCTTCCAGGTGCCATCCCCGCCGATCTGCGCGCGATACGCCGAATTTGCGCCGAGCATCCGGGCGACCGGACCCTTGGCGGCCGCGCGATAATCCAGCCCCATGTCGAAGCGGTCGCCATCGGGCTCCGCGTCGATCATGAACGCATAGCTGTCGGTGCGCCCCAATTGCCCCTTCGACCGCACCATCAGCCGCCGGTCGGTCACCTGCGCCGAGCCGTCGAGATCGACCCGCTGCGCCCGTTGTCCCGCGATACCGGGGGCGAGCGTCAGGTTGTCGATCTGCAATCGCCCGATGGAAATGTCGAAACCCGGCAGCATCGGCTTGTTTGGATCGCCCGGCCGGAAGGTCGGCACGCGCAGCAGGCTCGCGCGACGCGCGGCGAAGCTGCGGATCTCGAGGCGGTTGTTCAGCCAGGCGGTCGGGCGCCAGTCCACCTCGGCGCGCGGGATGGTTGCGAACACGCCCTTGGGGTCGGACAGGCGCACGTCGTGCAGCACCGCCTTGCCGTAGAGATTGCCCTCGATCCGCCCGATGCGGATGTTGAGGCCGTTGGGCAGCGTCTGGCTGGCGATCCGGTCGGTCAGCGCGCGCTGGCCGATGGGGGTATTGAGGACGACGACCGCCGCAACGATCAGCAGCAGCGCAGCGCCGATCAGCCCGAGCGTCCACTTCCCCGCCCGGCGGGTGCGATGGAACCTGCGGCGTGCAGGCTCCTGTGGCGGCATGCCTTCCTCGGCCTCGGTCATCAGAACGCCTGTCCCAGCGAAACATAGACCGCGACGAAGCTATCCTCGGGCTCAGGATTGAGCGGGAAGCCGACGTCGACGCGCAGTGGGCCGAAGCCGGTGGCGTAGCGCAGGCCCACGCCCGCGCCGTATTTGTTGAAGGTGAAATTGGGCACGGTTTGGGTCGAGACCGACCCGAAGTCGAAGAAGGGCACCACCGACAGCGCACCGCCGAACAGCCCCGTCCTTATGCGCGCCTCGATCGAGGCCTCCACGAGACTGCGCCCGCCGACCGGTTCGCCCAGGTCATTCTTCGGTCCGATCGCCTGATAGCCGTAACCGCGAATCGAAGCGCCGCCGCCCGCATAGAGCCGCCGCGACGGGGCGATCTGGAACAAGTCCGCCCCCGGAATGGCCGCGGCCCGCACCCGGCCCGCCACCACCACCCTGGTCCCAACCGATTGGTAATAGGACGCGTCGATCTGGCTGCGAACGTAGAACGATTGCACGCCACCGCTCCGCGACGATTCAGGTGCGAGGAAGCCGGTCAGCCGGAAACCGCGCGTGGGATCGAGCAGGGAATCGCTGGTGTCGATCGTGGCGCGCCCGTTGACTCCGGCAATCAGATATTCCTGGCGCGGGCGCGGTATTCCGGCGATCACACGATTGCGCTCGTCCGTGTACAGCACCTCCGCACCCAGCGCCCAGCTGAACGGCTTCTGGAACAGGAGATTGGAAACCCGTTCGAAACTCGCCGCCAGCGCCACCGTCCGGGCATCGAAGGCCGCGTTGTCCTGCGTCGAGGCGTAGGCGTCGAAGGTCAGGATCTGGTCGCGGCCGCGGAAATTGTTGAAGCGGAGCGTGACGCCGCCGAGCTGTTCCTGCGTGCCCGCAATGCCGCGCACCCGCAACATCCCCTCGGGCTTGAAAAAGTTGCGATGCTCCCAGCTCGCCTCGACGCGGAAGCCTTCTTCGGTGCCATAGCCGATCGCACCCGCGATGGTGCGCAGCTTGCCGCGCTGGAGCGTCACGTCCATCGCCACCGTGCCCGGCTCTTCACCCTGCGGCTGGGCCACGGGACGCGGGGTGAGCGTGACCGAGGAGACGAGGCCGGTCGCCAGGATCGCGCGGCGCAGGTCGAATTCGAGGCTGCGCTTGTAGGTATCGCCTGGCCGGAACCGCGCGATTTCCGCCAGGTGCTTCCCTGAAAGAAAGTCCGGATCGCTGCTGACGACATCGCCGAAGGCATATTTTCCGTTCGGTTCGACCGCCATTGTGAGGTCGCCCTCGCGCCGCTCGTGATCGATCAGCAGCTCCGGGTCGGCAATGGCGGCGAAGGGATAGCCGGTCTCGCCAAGCGCGGTGTCGAGATCGGCGCGTTCGGCGACGATGGTATCGCTCTGGAGGAAATCGCCCGGCTGGATGCCGAAAGCTTCCCGCAGCGCCGGACCATCGGGCGCGCTGGCAAGATTGCCGAGATCGATCGCGCCATATTTGTAGCGTTCGCCCGGTACGATGTCGAAGCGCACCACCGGATGCACGCTCGCCTCGTCCTTCCCCGGTTCGAGCCCGCCGATCGAGCGGATAACCCGCCCGTCATAATAGCCGTAGACACGGAGCAGGTTCTCCAGCAGCGTCTCGTCCTGCCGCGCCCGCGCGCCGAGCTGGGCGAGCGTGTCGGAATCGCTGTCCAGGCTGCGAACCGTTGAGAGCGCCGCGAAGCGGTCGACGAAATCGCCCGTCGCGGAGAATGGCGGCTCTTTCTGCGGGAAGCCCAGCACCAGCTCGTCGCTGATCTTCTCGACCGCCGCCTCGCTGAACGCAAGCTCGGGGCCAGTCAGCTCGAGGTCGGCGTACTGGACATCGTCCTCGGCCGTCACTTCCGGCAGCGGTGGCAGTTCGAGGGTGTCGGGCCAGGCCAGGGTGACACCGGGCAGGTCGGCGAGCGGCGTTTCGGGATCGGGTGCGAGCGTCTCGGGCGGGGCAGCGGCATCGCCCTGCGCCGCCCAGCTCTCGGGATTGGCAACGGCGCTGTCGGGAATCAGGTCTTCGAGCGAAGGGGCGGTCGAGGTGTCCTGCGCGGCCAGAGGCGCCCCGACCAGCAGAAGTGCCAGCGGACCGGCCGCCCGCGCGGCCCGGCGCGGCAGGCTGTCACACCGCGAGGCGGTAACCGGCGGGAACGCCCTCTTTGCCGGGCAGGCCGGGCTCTGCGCCGGGCCGGCGCGGTGCCACGGCGGCGGCGATGAGCCGGTCGTGCTCGGCATCGTCGATCCGGCCCCATCCACCGCCGGTGAGCCGCTCGAGCGGGCGGAAGCGGACCTTGTACTGCATCCGCGCGCTGCCTTCGACCCAGTAGCCGAGATAGACATAGGGCAGCTCGCGCTCCGCTGCGCGGCGGATGTGGTCGAGGATGATGTAGGTACCAAGTCCCGAACGCGCCTCTGCCTCAGGGTCGTAGAAGCTGTAGATCATCGACAGCCCGTCGCCCTGGAAATCCGTGAGGCAGGCGCCGACCAATCTGCCCGGCTGCGACCCTACCCCGGGTTCCCGATATTCGACCACGTAGCTGGAAACCGGGGAGTGTTCCACCATGTCGGCGAAATCGCTCTCCTCCATCTGCGTCATCCCGCCGCCAGGGTGACGCGCGGCGAGATATTTCTGGAGAAGCTCGTACTGCTCGGCGGTCGCCCAGGGACGGCATTCGGTCACGATCAGATCGTCGTGCCTCTTCATCAGCCGCTTTTGGGTGGCTGAGGGGCGGAACTCACCCGCCACCACCCGCACCGACACGCAGGCCTGGCAGTCGAGGCAGCTGGGGCGATAGGCGACGGTCTGGCTGCGGCGGAATCCGATACGACCGAGCGCCTCGTTCAGCTCGTCGGCGTTGTCGCCGCGCAGCTCGGTAAAGACCTTCCGCTCGTTCCGGCCCGCAAGATAGGGGCACGGGCTGGGCGCGGTCACGAAGAAACGCGGGAAGCGAACCGGTGCCGTCACGCTGCTGGCCAATCCTCTAGCTCGATAGGGGACTCACATCGGTCACCCGTTAACGCGATTTTATGCATGTTTCGAAAGCGCGGTAAAAGGGTCTTAACCACGAAAATTCGCAGCTTGTCGCGTCGGCGCGTCGGGACGGGTGGTTAACGCGGGCGCCCGGGGCGCTATTCGAGCTCGAACGTGCCGACCGAATAGCCGTGGGCGCGCAAGTCGCTGACGAGCGCCGCGATCTGCTCGCCGTCGCGCGCCTCGCATTCGATGTCGGTGACCAGCCCCTTGGCAGGAAGCGAGGTGAAAACGCGCTGGTGGTGAATCTCGATGATGTTGACGTTGTGATCCGCGAACAGGCCCATCACGTGATAAAGCGCGCCGGGCCGGTCCTGCAGCGCGATCTTGAGCCGCGCCATCCGCCCGCTGCGTACCTGGTCGCGCAGAAGGACATTGGCGAGCAGCCGGGTATCGATATTGCCGCCGCACAGCACGAGACCGACCCGCTTGCCGGCGAACTTTTCGGGATTGGACAGCACCGCCGCAAGGCCCGCGGCGCCCGCCCCCTCGACCACGGTCTTTTCTATCTGGAGCAGCAGCGCGACCGCGTGCTCGATCGCGCCCTCGCCGACGAGCATGATCTCATCCACCAGCGCCGCGATGATCTGCGAGGTGAACTCGCCGGGTGCCTTGACCGCGATACCCTCGGCCAGCGTGTCGCCGCCGCAGGGCATCTCGCGATGGTGGATGCGGGCATACATCGATGGGAACAGCTCGGCCTGCACCCCGATCAGCGCGATCGCGGGGTTGGTGGCACGGGCAACGGTCGCCATCCCGCTCATCAGCCCGCCGCCGCCGATCGGCACCACCAGGCAATCGAGATCGGGCACCGCCGCCAGCATCTCGAGCGCGACCGTGCCCTGCCCGGCAGCCACATCGGGATCGTCGAAGGGGTGGACGAAGGTCAGCCCGCGTTCCGCCTCCAGCTGGCGGGCATGGGCATAGGCCTCGTCGAAGGTCTCGCCGAACAGCTCGACCATGCCGCCGACGCTCTCGGTCTGCATGACCTTCACCGTCGGCGTGGTGCGCGGCATGACGATGGTGACAGGGACGCCCAGCCGGGTGCCGTGATAGGACAGGCCTTGGCTGTGGTTGCCGGCGGAGGCGGCGATCACGCCGCGGGCGCGCTGTTCCCCGGTCAGCAGCAGCAGCGCATTGAGCGCGCCGCGTTCCTTGTAGGCGGCGGTGAACTGCTGGTTCTCGAACTTGAGCCAGATTTCGCAGCCCGCAATGCTCGACAGTGTCTGCGAATGAAGCATCGGCGTGCGCACGATGGCATCGCCGATCCGGCCCGCGGCAGCGCGGACATCGGCGATGGTCAGCCGGTCGGTGGCGGATTCCGTAGCGGACGCGGGGCGGCTGGCGGTCATGGCGCGGCGGTATAAGAGCCGACACGCCCGCGCAATCCATCGAAATCCTTTGCCCGCTCCAAGCTTTCCCGTAACCGGCATGACGATAATGCCATCTCGAGGGGCTTGCCCATGTATCGTTCGCTTGTCGTCGCGCTGCTCGCGCTCGGCGCCGCCACCCCCGCCCTCGCCGACCAGCTCGTCGACAATGTCGAGGGCGTCCGCATCGACGAGAAGGGCCGGATCGACCGCTTCGAAGCCATGCTGATCGACGACGACGGGCGGGTGCAGCAGATCTTCCACCGCGGGGACAAGCGGCCCGCCAGGGTGCAGTACCGGATCGACGGCAAGGGGCAGGTGCTGATGCCCGGCCTGATCGACGCGCATCTCCACGTCATGGGCCTCGGCCTCGCGGCGCTGACGCTCGACCTCTCGGACACGAATTCGCTGGAGGAAGCCGTCGCGAAGATCGCCGCCTTCGCGAAGGACAATCCGCAGCGGCCGTGGATCCTCGGGCGTGGCTGGAACCAGGAGAAATGGGGTCTCGGCCGTTTCCCGACCGCCGCCGATCTGGACAAGGTCGTGAGCGACCGGCCCGTCTGGCTCGAGCGTGTCGACGGGCACGCGGGCTGGGCCAACAGCCTCGCGATGAAGGCGGCCAATATCCAGCCCGGCGTCGCCAATCCGCCGGGCGGGCGGATCGAGCGTGTCGGCAAGTCGCTCATCCCCTCCGGCGTGTTCGTGGACGCGGCGAGCGCGCTGGTCGAAAAGGCCGTACCGCCGCCCCGCCCCGCCGATCGCGACAGCGCGCTGATGGCGGCGCAGAAAATCCTCCACCGCTTCGGCATCACCGCCGCCGCCGACATGGGCAGCACCATCGAGGATTGGCAGGCCTTCCGCCGTGCCGGGGACGAGGGGCGGCTGACCTTGCGCATCATGGCCTATGCGGCCGGGCCGGAGGCGATGACGCTGATCGGCGGTTCCGGCCCGACTCCCTGGCTCTATGACGACAAGCTGCGTCTCAACGGCGTGAAGCTCTATCTCGACGGCGCGCTCGGATCGCGCGGCGCCTGGCTGAAGAAGCCCTATGCCGACGATCCGGGCAACACCGGGTTGCAGTTCATGAAGCCGGCGGAGTTCCGCAATGTGCTGGTGCGCGCCTCGCTGGGGAACTTCCAGATCGCCGTCCACGCGATCGGCGACGCTGCCGACGCCGAGGCGCTGAACGCCATCGGTGAGGTGGCCGACAGCTTCACCGGCGACCGGCGCTGGCGGATCGAGCATGCGCAGATCGTCGATCCGGCGGATCTCGCCAAGTTCGGCCAGCACGGCATCGTGGCCTCGATGCAACCGGTGCACCAGACCTCCGACCGGCTGATGGCGGAGGCGCGGCTGGGGCAGGCGCGGCTGACCGGCGCCTATGCCTGGAAATCGATCGAAGCGACGGGAGCGACGCTTGCATTCGGTTCCGACGCGCCGGTCGAATCGCCCGATCCCTTCGCGGGTCTTGCGGCGGCCTTCACCCGCACCGATGCGGCGGGCCAGCCCTTCGGCGGCTGGCGGCCCGAGGAGCGCGTCAGCCGTGAGGACGCGCTGGCGGGCTTCACCTCGCGCGCCGCCTTTGCCGGCTTCGCCGAAGGGCGTTTCGGGCGACTGGTACCCGGGGAACGCGCCGATTTCATCCTCGTCGACCGCGACCCCCTGCTGGCGAGCGCCACCGAACTGCGCGCCACCAAGGTTCTCCAGACGTGGGTTGGCGGGCAGCGCGTCCACAAAGCGCAATAGGGTTGCCGCCGCCGGTAGCTGCGATTAACCCGCGGGCAAGTGAGCGGCGCCTATTCCATCGCAGATGCCGGCGCCGGTTCCCTCTGGAGGTTCGATGACCAAGACTTTGCCTTTGCTGTTTGCCGTTGCCTCGGTCGCCATCGCGCCCGTCGCCGCAACCGCCACGTCGCGCGCTGCTGCCCCTGTCGAGCGCGAAAACGGCCTTTCGGGCAGCGGAAACCTGTTTTTTCTCGCCGCGATCGCCGTCGTGGCGGCCGCCGTCGTGCTCCTCCCGGAGGACCAGCCGGCAAGCCCTTGATCTGTTGCTGCAAAGCGACATTTTCATAAAAACTAAACCTTTTTTGCCCACTGGCACCTCTGCGTGAACCTTTTTCGCCTTGCTTCGTTATGGATGCGAGAGTAACTGGGCCACCGACCGAGAAGACGATCAGGTTCTCGAAGGAGATTATTGATGAAGTTCCGTACGCTTGCCGCCGCCGCTGCCGCCACCTCGATGGTTGCCGCTGCTCCCGTCGTCGCTGCCAATCGCACCGCCGCTCCGGTTTCGGGTGAGTCGGAAATGGGCGGTTCGCTCGTTCTCGCGATCCTCGCCGCTGCCGCCATCATCGCCGGCATCGTGATCGCGGTCGACTCGGGCAACGAGGACCAGCCGGTCAGCGCCTAAGTCGCCGATCGAGCACCGAATAAAAACGGGGTCTTCGGGCCCCGTTTTTTATGGCTGGCGTCCGGAGCAGGCGCCTGCGGAACGCGATATTACGGCGCGGGCCGATCTGGCAGGGTTCGAAGCTGGAAGCGAAATTGCCGGGATGGTGCCCGTATTGTGCGACGGCGGACGCTACTCAGTGACCGGCCCTTCGGCGCTGTCTTCCGCCGCCGCCGCCGCCTCCTCGGCATCCCGCTTTTCCAGAAAGCGCATCGCCAGCAGAGAGCTTTCGAACAAGGCGATAAGCGGTATCGCCAGCATCAGCTGCGAAATAACGTCCGGCGGTGTCGCCACCGCGGCGATCGCAAAGGCGGCGACGATCATGTAGCGGCGCGCGCTGATGAGCTGTTCACGCTTCACGATGCCCGCGCGGTTGAGCAGCAGCAGCAGCACCGGCAGCAGGAAGCTGATCCCGAAGGCGAGGATGAACTGCATTACCAGGCTGAGGTAATCGCCGACCGCCGGAAGCGCCTCCAGCGTCAGCCCCCCGGCGCTTCCCTGGAAGCCGAGCATCCAGTGAAATGCGGTCGGCATCACGACGTAATAGGCCAGTGCCGCGCCCATCCCGAACAGGATCGGCGTCGCGATCAGAAACGGCAGGAAGGCCTTCTTTTCCTTCGCGTACAGGCCGGGTGCGATGAAGGCCCAGAGCTGATTGGCGATCACCGGGAAGCTGACGAAGAAGGCCGCGAACAGCGCCACCTTCAGCTCGACGAAGAACTGCTCGTAGAGCTTGGTGTAGACCAGCCGCCCCTGCCCCGGCGGGAACGCCTCGGTCAGCGGCACCACCAGGAAGCCGAAGATATCCTTTGCGAAATAGAGGCAGACGAAAAAGGCCACAGCCAGCGCCGCGACCGCGCGCAGCAGACGGGCGCGCAGCTCGATCAGATGGTCGAGCAGCGGTGCCTGCGATTCGTCGATGTCCTTGATGAAACCCATTACGGCGTCCCCGCGGGCGGCGCTGGCGGTGGCTCGGGCTCCCCCTGTTCTACAGCGCTGTCGGCCTGGATGGCGTCATCGCCAGTCCTGGGCTTCGCCCGCCCGATTGCCGCTTCGGCGGCCGCATCCGGGTCGGCCGCCCTGTCGATGGGCTCCGTAAACGGCGGGGCGTAGGGGGCCGGAGTGGTCGTATCCAATGCCTCGGCATCGGGATGCTCGGCCATGATACGAGCGTTGCGCTCGCGCCATTCCTTCTCGATCTCGGCAAGCTCCGCCTCGCGGATCATGGTCTCGACCCCGGCGCGGAAATGGTTCGACATGCGCCGCATCTTGCCGACCCACTTGCCGAGCGAGCGCAGCGCGAGCGGCAGATCCTTTGGGCCGATCACCAGCAGCGCGACGACCGCCACCAACAGCAATTCGGATGGGGCAATGTCGAACATCGGCTACGCGGCTTTCGCTGCCGCGGACTCAGCGCGGGGTGTCGGTACGCTCAGCGGGCTGGGGGTCCTTCGCGGCCTCGCCGGCAGGCTTCGCCTCATGCGACGGCCCTTCGATGCGACGCGCGTTTTCGGTCGCGTCGTCCTTCATCCCGTCCTTGAAGCTCTTGAGGCCCTTGCCGAACTCGCCCATCACGTCCGAGACCCGGCCACGCCCGAACAGGACCAGCACCACCACGAGAACGATCAGCCAGTGCCAGATCGAGAAGGAACCCATCGGAAATCTCCATGCCGCGCCATGCGGAACCGGCGCGATGCCTGCCCTATTTAGGTTAACGCCGACCTAATTGCCAGCCTCGTCGCGATGTTGGGGCGCCTCGCCACGGCTTTCCGACGCGCCGGGCGGATCGGGCAATTCCTCCGCGTCCTCGATCCGGTCGAGCAGGCCCGCCGCCTTCAGCTCCGCAATGCCGGGAAGGTCCTTGCGGCTGGCGAGGCCGAAATGGTCGAGGAATTCGGGCGTGGTGGCGTAAATCGTCGGTCGGCCCGGTGCCTCGCGTCTCCCGGCGATGCGGATCCAGCCCGCCTCCATCAGCACGTCGAGCGTACCGCCCGAGGTCTGCACACCCCGGATCGCCTCGATCTCGGCCCGGCTGACCGGCTCGTGATAGGCGACGATGGCGAGCACCTCGGTTGCCGCCCGGCTGAGGCGCCGGACCTGTTCGCGCTCGCGCCGCAGCAAGTGGGCGAGGTCGGGTGCTGTCTCGAAATGCCAGCGCCCTTCGCGCACGACCAGGTGGACGCCGCGGTTCGCGTAGTCCGCCTGCACCGCGCACAGTCCGGCTTCGACATCGCGCCTGTCCGCGCCCCCGAGCAGATCGGCGAGAGCGCCTGCGTCCATCGGCTCCTCCGCCGCGAACAGCGCCGCCTCGATCGCGCGGGCGAGCGGCTCCATCACGCCACCCGGCGCAGGAGAAGCGGGCCGAACACGCTCTCCTGCGCCAGCTCGGCCTTGCCCAGCCGGGCCAGCTCCAGCGCCGCGACGAAGCTGGAGGCGAGCGCGCTGCGGCGCAGCTGCGGATCGGCGTGCGGCGGCAGGAACTCGACCAGCTCCATCCAGTCGAGCGCCACGCCCAGCATGGCCGAGACCCGGTTGAGCGCGCTGTCGAGCGTCATCACCGGTCGCTCGCGGACCATGTGCACCACCGGCGCGGTGCGGGCGCGGACGCGGCCATAGGCCTCGATCAGCGCGAACTGGTCGCTGCGCCAGCGGGTACGGGTCGCGATCGCCAGCCCCTCCGGCGCGCCGCGCAGGAACACGTCGCGCCCGATCCGGTCGCGGGCCATCAGCCGTGCCGCCGCCTCGCGCATGGCGCCGAGCCGGGCGAGCCGGATCTGCAGCCGCAGCGCCAATTCCTCCGCGCTCGGCTCCTCCTGCTCCTCGCGCGGGAGCAGCAGCGCGGATTTGAGATAGGCGAGCCAAGCCGCCATCACGAGGTAATCGGCCGCCAGCTCCAGCTTCAGCGCCTCGGCCCGCTCGATATATCGGAGATACTGGTCGACAAGCGCCAGGATCGAAATCGCACGCAGGTCCACTTTCTGGCGCCGCGCGAGATCGAGCAGCAGATCGAGCGGCCCTTCCCACCCGTCGAGCGCCAGATACAGCGCAGCGTCGTCCTGGCGGGCGGGCGCGGCGATGCCTTCCCAGTCGTCCTCCACCGTGTCGGCCTGGGCGGGAAAGAGGCCGGTTTCGCTCACACCTGTTCTCTCAGCGCCAGCAGGGCTTCGCGCTTGGCCAGCAGCATCTCGCCCCTGGGTTCCTCGTCGGGCTCGCCCATCTCGGCATGGACGCGGTCGAGCCGCGACGTGGCCTGCGCGCTGAGCGCCGGGCACCGCTGGGCGATCCCCGCCATGTCCTCCATCCTGCCCCAGCAGTTGAGCACCACGTCGCAGCCCGCCGCGATGGCCCGCTCCGCCCGTTCGGGCACGGTTCCGGACAACGCCTGCATGTCGATATCGTCGGTCAGCAGCAGCCCGTCGAAGCCGATGCGGGTGCGGATGATCTCGCGGATCACCGTGGGCGAGAGCGTGGCGGGATTCTCCGCATCCCATGCGGTGAACAGGAGGTGTCCGGTCATGCCCATCGGCGCATCGCGGAGGCGGCGGAAGGGTTCGATATCCCGCTCCAGCTCCTCCTCGCTCGCGGTGATGGTTGGCATCGCCTTGTGCGTATCGGTCATGGAGCGGCCGTGACCCGGCATGTGCTTGATGCAGCCGACCACGCCTGCGTTGCCCAGCCCGTCCAGGATCGCCTTGCCCAGGGCTGCGACCTGGAGCGGCCCGGTGCCGAGCGCCCGGTCGCCAATCACGTCATGCGCGCCCGGCTGGGGGAGATCGAGCGGCGGGTGGTAATCGACCGTGATGCCGACTTCGGCCAGCTCGCGCCCGATCAGCTCTGCGCCCACCCGCGCCGCCTCGATCGCGCTGATGGGCCCGATCTCGTACAACTCGGCATAGGCGGCGGCGGCCGGGTGATGGAGCCACACCGGGGGCTTCATACGCCGCACTCGCCCGCCTTCCTGGTCGATGCTGACGACAAGCCGATCGCGCCCGTGGATGTCGCGCAGCGAATCGGTGAGGCGGCGCAGCTGGTCCTTGTCCACGCAATTCCGGCCGAACAGGATGTAGCCAACCGGGTCCGCCTCGCGGAAGAAGGCGCGTTCATCGGGCGTCAGCTCGGGACCGGAAAGGCCGAAGATCGCGGGCGTCATCGCCGGAGTGAAGCAGCGACGGCGACGGCGGGCAAGCGCGCCCGGCGCAGCAGCGGTGGAAAGCCTCGCCGGAGCGGGGCCGTCACTTGACCTGGCACGCGATCCCGGCGGACTTGAGCCGCCCGCAGAGCGCCTGAGCGCCTGCCTTGTCCCCGCCCACCGCCTGAAGGCGATAGACCGTGCCGATATCCGCGCGGCCCGCGAAGATCCGGTAGGACACACCCGAAAGCGCATCGGTCTGGCTCGTCAGGCGACGCCACCCGGCCTCCGCATCGGCGCGCGAGGAATAGGCACCGACCTGCACCGCGGTCCCTGCCGGGAGCGCGGCATCGCGGGGCGTCGCGGAGGCGGTGGGCTTCGGCGTGGGACGTGCGCTGTCCGTCGCGGGGGGGGTCGGTTTCGGAGCCTCGGTCGGAGGCGCGAGCGCGGCCGGGGCGGGCGCGGTTGTCGCCAGCTTGCCCTCGACCGCCTTGCCTTCGCCCACGGCATAGCTCGTATCGCCCGTGCCCGCGAAGACCTTGCCGCCCGGGTCGGTCGGCCTTTCCTTGTAGGGCGTTTCCGGCGCCGCGATCAGCGAACCGTCCGCCTCCGGCTCGTCGCCGATACCGCGGTTGGTGACGAACCAAATGGCCCCGACGATCGCGAGCAGCACGACCAGCATGATGAGGCCGAGCCCGATCAGGCGTCCGGTGTCGAAGGGCGGCGGCTCGTCGCCCTCGTCGTCCGATTCCAGCCACGGCAGTCGCTCGTCGGGGACATCGAACGCCAGCTCGCGCTCGGCCTCGACCTCGGGACGGTCGAACCAGTTGTCGTCGCCTCCGAACCCGCCCGATCGCGTCGCCATGATCACATCTCCTCGACCGCCTGGACCCCCAGGATCGCCAGGCCGTTACGGATAACCTGCCCGATCTGGGTTGCGAGGAACAGCCTCGCCGCGGTCAATTCCCCATCATCGGGCTGGATGATGCGCAGCGAGACGTCGTCGTTGCCGGCATTCCAGAAGCTGTGGAAGGCGGCCGCGAGGTCGAACAGGTAGAAGGCAATGCGGTGCGGTTCGCGCGCCTGTGCGGCAGCCTCGACCACGCGCGGGAACTGCGCTGCCTCGCGCACCAGCGCCAGCTCCGCCGTACCCAGCCGTTCAAGATGCTCGCCAGAGGGCTCAACCCCGGCCTTGCGCAGCGTCGAATGGATCCGGGCGTGGGCGTACTGGACGTAGAAGACCGGATTGTCCTTCGAAGCCTCGACCACCTTGGCGAAGTCGAAGTCCATCTGCGCATCGGGCTTGCGGGTCAGCATGGTGAAGCGAACGACGTCCTTGCCCACCTCCTCGACCACGTCGGCCAGCGTGACGAAGCTGCCGGAGCGCTTCGACATCTTCACCGGCTCGCCGCCGCGCAGCAGCCGGACCATCTGTACGAGCTTGACGTCGAACGGCACCTCGCGCCCCGCGCCCTGCGTCAGCGCGGCGACGGCCGCCCTGATCCGTTTGACCGTCCCGGCATGGTCCGCGCCCCAGATGTCGATGAGGGCATCCGCGCTCTCGGCCTTCTGGAAGTGATAGGCGAGATCGGCGCCGAAATAGGTCCAGCTGCCATCCGATTTGCGGATCGGGCGATCCTGATCGTCACCGAATTTCGTCGAGCGGAACAGCGGCAGGCTGACCGGCTCCCAGTCCTCGGGCGGGGCCTTGCCCTTGGGTGCTTCGAGCACGCCGTCATAGACGAGATCGCGCGCGCGCAGCCATGCCTCGGCCTCGGCGGGCTTGCCGGCTTCCTGCAACTCGGCCTCGGAGGCGAACACGTCATGGCGGATGCCGAGCAATTCGAGATCGGCGCGAATCATCGCCATCATCGCCCACACCGCGCGCTTCCTGAACAGCGGCAGCCATTGGGTCTCGGGCGTCGCGACGAGGCTGTCACCGAACTCGTCGGCAAGATTTTTTCCCAGTGGAGTCAAATAGTTACCAGGATATAGTCCATCCGGTATCGCTCCGATGTCCTCGCCCAGCGCCTCGCGGTAGCGCAGATGCACCGAGCGGGCGAGCGTATCGACCTGGCCTCCGGCATCGTTGACGTAGTATTCGCGCGTGACCTCGTGCCCGGCGAATTCGAGCAGGCCCGCCAGCGCATCTCCCACTACCGCGCCGCGGCAATGCCCCATGTGCATCGGCCCGGTGGGGTTGGCCGAAACATATTCGACGTTCACGCGCTTCCCGTGGCCCAGAGCCGAGCGGCCATAGCCGTCGCCCAGCACCGCGATCGCTGCAAGCTCGCGCCGCCATGCCCCCGGCGTAACCGAGAGATTGATGAAGCCGGGACCGGCGATAGACACCGCGGCGACATCGACGTCGCTTTCGAGATGCGCCGCGATCTTCTCCGCCAGCGCGCGCGGATTGATCGCGGCGGGTTTTGCCAAAACCATCGCGGCGTTGGTGGCGAGGTCGCCGTGTGAAGGATCGCGCGGCGGTTCGACGGTTACGGCGGAGCGCGCGACGCCGGCGGGCAGCGCGCCCTCCAGTTCGAGCGCGTCGAGCACGGCGCCGATCTTGGCGACGAATGCGGCGTGAAGGGTCTGGGGCGCGGTCATGGCATCATCGGTTCATTGGGCCCACGGGTGGGCATATGGATCGGGCAGCGCCGAAGCGGAGGCAGGGCGCGCCTCGCTCAGCGCGTGACGTTGTAGGCGAGCTGTTGCTGGGTCAGGTTGAAACCGACCAGCATCTCGAAGGTCGCGCGCTGGACGGCGGCGCGCACCGCCGGCTCCGACAGCGGATCGACCGCCGCGTCGGGATCGCCGGCCTTGCGCTTGCGGGTGATCTGCTCGCGGATGTCCTCGGGCAGCGTCGCTTCCGATGCGTTGACGTAGCTAGCCGCCTTGGCGCTCGCCTGCGCGCGTTCCTGCCCGTCGGCGAAGGACAGCGTGACGGTGCCGACCTCTTTGCTCACGACCGCGCTGCCGCCGCGCAGGACGGTGACGAAATAGGGCAGGCTCACCTGGCGCGCGCCGCGGGTGTCGGCGCGGCGGGCGAAGACGTCGAAGCTCGCTTCCGAATAGACCTTCTCGCCCTGGTCGTTGCAGGTCGTGCGCAGATTCGTGATATTCGCCGTCACGTCGATATCGCTGGCGAGCTGCTGGCCGCCCTGCCGGAAAACGGTGATGTCACCCGTGTAATCGGGAATGCCGACGGCGGGGCACTTGCTGCGCAGCGCCGAGATGCCGACACCCTGGTCGACCACGATCTCGCCGTTCTTCGCGCAGGCCGAAAGCGCCAGTACTGCGGCGAGCGGTAGCAGGGCGGTGGAACGGGTCAGCGACTGGATCATGGAAAGCGCGGTCCTTCAAAAACGGGCGAGCGAGGAACTCTGGGTTCGGCCCCTAGCTTGAGGCGCTTTGAAGCGCTAGGGGCGAGACGATGAATGCCCCCTTTCCCGCCCCCGATTCCGATCTGGCGAACCGCCCTGCCCTCAAGGTGCTGGTCGCCGCCCCGCGCGGTTTCTGCGCCGGCGTCGACCGGGCGATCGAGATCGTCGAACGCGCGCTCGAACGCTATGGTCCGCCGGTCTA
Organism: Pseudomonadota bacterium; assembly: GCA_021794525.1. Lineage (GTDB taxonomy): Bacteria > Pseudomonadota > Alphaproteobacteria > Sphingomonadales > Sphingomonadaceae > Qipengyuania. Next base: position 10,433 of record JAJYQP010000019.1, on the reverse strand, counting down.
TGTCCGCCACGAAATCGTGCACAACCGCTTCGTCGTCGAAGGGCTGAAAGCCAAGGGCGCAGTCTTCGTCGAGGAACTGGATGACGTGCCGGACGATGCGCCGGTCGTGTTCAGCGCCCACGGCGTTCCCAAGACGGTTCCGGCAGAGGCGCAGCGGCGCGAGATGCTTTACCTCGATGCCACCTGCCCGCTGGTCAGCAAGGTCCACCGCCAGGCCGAACGGCAGATCGAGAAGGGGCAGCACATCCTCTTCATCGGCCACGCCGGCCATCCCGAGGTTATCGGGACCATGGGACAGGTGGCGGAGGGGATGATCACCCTGATCGAAACGGTGGAGGATGTCGCGCGCCTTCCCTTCGGGGCGCAGGACAGCCTCGCCTATCTCACCCAGACCACGCTGTCGGTCGACGACACGGCCGAGATCACGGCTGCCCTGCAAGCCCGCTACCCGCAGATCGTAGCACCCAAGGCCGAGGACATCTGCTACGCGACCTCGAACCGCCAGGCCGCGGTCAAGCGCATCGCCCCCGCGAGCGACCTGGTGCTGGTGATCGGCGCGCCCAATTCCTCCAACTCGCTCCGGCTGGTGGAAGTCGCGGAACGGCTCGGCACCACTGCGCGATTGATCCAGTGCGCCGCCGAGATCGATCCGGATTGGCTGGAGGGTGTCGGCACGCTCGGCCTGACTGCCGGTGCCTCCGCGCCCGAGGCGCTCGTCCGCGAAGTCATCGACCGGCTGCGCGACTGGCGCACTGTGTCCGAGGAAACGGTGGTCGAGACCGAGGAGAGGATGGTCTTCAAGCTGCCGCGCCAGCTGCTCGATTGATGTGGCGATCTATACCGATCTCGATGGTGACCAGCTCGCGGCGCTGATCGCCGCTTACGATGTCGGCACGCTGGTGTCCGCGAAGGGGATCGCGGAAGGCGTGTCCAACAGCAACTGGCTGATCGAAACCCGCCGCAACGGTGGCGCATCGGCGCGGTTCATCCTCACCATGTACGAGCGGCGCATCGACACCGCCGACCTGCCGTTCTTTCTCCGCCTGCTCGATCACCTGGCGGCGCGGGATTGCCCGGTCCCGCGCACGATCCACGACGCGGAGGGAGGCCTGTACCGGATGATCGGAGACAAGGCCGTCGCGCTGATCGAATTCCTCCCCGGGGTCTCGATCGAGAAGCCGACGGCCCGCCAGGCCCGGTCGGTCGGCGAGGCGCTCGCCCGCAACCATCTCGCGGTGGCGGACTTCGCGCCGAGCCGCGCGAACGGTCTCGACCTTGCCGGCTGCGCCGCGATGCTCGAGCAATGCGGGACGGCCGCCCTCGCGGAAATCGAACCCACCCTGCCCTGGATCGTGGCGGAAGAAACCGATTACCTCTTCACGATGCAGGACGGCGGGCTACCGGGCGGGGTGGTGCATACCGACCTGTTCCCGGACAACGTCCTGATGCTGGGCGACGACGTATCGGGACTGATCGACTTCTATTTCGCCGCCACCGACAGCTTTGCCTATGATCTGGCGGTCACGCACGCCGCGTGGTGCTTCGACCCGGACGGGCACTCTTACCGCGCCGATGTCGGGGAGGCACTCGTCGCCGGTTATGCCGCGGTGCGACCGCTCTCGCCGCAGGAGCGCGGAGCGATGCCGCATTTGCTCCGCCGCGCCTGCTTCCGGTTCATCGCGAGCCGGGCGGAGGACTGGATCGGCACGCCGCCCGGCGCGCAAGTCACACGGAAAGACCCGCTCGATTTCGTTCGGCGCTTGCAATTCTACCGGAGCAATGGTGCTGGCCTGTTCGCATGAAACGGGTCGAGATATTCACCGACGGGGCCTGCAAGGGCAATCCCGGTCCCGGCGGCTGGGGCGCGCTCCTGCGCCTCGGCCGGCACGAGAAGCAACTCTCCGGCAGCGAGCCGCAGACCACCAACAACCGCATGGAAATGACCGCGGCGATCCGCGCGCTCGAGGCGCTGATCGAACCTTGCGAGGTCGAACTGCACACCGATAGCCGCTATCTCATCGACGGGATAACGAAGTGGGTTGCTGGCTGGCAGAAGCGCGGCTGGGTCAATGCCAGCAGGAAGCCGGTGCGGAATGAGGACCTGTGGCACGAGCTGATCGCGGTCGCCGCCCGCCACAAGGTGCACTGGCACTGGGTTCGTGGCCACAGCGGCCACGCCGAGAACGAGCGGGTCGACCGCCTCGCCAGCGACGCTGCCGAGGCGGCTGGGCGGCGTTGAGGGCTACCCGAAGCGGGCCGGGTGGTAGAGCGCCGGGTCAAGTCCGGCAGTCATCGCGTCGCGGGGCAGCCCGAGCAGGCATTGCGCCGCAAGACGCGCTGCCGCCGGCGATGTCTGGATGCCGTAGCCACCCTGCCCCGCAAACCATGCAAAGGCCGGCTGGCGCGGGTCGCGGCCATAGACGGGCAGGCGGTCGGGCGAAAAGCTGCGCAGGCCTGCCCAGCGCCGCTCCACCGCCTCGATCCGCCAATCGGTGACCTGCTCGAAGCGATCGATCGCCTCGGCAACCGCTAGCTCTTCGGGCGCCGCGTCGCAGGGCTCGATCGGCGTCTCGTCGTGCGGGCTGAGCCACAACCGCCCCGCTTCGGGCTTGAAATAGAACCGGCCCGCGATGTCGAGCACCAGCGGCAGCTCGGCGGGCGGCGGCGGGTCGGTGCGGAGCTGGGCGACGGTCCGAAGCAGCGGCTGGATGCCGAGCGGGCGAACCCCCGCCATCCGTGCCAGCGTGTCGGCCCAGGCTCCGGCCGCATTGACAAGCGTGCGTGCTGCAAACTGCCGCCCGTCGGCGCAGGTGATCGCCCAGCCGCTATCGTCATAGGCTGCCGTTTCCACCCGCGCGCGTGTAACCAGCTCGACCCCGTGCTTGCGGCCAACCTGGAGGTAGTGCTGATGCACGCCCGCGACATCGATGTCGGCGCATGCCGGTTCCCAGACCGCGCCCGTCCAATCCTCCCGAAGGCCGGGCACGATGGCGGCCAGCGCCTCCCGCCCGATCCGTTCGAACCTTGCACCCGTGCCACCGAACCGTTCCACGAATGCTTCGAGCAGCGCCGTCTCGCTGTCGCGTCCGATGTAAAGCGCCCCGCGCCGGGACAGGAAGCCGTGCTCGCGCAGCCAGGGACCGGATGCCAACGTCAGCGGCACGATCTCCGGCCCGCCGTAGCACTCCTCCCAGAACGCGGCGGAACGGCCGGTGGCGTGATAACCGGGCCGGTCCTCAGCCTCCAGCACCAGCACTGACCCGTGGGGCGCCAGTTCGGCGGCAAGGCTCGCGCCCGCGATCCCGGCACCGACAATCGCGAAATCGTAGCGGGTCACGTCCGGGGGGGAACCCTGTCATCGAGGAAGCTGGCGATGGCCTCCATCGCCCGGTCGCGAACCGCATCGACCTCACGCAGGATCTCGTGGTGGGATTCGTCACCGAACCGCACAAGCTCGCACTCGGGCAGTCGGCGGGCGGCTTCCTCGATGGCAGTGAAGCTGACGAGCTTGTCGGAGGAAGTCGCGACGATGATGGTCGGGACCGTCACCTGCTCCAGCACGCCGGGTGCGAACAGCGCGCGCGTAGAGGCATAGGCCCGCTCCACCCAGCCCCAGCTGCCCGGCCCCATCACCACCTCGGGCCGATGATCCCGCCACCACAGCTCGTCGGCGTAGCGATCCTTGTCATGCGTCAGCAACGCCTCGCGCATGGCGGGGACTTCGCCGGGCTTCTCGCTCCATTTCCATGCCGGGCGCGTGGGGTCGCCGATCCTGGTCATCAGCTTCGCGACGGCCTGCAGCATCGGCAGCGGGAGCGGCGGGCCCGCCGTCCCCAGCATCGGCGCGCTGAGCACCAGCGCATCGGGGCGGACCATCCCCTCGGCCACGGCGCGCAGCACCAGGTGACCCCCCATAGAATGCGCGGCGAGCACATGCGGGCCCGGAGTCTCTTCGATCCACTGGCGCCACAGCGCGGCAAGATCGCTCAGCCAGATGGCAAAGTCCCCGACGTGGCCCGTGGTCGCGTCCTTGCCGAGCCGGCCCGAGCCTGCCTGCCCGCGCCAGTCCGCCGCCGTCACTCGCCACCCGGCGCGGTGCCATTCCTCCAGCGTCTCGAGATATTTCTCGTAATTGTCGCCGCGCCCCGGGAGGAACAGGATCGAGCCCCGCTCGCCGCCAGTCCAGTCGATGCGACGGATGGAATGGCCGTCGGGTGCGCTCCATCGGCCTTCGCGCGCGTCAGCGGGAATGACTCGCCGGTCGATCGGGCGATCGGTGTCGGTCGTCATGTGAGGCGGCATACTCCCCGTCGGAACGTGGTTACCAGTTGGTAAGCCATCTTCTGTAGCAAGGGTCAGGCACATTGGCCGGGGACCCCATGCAAAACTCGCCGATCTATTACGGACTGCTCACGCTACTGGCAATCGCACTGCTGTTCGCGGCGGGGACGGACCTCAAGCGGCGCGAGATCGACAACTGGCTCAATCTCGCGATTGCGCTCGCCGCGCCGCTGTTCTGGTGGGCCGGCGGCCTGTCGCTATGGCCGGACGTGGCATTGCATCTCGGCGTAGCGCTTGCGGCCTTCGCCGTCGCGGCGGGATTGTTCGCGATCGGGCAGATGGGCGGCGGCGATGTCAAGCTGATCGCTGCGCTGGCGCTGTGGTTCCCGCCGAGCACCTTTGCCCAGATGCTGATCGTGATGGCGGTGCTCGGCTACATCCTCACGATGGGCCTCGGCGCCTTTCGGATCGGTCGCGAGGATGGCGGGGTGCGCAGCCGCGACACCATCGTCCTCGCCACGCTTTCCGCGATCGCCTGCGTCCTGATCGCGGCCTTTGCGGGTTTCCTCGAGCTGCCGCTTCCTGCCGCCCTGCGCAGCGCGGCGAGCGGTTCGATGGGCGTTGCGATCCTGGTTCTCCAGCTGCCGATGCTGATTCTCGCCGTCGTGTCCTTTGCCGCGATCCGCATCTTCCGGCGCCGCAAGGTGGCCGTGGCGGCGCCCTACGGCGTCGCGATCTCCGGAGCGGGGCTGTGGCTCATCGCGGGACAGCTCGCCGCCAGTGGCCCGCTTGTCGGCTGAGCGGGCTGACAACCCGATCTTAACCAATGCGGCCCTATGCCGTGGAAACCATGAAGTACCGCGCCATCCAGTGCGCGATCGATAGAGGGGGCTGATACAGCCATGGACAGGAAGAAACTGGTTCTGCTGGTGAGCGCGCTGATCGTAGCGATCGGCACCGCGTTCGTCGCGCGCAGCATGCTGGCCGGCGCCGCCGCGCCGCAGGCCGAAGCCGCCGCCGGGCCGACCATGCCCATGGGCCCCAAGGTACTGGTCGCCCAGCGCGCCCTGCCCCCCGGCACCATCATCACCCCCGACGCCCTGTCGTTCCAGCCTTGGCCGGGCGACATGGTGAAAGACGCCTATTTCATCGAGGGCGAGGCCGACATGCAGAAGCTGATCGGCACCGTCGTTCGCTTTGGCGTCACCGCCGGCGAACCCGTCACGCAGGGTGCTCTCGTCTCTCCGCAGGATCGCGGCTTCCTCGCCGCTGCCCTGACGCCCGGAATGCGCGCCATCACGGTGCCCGTCTCGATCCAGAGCGGCGTCGCGGGCTTCATCTTCCCCGGCGACCGCGTCGACATGATGCTCAGCCAGAGCGTGGGCGGCGGCGATACCGGCGCGCTCAACGTGGCCGAGACCATCCTGCGCAACCTGCGCGTGCTCGCCACCGACCAGGCCACCTCGCAGCAGATCGTGGACGGCAAGGCCGTGCCCCGTGTCAGCGGCACCGTGACCCTCGAAGTGACCCCGCGCATCGCGGAGAAGGTGACCGTCGCGCAGTCGCTCGGCTCGATCAGCTTCTCGCTCCGCCCGCTGGCCGATTCGCACAGCGACCTCGAGCGCGCCATCGCGGCCGGCGACGTCAAGCTGCCCCCGAACGCCACGCCCGAGCAGGAGGAAAAGCTCCTTAAGGACGCCATGGCACGCCCGGTCGAGGGCAAGACCAGCTTCGTGACCGGCGGCGACGTCTCGCGCTTCCGCCGCAGCACCGTTCCGCCGAGCGCTCCGGTAAACGGGGCCGCGCCCTCCGCCCCCGTCTATCGCGGCCCGGTCATCAAGGTCCGCCGCGGCGCCAACACCGTGGAAGAACAGATCGGCACCGGCGCCCGGACCAGTGTGTCCGGTTTCACCGGCTCGCTCGGCTCCGGCTACTCGAGCGCCGCCCAGACCGTTCCGGCGGTGGCCCCGGTTCTCGGCACCTGAACGCACCGACCCGTCCAATCGCATCCATTCTGACCGAAGGCACAGCATCATGGCCCGTCGTTTCTCCGCTAAACTGATCCTCGCCAGCCTGGCTCTGATGCCGGTCGTGGCCGGGGCGGCCCCCGCCAATGCGCAGACCGTCATCAAGCCCACCCAGCAGGACGTCGTCCTATCGGTCGGCCGGGGACAGCTGATCAGCGTCGGAGGCACGATGGCCGACGTCTTCGTCGCCAACGACCAGATCGCCGACGTCCAGTTGAAGTCGCAGCGCCAGCTCTACATCTTCGGCAAGTCGGGCGGCACCACCACGGTCTATGCCAGCAACGCCGCCGGGGCCATCATCTGGTCGGCGAACATCCGGGTGGGCTCGAACATCGACAGCGTCGACCAGATGCTGTCGCTGGCGATGCCCGAGGCGAAGATCGCGGTCGCGACCATGGGGTCCAACACCGTGCTCCTGACAGGCACCGTCGCCGCACCCGAGGATGCCGCAGAGGCGCAGCGTCTGGTCGAGGCTTTCATGGGCAGCGGCACCAATGTCATCAGCCGCCTCAAGACCGCGACGCCGCTGCAGGTGAGCCTGCGGGTGCGGATCGCCGAGGTGAACCGCAGCTTCTCCCGCAACATCGGCATGAACCTCACCACCCTCGACGGGACCGGCGGGTTCCAGTTCGGCGTCGGCACGGGTCGCAAGGTCACCGACCAGTTCAATGCGCTGGGGGGTCCGCTCGGGATCGGCAATACGGCCTCTACCTGCCTTCCGCCGATCCTCGCCAACGGCACCTGCACCGGCCAGATCCCCGGCACCTCGATCACGAAGGGCAGCGGCACCACGCTGGGCGGCCTCGGCCGGTTCCTGGGTCTCGATATTCTCGGCGCGCTCGATCTTGCAGAGCAGGACGGTCTCGCGACCACGCTCGCCGAACCGACCCTGACCGCGCTTTCGGGCGAAACCGCCAGCTTCCTGGCCGGCGGCGAGATCCCGCTGGTCTCGCAGAACGCGCTCAACGGCCCGTCGATCTTCTACAAGCCGTTCGGCGTCAGCCTGTCCTATACCCCGGTGGTGCTGGCAAACGGGCGCATTTCGCTTCGCGTAGCTCCCTCGGTCTCGGAAATTTCCTCCGTCAGCGTCGTCGGCGGCACCCAGACCGCCGCCTTGTCGAAGCGCAGCGCCGAGACGACGGTCGAGCTCGGCTCCGGCCAGAGCTTCATGATCGCCGGCCTGATCCAGAACAGCTCGGTCAACTCGATCGACAAGGCCCCGGGCATCGGCGACGTTCCGGTCCTCGGAAACCTGTTCCGCTCCACCGCCTTCCGCCGCAACGAGACCGAGCTGGTGATCGTGGTCACCCCCTATCTGGTCCGCCCGATGGAGGAAAAGGACGTCCACCTGCCGACCGACGGCTTCCAGGTCCCGGGTGAGGTCGAGCGCCTCTTCGGCAACCAGGTCCACGGCAAGGACGGCGGTGCCCGCCCGATGCCGACTGCCACCGGGACCGCCGGTGCCGCCCCGCGCGTCGGAGCTGCCGACGCCCAGCCGGGGCAGCCGCGCCGCGAGGAGAAGGTCGCCGCCGCCGCACCCGGCTTCAGCTTCAAGTGAGAGGGAACGCCAAGATGAACCGCACCACCAGACGCGCGCTGACCGGCGCTTTCGCCCTCTCCCTCGGCCTCGCGCTGACCGCCTGCGGCGGGATGCCGCAGAACCGCTCGCTTTACAGCACCAAGCAACCGGTGGTCGAACGCAGCACCGTGGCGCTCGACGTGATCACCACCCCCGGCGGCCTGCCGGTGGGCGAGCAGCGCCGCGTCGCCGAATGGTTCGACGCGATGGGACTTCGCTATGGTGACAAGGTCTCGGTCGACGATCCGCTCGAGCGGCCGGAAACCCGCGCCGCCGTGGCCGACGTCGCCGGTCGCTACGGTATCCTGCTTGCCGATGGAGCGCCTGCTACCGGCGCCGACCTCCAGCCGGGCCAGGCCCGGGTGGTAATCGTCCGCACCCGCGCCAGCGTGCCCGGCTGCCCCGACTGGTCGGCGAGCAGCGATGCGACGCTCGGCAATGGCATAAGCCCCGGGTACGGCTGCGCCCTCAACGGCAATCTCGCCGCCATGGTGGCCAATCCGGAAGACCTCATCAAGGGCCAGCAGGGCTCGCCCGACACCTACATCAGCACGTCGAACACGACCATCAAGACCTACTCCGACGCGGTCGGCAAGAAGGTCAATGTCGCCACGGCCGCCACCAGCACCGGAGGAAACTGAGCCATGAATGCGCCCTGGAAAGCTGGAATGCCCGGCAATCGCGATCCCTTCGCTGCCTATGTCTGCGACGAGGCCTCGCTCGATATCCTGCGGCCGGTGGTCATCGAACTCGGCTGGATGCCCGAGAAGTGCAACAAGGGCGGCCTGCGCAATGCCGTCCAGTCGCTTTCGGTCAGCGCCAGCCCGAACATCCTGATGGTCGACCTGTCGGAAAGTGGCGACCCGCTCAACGACATCAACGCCCTCGCAGAAGTCTGTGAGCCCGGCACGGTCGTGATCGCGATCGGCCAGGTCAATGACGTGCGCCTCTACCGCGACCTCGTCGCGAGCGGCATCCACGATTACCTGCTGAAGCCGCTGTCTGCCAGCGTGCTGCGCGATTCGCTCAATGCCGCGCAGGCGGTGTTCAGCGCGCCCAAGTCGAGCGACCCCGACGTCGCCAAGCGCCACATCGCCAGTGCCGTGATCGGCACTCGCGGCGGCGTGGGCGCCTCGACGCTGGCGACCTCGCTGGCATGGTATTTCGCCACCAAGAAGGCGAAGCCGACCGCGCTGCTCGATCTCGACATCCACTTTGGCACCGGCGCGCTGGCGCTCGACCTGGAGCCGGGCCGCGGACTGGCCGACGCGATCGACAACCCCAGCCGCATCGACGGACTGTTCATCGAGCGTGCCATGATCCGCGCGCACGACAATCTCGCGATCCTCTCGGCCGAGGCGCCGATCAACTCGCCGCTGATGACCGACGGCGCGGCCTTCCTGCAGCTGCAGGAAGAATTCCGCCAGGCGTTCGAGATGACGGTGGTCGACCTGCCGCGCAACATGCTGATCAACTTCCCGCACCTGTTCAACGAGGTGAACGTGGCGGTGGTCGCGACGGAACTGACGCTCGCCTCCGCGCGCGACACGATCCGGCTGTTGTCGTGGCTCAAGACCAACGCCTCGCACGTGAGCCCGATCATCGTCGCCAACAAGGTCCAGTCGAACGCGCTCGAGATCAGCAAGGCCGATTTCGAGGCCTCGATCGAACGCAAGGTCGATTTCATGATCCCGTTCGACCAGGCCGGCGCTGCCAAGGCCGCCAAGCTCGGCCAGGCCTTCGTCGAGGCCAATGGTGCCAGCAAGGCGACGGCGCAGATCAAGGCGCTCGGCGAACGCATTCTCGGCGCGGCCGAGGAAGCGGAGGCGGAAGGCTCCGGCGAAGGTGCCAAGGCAGGCAAGAAGTCGCTGCTTGGCGGGCTCGATTTGAAGTCGCTGCTCGCGAAGAAGGAAAAGGCGGCGGACGCTCCGGCCTGACGCCACACTGATACCTGGTTCGCCGCTGCAACCCGGTTGCAACGGTCACGCAATTCGAAGGCGAAGGGAAGCACGGACATGATCCAGCTCATGCTGCTGCTGGTGGGGATCATCGCGATGGGCGGGCTGGGCTACATGGCCTTTGCCGGTCCCTCGACGGGGAAGGCCGGCACGCGCCGGCTCCAGCAGATCCGCTTCCGCCATTCGGACAGCACCGCGGCCCGCGTGGAATCGCAACTCAAGAAGGCGATCGCGGCGCGCAAGCCCGCATCGTTCAAGGTCGCGGGCTCGGGCTCGCGGGTTCAGGCGCTCGCGATCCGGCTGGAAAAGACCGGCAAGAAATGGACCCTGGCGCAGTATGCCTATGGGTCGTTGGGGCTCGGCCTCGCGGTCGCGCTGCTCGTGTTCCTGAAATCCGGCGCGTTCCTGTTCTCGCTCGGGCTCGGCACGGTCGTCGGCGCGGGTCTCCCGCACCTGGTCGTCAGCCGGATGATCAAGGGCCGCATCAACAAGTTCAACGCCAAGTTCGCCGACGCGATCGAGCTGCTCGTCCGCGGCCTGCGCTCGGGTCTTCCGGTCACCGAAACGCTCCAGGTCGTCGCGCAAGAG
>JAJYQP010000046.1 GCA_021794525.1 Pseudomonadota bacterium | reverse complement strand
CGCGATTACCGAGCGTCCCGAGAGCGCGGGCGGGCCCGGCGTCATCCTCACCCGGCGCCCCGCGACGATGCGCGATCATCCCGGCCAGGTGGCCTTTCCCGGCGGCAAGCTCGATGCCGGCGAGGATGCGGTGGCGGCGGCCCTGCGTGAAGGGTGGGAGGAACTGCGGCTCGATCCCACCGCGGTGCGCCTCGTCGGCACGACCGATCGCTACCAGACCGGGACCGGCTTCGACATAACGCCGGTACTCGGCGTGGTGCCGCCCGACCTCCCCTTGACCCCCCACGAGCGCGAGGTCGAAAGCTGGTTCGAGGCTCCGCTCGAACTGCTGATGGACGAGCGCAACTGGCAGCGGAACTCGGCGTTCTGGAAGGGCGCGGAGCGGCACTTCCTGGAGATGGACTACGAAGGCTATCGCATCTGGGGCGTAACGGCGGCGATCTGCGCCAACCTCTCGCGCCGGCTGCGCTGGAGTGCTAGCGGGCCGCCGCGATGACCACCCTGCCCCCAACCGACTGGACCAGACGCCCGGGCCTTGCGCTTCTCACCCGTGCGCTCGGGGCCGAGGAGCTGCGCTATGTCGGCGGCTGCGTGCGCGACACGCTGCTGGGCCACGCGATCTACGACGTCGACTGCGCCACCCGGCATCTGCCCAACAAAGTCGTGGAGCTGTGCAAGGCTGCCGACATCCGAACCGTGCCGACGGGCCTCGCCCACGGCACGGTGACCGCGGTGCTGGAGGACGGGCCGGTCGAGATCACCACGCTGCGCTGCGATGTCGAAACCGACGGTCGCCACGCCAGGGTCGCATTCGCCGAGGACTGGCGCGACGATGCGGCGCGGCGCGATTTCACCATCAACGCGCTCTACGCCCATCCCGAGACGCTCGAGGTGTCCGACTATTTCGGTGGGATCGAGGATTTGCGCGCCCACCGCGTCCGCTTCATCGGAGATGCCGAAACCCGCATCCGCGAGGACCATTTGCGGATCCTGCGCTATTTCCGCTTCCAGGCGCGCTTTGGCGACGGCTTCGATCCCGACGCCTTGGAAGCCTGCACCGCGCTCGCGAGCAGTCTCAAGGGCCTCAGCCGCGAACGGATCGGGGGCGAACTTCTGACGCTGCTCGCCCTGCCCGATCCGGCGGCCACTGTGCGAACGATGGCCGAATGCGGCGTGCTCGCCGTCATTCTCCCCGAGGCGCGGGAGCGCGAGCTTGCGGTGCTCGCCAATCTCGTCCGGCACGAGCGCGAACAGGGCGCGGGGCGCGATGGGCTGCGCCGCCTGGCCGCGCTGGTGCCGCCCATTCCCACCCTCGCGGAAACCATCGCCGCCCGCCTGCGCCTCTCGAAGCAGCAGCGCGCCCGCCTCGTCTGCGCCGCGGAGCGACGCCCCGAGGATGCCGAGGGCCCGCGCGCGCTCGCCTATGTCGAGGGCATGGCCTGCGCGCGCGACCGCCTCCTGCTGGCGGGCGCATCGACGCGCGATCTCGACGATTGGGACTTGCCGCAGTTCTCCCTTAAGGGCGGTGAGGTTGTGGCGAGCGGCGTCACCGCCGGACCGCAGGTCGCGCGGGTGATGCAGGCAGTGGAGCGGCGCTGGGTCGAGGAAGGCTTCCCCGACCGAGAGCGCGTCGATGCCCTGCTAGGCGAAGAATTGGCACGGCTTGCCTCCCCTTCAGCCTAGGTCAAGGTGCGAGGCGATACACAAGCCCCCGAAGGTTGCTGTCCGGGACTGCTTCTGGAATAAGACCTTCTGCGGGTCTGCGCGCCGTGCCGCGCAACTGCACCCGCTCCAAAATCCGTTTCGGCTTGTTGCGCGTCTTGTGCGCTTCGAGGCCGTCTTTAACGAATACGCAATTGGAGGAACCTGATGAATTTCACCAAGCTGGCGCTGGCCTCGCTCGCCCTTGCCGCCACCCCCGCCCTCGCCGCGCCCGGTGATGTCGTCGTCGGCGCGACCGTCTATGGGCCGCAGGGCAATGCCGTCGGTCAAATCGTGAGTGTCGAGGACGGCCAGGCCATCGTCGACACCGGCAAGCACAAGGTGCCGCTCGCGCTGGCGATGTACGGCAAGAGCGACAAGGGTCCGACCATCACCGTGACCAAGGATCAGCTCGATGCGCTGGTCGACAAACAGATTGCCGAGGCGACCGCCAAGCGCGACGCCGCGCTGGTCGCGGGTGCCGCCGTGGTCGCCGCCAAGGGCTCTCCTGCCGGCACGATCAAATCTGTCGAAGGCGACGAGGTGGTGCTGGAAAGCTCGGAAGGCCCGGTGCTGATGAAGCGCGAGCACTTCACCATCGGTGCGAATGGCGCGCTCACCGCGCTGTTCACCGCCGACCAGATCAAGGCTTCGGCGGCCGGGACCGCCTCGGCCAACTGATCGCCGGATAGTTGCGAAACGGGCCGGGGGCACCGCGCCTCCGGCCCGTTTTATTTTATTCAGCCGAAGCGGTTGGAGCGCGGAAAACCCTGTGGCGGCATCCGCCCCGCCCCGCCGCGGGCGACCTTCCACTGCCACATCTCCGGCTCGGTGCGGGTGCGCCCGCTCTCGCCGCCCATCGCCCAGCTCAGCCCTTCGGCGAGCGTGAAGGTCGTGGCGTCGGAAAGCCCGCCTTCGCGGTAGCGTTGCAGGGTCACGCCCTGCCCGCGCGCCATCACCGGCACTTCCTCGAGGTTGAAGACGACGAGCTTGCGGTTGTCGCCGACCGCCGCGACATGGTCGTGCCCGGGCGCGATCGGGCGGACCACCGCCAGCTTCGCGCCGTCCTTGAGGTTCACCACCTGCCGACCCTTGCGGGTTTCGGCGAGCAACTCGTCGGTCACCGCCGCGAAGCCGCGCCCGGTGGTGGCGGCGAGCAGCAGGCGCTGGCCGGGCTTGTGGACGATCACCGCGACGATCGAGGCATCGGCGTCGATGTCGAGCGTGTTCCTCACCGGCTCGCCGAAGCCCCGCGCGCCCGGCAGCCGGTCCGCGCCCAGCGTGTAGAAGCGCCCGTCGTCGGCGGCGAGCAGCAGCTTGTCGGTGGTCTGCGCGTGGAGCACGAAGGCGGGCGCGTCGCCCTCCTTGAACTTCCATTCCTGGTCGAGCGGCACATGGCCCGTCGCGCCGCGGACCCAGCCGCGCTGCGACAGGATCACCGTCACCGGTGCCTTCTCGATCATCGCGTCCATGCTGAAGCTGGTCGCGGGCGCAGCCTCGGCGATCGTGGTGCGGCGTCGGCCGAGCGCGGTGTCCTCGGCATAGTCGCGGCGCAGATTGGCGAGATCGCGCTTCAGCCGGGTGCGCTGGCGCGCCGGGCTTTCGAGCAGCTTGTTGAGGTCGTCCTGCTCCCTAAGCAGCGCATCGCGCTCCTGCCGCAGCTCCATTTCCTCCAGCTTGCGCAGGGACCGCAGCCGCATGTTGAGGATCGCCTCGGCCTGCCGGTCGGTCAGCGAAAATTCCGCCATCATCACCGGCTTGGGCTCGTCCTCGGTGCGGATGATCTCGATGATCCGGTCGAGGTTGAGGAAGGCGATGATATAGCCTTCGACCAGCTCCAGCCGCCGCGCGATCTGGTCGAGCCGGTGACGGGCGCGGCGCTGGAGGATGTCGATCTGGCTCGCGGTCCAGCGGGTCAGCAGCTCCTTCAGCCCCATCACCATCGGGGTGCGATGCATCGATCCGTCCGCGCCCTCCTGCGCGTCGAGGACATTGAGGTTGAGGCCGAAGCGGACCTCCAGATCGGTCAGCTTGTAGAGGCTTTCCTTCAGCAGCTCGGGATCGACGTTCCGGCTCTTGGGCATGAAGACGATGCGGATCGCCTCGTCGCTCTCGTCGCGCACGTCCTCGAGGATCGGCAGCTTCTTGTCGGCGATGAGCTGGGCGACCTGCTCGATCAGCTTGCCCTTCTGCACCTGGTAGGGGATTTCGGAGACGACGAGCTGCCATTGCCCGCCGCCCAGCCGCTCGATCCCCGCATCGCGGTCGGCCTCGACCGGCGCCTCCACGGCATGGAACCGCCCGCGCACCCGGAAGCTGCCGCGCCCGGTCGCATAGGCGGCGGAGATGGTCGCGGCGCTGTCGACCACCAGCCCCCCGGTGGCGAAATCGGGGCCGCGGAACAGTTCCATCAGGCGGGCATGCTCGACATGGGGGTTGTCGATCAGCTCCAGCGTCGCATCGACGATCTCGGCGACGTTGTGGCTGGGGATATTGGTCGCCATGCCGACCGCGATGCCGCTGGCGCCATTGGCGAGGAGATTGGGAAACAGGCCAGGAAAGATCTCGGGCTCTTCCTCCTCGCCGTTGTAGGTCGGGATGAAATCGACCGTGCCCTCGTCCAGCCCCTCCATCAGGCGGAGCGCGGTCTTCGTCAGGCGCGCCTCGGTGTAGCGGTAGGCGGCGGCGTTATCGCCGTCGATATTGCCGAAGTTCCCCTGCCCCTCGACCAGCGGATACCGCAGCGCGAAATCCTGCGCGAGGCGAACCATGGCGTCATAGACCGACGCGTCGCCATGCGGGTGGTACTTGCCGATCACGTCGCCGACGACGCGGGCCGATTTCTTGAACGCGCTCGACGGGTCGAGCTTGAGCTGACGCATCGCCCACAGCAGGCGGCGGTGGACCGGCTTCAGCCCGTCGCGCAGATCGGGCAGGGACCGGGCGGTGATCGTGCTCAGCGCATAGACCAGATACCGCTCCGACAGGGCGCTGTCGAAGGGCGCATCGACGATCGCGTCGAAGGGGTCGGTGTCGGTGTCGAGGGTGTCGGCCATCGCCTCGCCCTACAGCCACGCCGTCTCGCCCCGCAATCCGGGAGCAAAGGCTTTCCCCACGCATTGCTTGGGGAAAACCCCTTCAGGAGACCCCGACATGACCAGGGTAATGATCCTCGCCACCGACGGCTTCGAGCAGGCGGAACTGATGAAGCCCAGGGAAAATCTAGAGAAAGCGGGGATCGAGACAACCGTCGTCAGCCTCAAGTCCGGCGAGATCAAGGGCTGGGACCAGAAGGACTGGGGCGAGAGCGTGAAAGTCGACATGACTCTCGACGACGCCTGTGCCGACGATTTCGACGCCCTGCTGCTGCCCGGCGGCCAGATGAACCCCGACATCCTGCGCATGGACGAAGGCGCGATCGAGATGATCAAGGACTTCGACAGCGCCGGAAAACCGATCGCGGCGATATGCCACGCGCCGTGGCTGCTGGTCGAGGCGAACATCGTCGACGGCAAGACCGTCACCGGCTGGCCCTCGGTCCGGACCGATCTGATGAACGCCGGCGCTGACGTTGTCGATCGCGAGGTCGTGACAGACGGCCATATCATCACCAGCCGCAAGCCGGAGGATATACCCGCCTTCAGCAAGGCGCTGGTGAATATGCTTGGTCGCCCGTAAACCGGCACCCGTTTGATCGGTCGGGGCTTTGCGTCCGGGCGGCGTCGCCCGCCGTCGCTTGCCGATCGCCTCAAGAAGCGTGATCGAGCTCGCTACGCCGCGAGGATTTCGCTTGTCAGGCTGTCCTCGGCCTCGAACAGAATCCACGTCGCTTCGGCCGTGTTCCGGGCTCCGACCTTGGAAATGGCGTTGGACCGGTGAATTTCGACCGTGCGCGAACTGATGTTCAGGACCCGGGCGATTTCCTTGTTGGTGAGCCCATTGCGCATTTCCTTCAGCACCTCGAGTTCTCTTGAAGACAGAGCCGCAAGGCGGGCCTGCGCAGCCAGACGCCCGCTGGCGCGCTCGCAGCGGCGGACCGCGAGGTCCGCGGCGCGGTCTATGGTGGCTTCTATCGTGGCTACGTCGTTCGGCCACTGCACGTAATCGATGGCGCCGCCATAGACGGCGGCCACGATCCGGCCGGGTACCAGTTCCTCGCCGTAGACCAGGATCGGGTAGACACGGCCCCGTGTCGCGAATGCGCTCTGCAAGTCTGCGAGCAACTCGTCATCGTCGTGAACCAGGAACCAGGCGTCGACCGGCCACACCGAACCCAGTTCCCCGGGGCTGGTTACGGGAACAACGGACCGCTCACGCGCGAAAGCGCGATAGACCGCGGTTCGCCGATTGTCGTCCTTGTCCAAGATTACGTAAGTCCGCACAAGGAAACCTCCGAAGCATACCCCTAACCAGACACCGATATTGACATGGACTAGGTAATTGAACAGTCGTGTGACAATGTAGTCCGCTCGAACGATATTTGCGGTTCTCTAATAAAAATTAACAATGGAAGCACAAGCAATGTCGGTTGAGAGTATTTTCAGAAAAATCAACGCCTGCCCCACGGTGGAGGACACGTTCAACTGCCTTTGCCGGTTTTTCGAGGGGCAAGGTTTCCGCGGCTTCTGCTACATGGCGCCAGAAGGGGTTGTGGGTCGTTATCTGCTGCTTCAGCGTGGCATGCCCGACGACTGGGTCAGCCGCTATCAGAAGCGTGATTACCGACAACGCGATCCCATACCTGCTGCAGCATTTCGGCTTGGCACACCTGAGCGGCTGAGCCACCTCATCGCGGGGCTGACCGGTCTCAGCACTGGTGAAAAGGCCTACCTGGAAGATCTCGTCAATTCGGGACTGACCGACGGGCTGGTCATTCCCGCCTATGGGCCGCTCGGACGGCCAGGTCTTATTGGACTGACCCAGATCGTCCATCCCGATCTGCTCGACAACATCGATATCTACTTGGTGGCCGCGGTCGCGCAACAGGCCCATATCCGCATGGAAATCCTGCAGAGCACCGGCCCCGGCCCGCTGTTGTCGCCGTGCGAGCGGGAGGTTCTCTACTGGTTGGCAAAGGGGAAATCGAACGGCGACATTGCCGAGATCACGGGCCGGGCTGCCTCCACGATTGCGACCCATATCCGGCGGATATACGCCAAGCTCGGCGTCAACGACCGGGTGAGCTGCATCGCCAGGGCCATTGCCGGGCATCACGTCTGACCACGCGGATCGCCCGCGCCGGACCGACGCCTAGATCCGCCGCATGTCATGCGCCTCGGCGGGGATGGTGACGGTGAGGCCGTCCAGCTCCTCGCCGAGGACGATCTGGCAGGCGAGGCGGCTGGTTCGGCAGGCGGCGGCGGCGAAGTCGAGCATGTCTTCCTCCTCCTCGCTTGCGGTCGGCAACCGCTCGAACCACTCCTTCGCCACGATGACGTGGCAGGTCGAACACGCCATCTGCCCCTCGCAGGTGCCCTCCAGCGGCATCCCGGCGGCCTGACCGATCGCCAGCAGGGTATCGCCAGGTGCCGCCTCGGCGCTGACTCGCTCACCGCGGTCGGTGGTGAAATGTACCTTCATGCCCTTTGCGCCTCCGCCCTCGCGTTGATCTGCGCCGCTGCCCGTTCGATTTCGTCAAGGTTGGTGTAGCGCCCAAAGCCCAGCCGGATCGAGTTCTTCGCCTGCGCATCCGAAAGCCCGATCGCTTTCAGCACATGGCTGGGTCGGCCCGACCCG